>SVSZ01000057.1 GCA_015064025.1 Oscillospiraceae bacterium | reverse complement strand
AGAAGGTCCAGTTTTCAATATAGTTGATGTCCTCTTCAATTCGTGCTTCGATGGAGGTATCTCCTCGAAGTCCCTTGATCTGAGCCTGCCCCGTGATCCCCGGGCGAGGAATGTGCTTAAGCATATACAAAGGCACTTCCTTCTTGAATTTCTCAACGTAATACGGAACCTCCGGACGGGGACCCACAAGGCTCATGTCCCCCTTGAGAACGTTGAAGAACTGCGGCAGCTCATCCAGAGCAAACTTACGGATAAATGCACCAAAGCGTGTCTTTCTCGGATCCTCCTCGGTGGACCACCCCGTCTGTTGTGTATCGTTGACACGCATGGAACGGAATTTGTACATGGTAAACTCCTTGTTCTTGCGTCCCACACGGGTCTGTCTGAAGAGGATCGGTCCCGGTGAAGAAAGCTTCACACCGATCGCCGTAAAGAGCATCAAGGGAGAGGTGATAATGATCAAAATCAAAGAACCGATGATATCAAACGTGCGCTTGGTGAATCGGTTAAGACGGTTATCAAAGGGAGTAGAGCGAATATCCAGAAGAGGAAGGTTCCCCATCATGGAGATCTGTCTCGGTGACTTGAAGTAACCGCAGATCGCAGGCACCACCATCACCTTGACACAGTTGTTATTACAGACGTTGATGTAACGTGTGATCAGCTTCTTACGCACCGTATCAAGCGCGATGATCACCTCGTCGGGCATTTCCTCCTTCAAAACGCGGTCAAGATCCCCTGTCGTTCCAAGGTGCGGCAAGCCTACGATGTTCAAATTCCCAATATATCCGATCACTGTGTAACCGAACTGCGGATTATCAAAGATCTCTTCCATGTACTCGTCAGCCATCTCCTGGCTGTCCGTGACAATGAGGATACGCTTCAGATTCTTCTTTTTAACACGTACGCTGTGCAATACCGCGAGCATCGTAATCTTCTTGGAGGTGATGACCAAAAAGCTGACGGCAACAGCAGAAAAGAGCCATGAAAGATAGAAAACGTCGTGTGCCCCGTCTGTTGTCAGAACCAGTAAGGCACCGATGACAAAGACCTCCACGTGCACTGCGAATATACGGGTGATAAAGAACATCGGTGTATGGATTCGCATGGGGAGATAGACGTTGTGATAGTTATAAAGCATGGATACCAGGAGCGTAAACAAAAGAGCGATCAAAAAAACGCGACCCTGACTGATGTTGGGCTTGAAGACATTCATAATGAAGAAAGAGACGTACGCGACACCCATATTCAAAAGAAAATCCAAAGCCATGTCAAGCCCTTTGAAAATTCCGCCGGAATCACTGTCAAAACGCATTTTCATTTCGTTTTTTCTCCTTTCTTCATTCATATCATTGTAGGCAACGTGCCTTGTTTTGCAATGTATTTTATGCTCCTTTATTTTATCATATTTCCGATAAAAAAGCAACACCTACACGCAAAAAACCATAATTTTCGTCAAACGCTCACCGAAAATTGCATTTTTTAACCAAAGAAGCAGTGCTTTCCCACAGACATGCACAAATTGCACTCATATTTGCACAAGCTGTGGGCAAGCACTGCCCTTTTGTGATCAAGAATTATTCGCCAAACTCCATCTTCATCTGGGAGGAAAGATCCTTACGGTGCTTCTCCATCAGATTCTGAATGCGCTTTACGGGATTGAGCAAGGTGCTGATCGTAGCATCGTTGTTGAGCGTATCGATCAGATAAGCTACGTACTTACACATATTCACCTCAACGTACCAAGGCTTGCCCGCAAGGTCGGGACGGCGGTATACAAGGTTGGTGGTAAACACCTTATCAAATACGCCTTCCTTCGCGCACTGGTCAAACTTATCAAGTCCTTCCGTAAACAAACCGAAGGTAGAGAAGCAGAACACACGGTTTGCCCCCTTTTCCTTAAGCTGCTTACATACGTCCAGCATGGATTCGCCCGAAGCGATCATGTCGTCAACAACGATGACATCCTTGCCGTGAAGATCCTGACCGAGATATTCATGTGCCTCGATCGGGTTTCTTCCGTTGATGACAACAGAATAGTTTCTTCTCTTGTAGAACATACCGATGTCAAGACCCAGCACGGAGCTGTAGTACATGCAGCGGGACATTGCACCCTCGTCGGGAGATACGATTACCATATGATCCTTATCGATCTGTATGTCGGGAACCGCGCGCACCAAAGCCTTGATCATCTGATATGCGGGACGGACGTTATCAAAGCCGGAAAGCGGGATCGCGTTGCAGATACGGGAATCGTGTGCATCGAAGGTCAGAATGTTGGATACGCCCATACTGACAAGCTCCTGGAGCATCAGTGCGCAGTCCAAGGACTCACGGCTGGATCTCTTGTGCTGTCTTCCCTCGTAAAGCATGGGCATGATCACGGTGATACGTCTTGCCTTACCTTCGATCGCAGCGATGATGCGCTTCAGATCCGCGAAGTGATCGTCCGGGCTCATCGGTACAGTCATCCCGTACATCTTGTAGGTAACGCCATAGTTAAAGGTGTCGCAAATGATGTAAACGTCCTTTCCACGCATGGATTCATGGATGATACCCTTTGCCTCGCCCGAACCGAATCTGGGGCAGTCCGCCTGGATCAAAAAGCTACGGTCATTGTCCCCATGTCTGCGCCAATCCTTCAGATAATAATCTACCTGATCGGCAAAAGCGCCGCATCCGTTCATGCCGATAACGGCAAGTTCTCCGAATTGATTGTCCTTCATAATAAAGCCTCCGTTTGTTTTTTACGTTTATCTCCCCAATTCACAAGATGCGAACACCTTGCGCTGACAGGTCTTTTTTCGTCAGTTGAGTGCACAAAATCTTGCAAAAGCCTCATCCCAAGGCGCGCGATCTGTCGTCGGATCGTAATGCTTACGGTCGAAGGAAGCCGCAACGATGCGTCTTGCATCCTTCAGATCCTTCGCGTCCCCCGCCGTCATCATCTGCATCATCAGGTTTCCGATCGCGGTTGCCTCCTCGGGGCCTGCAGAAACGGGCATTCCCGTTGCATCCGCCGTCATCTGAGAGAGGAACCCATCCTTAGTTCCGCCACCGACCACGTAGATCACCCGTGCGTTGAGCCCTGTGAGGGTATTGATGGACTCTGCGGTATATCTGTACTTGAGTGCCAAGCTCTCATAGATGCAACGCACGACCTCACCCACGCTCTCGGGCACTTGCTGACCTGTACGGCGGCAGTACTCACGAATTCGCTCGGGAAGATTTCCCGGGGTTGCGAACGATGCATCATCGGGATTGATAAAGCACTTAAAGGGCTTGCATTCCTTGGCAAGCGCTTCCAGCTGTGCAAAGCTGTACTCGCTTCCCTCGCGTCTCCACTGACGTCTGGATTCCTGGATCAGCCAAAGCCCCATAATATTCTTGAGAAATCTGATGGTACCGCAGGCGCCGCCCTCGTTGGTAAAGTCGTATTTCGCGGTTGCTTCGTTGATCATGGGAGCGCGAAGCTCGGTTCCCATCAAGGACCACGTACCGCTGCTGATAAAGAGGAAATCATCCTCCTGTGTGGGAACTGCGATCACGGCACTTGCCGTATCGTGAGATGCCACGTTCAAAACCTTTGCATCCGTCTTTCCCGTTTCCTCCAACACCTGAGGCAACAGTCCTCCAAGGCAGTGCCCCGGCTGAACGATATCACCAAAAAGCCGACGCGGAAGCCCGACCTTGTCGATCATGGAATAGGCATATGTCCGTTCCTTCGCATCCAGAAGTGCGCCCGTGGAGAGGATGGTGTACTCGTTCGCCATCTTTCCGGTGAGAAAGTAGTTGAGAAGATCGGGGATATTGAGCATCCGCTCCGCGCGCTCCAAGCCGGTCGGATCATCCCGCAATTCGGTCGCAAGCTGGAAGATCGTATTGAAATTCATGCACTGGATACCAGTAACGCCATAGAGCTCGCTCTGACTAAAAAAGCGACCGATATACGGCACTACGCCATCGGTACGTGTATCCCGATAGTGAACAGGGTTGGAAAGCATTCTGCCGTGTTTATCCAGCAATGCATAGTCTACACCCCACGTGTCGATACCGATCGAACGAACGTCGTCCTTCTCCAGTACGGTTTTTGTGATGGATTGTTTGATTTCATGGAAAATACGCAAAATATCCCAATGCATTCTGCCATTTACAATGACAGGATCATTGGAAAAACGGTGATTTTCCTTCAAAGAAAGCTTTTCGCCGTCAAAAGAGCCGACGATTCCGCGACCGCTGGACGCACCGAGATCGATCGCAAGCATTTTCTTCTCCGCCATAGGAACCTCCGATTAAAAAAAATGAAGATCTCATATTACAACAACTTAATTATAGCATACTTAAAAACGGAATGCATGAACAATATGTGAATGAAACGAGTTTATTCTACATAAAAATTGCACAAAGTTCATACAAAAAAAGAGACGTAAAATTATATTCATCTTTTTTCAAAAAAGCACTTGCAAAATTACGGCAGATATGCTATAATGATTGGGCTTGCAACAAAAGCATACAATTTATGGAGAAGTACTCAAGTGGTCGAAGAGGCGTGACTCGAAATCTCGTAGGACGTTAACGCGTTGCGTGGGTTCAAATCCCACCTTCTCCGCCAACAAAAAAGGAACTTTTGTCTACCAAAAGTTCCTTTTTTGTTTATCCAAGCCGCAGGCTTGGCATATCATCGCCGCACAAAGTGCGGTGTATATCATCAAGGGCGGCTCGCCGCCCTTGTATCTCATCACGCGCCAGCGTGCATCCTACCTGCGCCTTGATGATATCCAGCCCTACGGGCTGATGATATACCGCAACGAGTTGCGGATGATATACACGCCTTCGGCGCGATTGGGATGCGAGGATGCGAAAACTCTTGAATTACCTTGCAATATATGATATAATATCCACAGAATGTCTTGCTACGCAAGCCATTGCACTTCGTGCTATGCGCACTGCCGTGCGCCTGTGCCATTGATGCATGGCGTAAAAATGCCCTTGCAAGCAAGCATTTTTACTTATGATATAATATTTTCGAAGGGAGTGATTGTATGGCTAAAAACTATTTATTGATATATTCGGAGCTCCTTGCGACCGATATAGAATTACTTTGTCAAAATATAAAAGCTCCCTCCAACACTCTTTTCCAAAATCGCAAGAGTTCAAGTAGTGTGTACGCAAATATCCGTGAAGCCAATTACGGGCAAAGTAAAGCGGATATGCTTTCAAAATTCGAAATCGCGCTCAAAGAATGTAGCGAAACGGAGGGTTGGTTGCAGTTGTTATTCAATACAAATGGTGTTGATGAAGAAACATATAAAAATTACAGAAATCTATGCGGTCGCATTAGAAGAATGCTGATTGCAAGCTGTAAAACCTTGAAGGAGAATATAAAATGAAGAAAGTAAATATTTTACAACTTATAGCCTCCATTTGTTTGTTGATTGGCAGTATTATAAATCTGTTGAATTTATTGATAGAGATTCCATTTGCACTTTATGTTTGTACAGGTCCACTTCTCTTAATATCGGTGATCTTATTCGGTATTGTCATTGTCAAACAGATGAAAGAAAGGGAGAACAAAAAGAAATAATTTATATTGGACACCTTTTGTTCGTTTTTACCTCGTTTAGACACCTTTTATCCGCTTTTTTGAATGATGTTTGCCTTCGGCAAATGTTGTTGGCTATGCCAATGATGACGGCTTCGCCTAATGATGCGTGGCTTCGCCACATTTTATGGCAAACATCGCATCCTTGCAACCGAAGGGAACAACATCATATTTGCAAAGCAAATACATCATATCGCACAGGCGATGCATCATTCGATGATATACAGCTTTGCCTTGATTGATTTACGGATTTGTAGTATAATCTAACCGGCAAACAAGATTTTTACGAAAATTACGATTGTTTTTCCAAACGCAACTCAAAATTTACAT
The DNA here is from genome assembly GCA_015064025.1 of Oscillospiraceae bacterium. Taxonomy (GTDB): domain Bacteria; phylum Bacillota; class Clostridia; order Oscillospirales; family CAG-272; genus UMGS1865. The sequence goes on along the minus strand of SVSZ01000057.1, from coordinate 8,867 downwards.
AAAGAAACGCCTAATTGGTGGTATGTTTTCTCCTTGTGTGCTACAATCATGGCAACGCAGCGTTAGAAAACATAAGGAGAACGATTATGACACTTGGCGAAAAACTATCAAAGCTCAGAAAAGAATACAATTATACTCAAGAGCAGCTTGCCGATATTCTCGGCGTTACCCGTCAATCCGTCAGCAAATGGGAGTCGGATATCGCATATCCCGAAACCGATAAGTTGATCAAAATGGGAAAGCTCTTTGAATGCTCGATGGATTATCTGCTCAACGATGATATTACCGAAAAGCAAGGTATCGAACCGAAAGAACCCGAAACATTTTGGGATAAATTCAAAAAACAATTTCACGAACGCAAAAGTGAGAAAATGATTTTCGGTATGCCGCTTTACCATATTGGCAAACATGCACACGGATTTTTTGCGGTAGGCATTCGGGCACGCGGAGTATTTTCCATCGGTCTTATGTCACAAGGGGTCGTATCTCTTGGTATGCTTTCGCTCGGAGTAATATCTATTGGACTTTTGTCACTTGGCTTGATCTCCGCAGGTATGTTCTCAGCCGGACTACTTGCTGTTGGTTCCATTGCACTTGGATTATTTGCAGCAGGAGCTATCAGCGTAGGACTTATATCCTTTGGCGCACTATCCGTCGGTTGTTTCTCAACGGGAGCACTTGCTGTAGGTAAATATGCCGCCGTTGGCGATCACGCCTACGGTATGATTGCCATAGGCAAATCGATGGCAGAAGGAAACGTTTACAGCCATATAGGAGATCTGACTACGGCAGATATTCCAACCGTTGTAGAATGGCTCGATGCAAACGTTCCGTCTTGGCTTTGTTGGGCAAAAGGTATTTTCAAATTCTTTATACAGTAACATGTGAGATCACGCACTTTTTTGCATTTTTACCTACACTTACGCACCGTTTGTGCGCTTCTTTGAAACAAAAAAGGGCTAAGGCATTAGCTGATGTCCAATAACGCAGTTTTAACAGAATAACAGAAAAGCACTTATGATGAACGATAAAAATCGTCTGTCATAAGTGCTTTTGCGTTGCTTTCAGCAATTTTATCCCCGACGGTAATGAATTGACGCATTGCGTCATGAATTGAAGCCTGCGGCTTCATGATTTCTCGTCGGCGTGCGCCTCCTCCATGATTTGAATTGCTTTTTCATGCGCCGAAGGCGCAATTCATGAACGAAGTTCAATTCATGAGTTTCGCAAAGCGAAACATCAATTCATGCTTTTTGCTTGCAAAAAAAGCAATTCATTATGGGCGCGTTTATGTTTTTATTTTAAAACTGCGTTTTGGGTCGCGCCCATTAACTTAGCACCTTCTTGCAAGGATCAGATCAAAGCTTCAAGAAGTGCCTTTGCCGAAATGATATCCTTTTTCTGTTGATCTCCCGAGATCTCACGCTCAATGGTAATGGTACGGTCGTACCCGATCGCCTTGAGCTTGGTAACAAACGCAGGGTAATTGACCTTCCCCTCTCCAAGAGGCATTTCATCGCCAAGATCATGACCGTTTGTGGGATAGCAACCGTCCTTTCCGTGAACATCACGCACGTATTCACCGATGGTATCAAGCGCATCTATGGGATTTGCCTTTCCGTAAAGGATCAGATTCGCGGGGTCAAGATTAACACCGAGATTGTCAAGACCGATGTCCTCGATCACGCGGCGCAGGGTAACGGGGGTTTCCTGTCCCGTTTCAAACAGGAAATATTGACCGTTTTGCTTACAATGCTGCGCAACCTCACGCAAAGCACACACCACGCCACGGTAATTTTCGGCGCAAGGATTTTCGGGAAGAAAGCCGGCATGCGTCGCAAGCTGATCTACACCCAGCTTTTTGGCAAAATCCGAGCCCGCCTTGAGCTCAAGAATTCTTTGAAAGCGCGCGTATTCCGGAACAAGACCGAGCGTTGCGGGACCGTCGTAAAAGTTCCACACGCCCTTCCCTGTCCAGCCTGCCCAGAAGGAGGACACTGTTACACCGTAGATCGCAAGTGCTTCCTTGATCCGGTCGGCATATGCGTCGGTATAGCATTCGGGATCCCAACAGGAAATCTGACAGGAGAAAAGCCCCATTTCACTGACCTCGCGGATCTTTTCCGCAATGTCGGACTGTTGATTTAAGTTGACAAGCACTCCAAGCTTCATCACAAATACTCCTTTTTTGTTTATTTGATCAATGGTACGGTGTATAAGAAATCTTTTCTCCACCCTGCGCCGCACTCTTGCGAAGTGCCTCGATCACTCTGACCGTCTCGGTGGCACTTTCGGGAGGATTGACGTCATTGGGCAGGTCTTCCATAATTGTTTTCGTAAAGTATTCGATCTCAGCCGCATACATGTCGATCCCTTCCGGCTCTATCACGTAGGGCTCCCCACCCTCGGGATGAACCGAAACGTTGTCATCGGGGGTGTTGGTGAGCGTTGCTTTTTCGAAAACCGCACAGAAGTTTGCAACAAACGGTGTGCCGCGCGTTTCATCCCAAGAGCCATTGATCACGGCGGTCAGATTGGGATAAAACATACGTGTGTTTTCCATTTGCCAACGCGTGATTCCGTCGTACGCCACAGTGCTGACCGCCTGCGGATCCCCAAACAAAAACCTCGCCATATCTACGTCGTGAATATGCATATCCAAAATGCAACCGCCGCTTCGTGCCGTGTCCTCAAACCAGTGCTCGAAGCCCCACAGAGGATGTGCGCTCAAACGGTTCATCTCAATGCGCTTGAGTCGACCGTAAAGATTCTCGTCGATCGCTTTTTTCAAATACAAATAAGAAGGACAGAAGCGCAGACATTGTGCAATCATCAATCTCTTCCCGCTCTCTCTTGACGCCGCAAGCATCTCCTCGCACTCCGCAGAGCTGAGCGCCATCGGTTTTTCACAGAGCACGTGCTTCCCTGCGCGCAAGAGCTTGACCGAAAACTCCTTATGGAGATAAGACGGGAGACAGATGTCCGCCATATCGAACTCTTCATTCGCAAGAAGCGTATCGACGTCCGTATAAGTATGAATGGAGGGATCCAGCTTTACCTGCTCTGTCTCGGTGTTGATCTTGAGAAATCTTTCAAACTGTGCGGGGTTGCAGTCGCAAACCGCAACAAGAGAGATCGGAGCATTTTCCTTCAGCAAAAGGCGGTACCCCGAATAATGTGCACGCGCAATACCTCCGAAACCGATGAGTGCAATTTTTAACGTTTTCATAAAAAGAACTCCTTACTTCAATTTTTTTCAAAAAAGGATCGCGTTCCGTTGACTTTTTCCTAATAATATTGTACAATATCAAATACAGGATTGCAAGAGTTTTTTTGATTTTCTATAGCACAATTTTTAGGTCAGATACATTCAAGGAGAAATATTACACGATGGACGTTCGATTGTACGAAAATATAGGAAAAGACCCTTTTGAGCTTCGCCTCAGCAAGTATGCCCACAATGGATATGGCTTTTCGGAGCATTGGCATGAGCACACAGAGATCCATCTGATACTTGAGGGCTCCTGCCGTCTGGAATGCAACGGTGAGCAAATAGAGCTTATGGCGGGAGATTGCGCCGTGATCAATAGCGGTGAGCTTCATCGCGGCGGCAGAGGGGACTGTGTCTTTCTTTGCCTCCTGCTCTCCCCTTTCTTTTTCGGAAACACCTGTATTATTTTCAAAAGATTGATCCGAGATCCGTATGTTTCCGATCTTTTTCCAACAGTTGCAAAGCTTATGGAGGAAGGAGATCTCCCCTCTGTATTGGAGGGACGGGGAGCCGTGCATCTTCTTATGGCACACCTGATCCGTAACCACGCACTGCGTGAGCTCAGCGGCTCGCACTATGCAAGACACGTCGCCAAGCTGGAAAAAATCAACAGGGCAATCACCTATATCAATCAGAATTATGAAAAACCGCTCTCCACGGCACAGCTTGCAAGCATCTTCTATATGAGTGAGGGATACTTTTGTCAGCTCTTCAAGGATGTTATGAAGCAAAGCGCCATAGAATATCTGAACACCGTTCGCACGGAAAAAGCAGAGCACCTGCTCAAAACCACGAACATGAGCATTTCCGAGATCGCGTTTTACTGTGGCTTTTCAGACGCAAATTATTTTTCCCGTACTTACAAAAAAATCAAGCATGAATCCCCGACCGAAACGCGCTTGAAAAGCTTCTTCAGCGAATAAAAAATGTGTACATGCTTGACAAAAGCTTTCCTTTTTGATATCATAATAGCCGTAGGCTATCACGGCAAAACAAAAAAAATTCAAGGAGTTATTTATGTTATCTTTCGAATGCGATTATAATCTGGGTGCACACCCTAAAATTCTTGAAGCACTTGTCAAAACAAACATGGAGGCATGCCCCGGCTACGGAAACGATCCTTACACCGCTCGTGCCAAGGAAAAGATCCGTGCAGCATGCAAGCGCGAGGATGCGGACGTCCGCTTCCTTGTAGGCGGTACGCAGACAAACCGTATCGTGATCGATTCCATGCTTCAAAAATACGAGGGCGTTATTTCCGCCACAACGGGACATATCAGCGCCCACGAGGCGGGCGCGATCGAGGCTTCGGGGCACAAAGTGCTGACCGTCCCCCAATACGACGGAAAGATCAAGGCATGCGACGTCGAAAAGCTTGTCTCCAATTTTTATGCCAAACCTACCTACGAGCACGAAGTATTCCCCGGCATGGTGTACATTTCCCATCCTACCGAGTACGGGACGCTTTACACACTAAAGGAGCTTCGCGAGATCTCGGCGCTTTGTCGCAAGCTCTCCCTTCCCCTCTTCCTTGACGGAGCAAGACTTGGCTACGGGCTTATGAGCCTTGACACAGACGTCACGCTTGCGGACATCGCAGAGCTTTGCGACGTATTCTACGTCGGCGGTACCAAGGTAGGAGCACTTTGCGGTGAGGCTGTCGTCTTTACGCACAACAATGCCCCGAAGCACTTTTTCTCTATCGTCAAGCAAAACGGTGCGCTCCTTGCCAAGGGACGTCTGCTCGGCGTACAGTTTGACACCCTCTTCACGGACGGGCTTTATTTTGAAATCAGCAAAAACGCCATTGAAAGAGCGGAAGATCTGAAAAAAGCGTTTGCAGATAAGGGGTATCGCTTCTTCAAAAACTCCCCCACGAACCAGCAATTCATCATTCTGGAGGATGCAAAGATCAAGGAGCTTTCCCCGCTTGTCCGCTTTGAGATCTGGGAGAGAGTCGATGAGGACCACTGCGCGGTCCGCTTTGCAACAAGCTGGGCGACCACCAAGGAAGACATTGACGCACTTTACCGAATCATATAATCATACGTTTTTTAGGAGAAATTCAATGAAGATCAAGGGTGCTATTTTTGATATGGACGGAACGCTGATCGACTCTCTTACGTTCTGGGAACAATACTGGAAAAAGCTTGGACGGGAATATCTGAACGAGGAGGAGCTTATCCCCGATCCCGCACTTGACTGCGAGGTACGCACACTCACCTTCCGCGCGGCTCAGCTTCGCATCAAGGAGTTTTACGGCTTGTCCGTCTCAGACGAGGAGCTGGCTGCCTTTTCGGAAAAGGGAGTTATCAGCTTTTATGAACATGAGGTCGCTGTCAAGGACGGTGCCTTTGCATTTCTGGAGCACCTCAAAAACCGCGGCATTAAAAGGTGTATTGCGTCCGCCACGGAGAAGCCCGTGATCCTTCACGCGCTTTCTCACTTGGGGCTCGACAAGTATTTCGACACCGTACTCTCCTGCGCAGACATTGGCAAAAGCAAGGATCATCCCGACATTTATCTGCTTGCAAAAGATGCCTTGGGGGAGAAGGAATCGGAGCTTTGTGTCTTTGAGGACTCCTTTGTGGCAATCGAGACTGCAAAGAAAGCGGGCTTTTTGACCGTCGGCATTTTCGACGAGCACAACTTTAATCAAGAGCGCCTTGCCGCCTCCTCCGACATTTACCTTGCAAAGGGACGGTCGATGGCAGAGCTGATCGAACAGATCGATCGATGAAAAAGGCTGTGTGAAAGACATAAAATCAATCTATACTCGGTAGGGACGAATGTGAACGCCCCTACCGTTTTATGAATCAAGGCGCTCCCTTGGGGGATCATTCCCCCCCTTTTTATCGATCCTCGTTTCCGCCGTTGAGAAGTATCTCATAGCATGCGTCGTCATCAAGCGCTACGCGCACGCCCTCAATATGCAAAAAACGTGCGCTTGCAAAATTGTAAGAGGAGATCGGACGGTCACGGGCATCATCCGACTGGGCGCTGACGTAGATCTCTTCCCCGTCGATCCGTGTGATGATCACGGTATGATACCAGTCCCCTTCACTGTTGGCATATTGCACAACGTCACCGATCTCCGCCTCTTCCCGCAGCACCTCTTTGGCATAAGGTCCCGCACCTCCGTTTACAGAAGCAAAGCTCTCGCGTCCTGTAAGGAAATCGTAAAAGAATTCCACACTGCTCCATGCAGGTGCACGCTCCTCGGGAGAAACGTAGTACCAACCGAAATCGGGGGTGTAATTCATGGTGCACGAGCCAGCCAGAACACACTGGGAAACAAAATTCGTGCAATTTCCGCCGATCCCCGTAAAATCGATAAACAGAGGGTTGCGGTCAAGTGCCCACGTAAGCGCGTATTCAACGGCACGCTCCCGATCGTATGTTTTTGTGATCAGCATAAAAAACCTCCTTGCCGTCTTCTGTAAAATTATATGCAGAAGAGCGGCAAGGAGATATTTTTATTTTATGTAGTCCTCGTAAAGTGTTTTGGCGTCTACCATCATACCGTAGGAAAGGGTGGTCTCACCCGTAATAAGGATGTATGTTTTTCCGTCAGACTCGGCAAAGCTGGCAAGTGAATAAAGGTAAGGCTCGCTCTTGGTGCCCTCACCGAGCGTACCCGTTTTCCCGCCGAGGAACTCGGCACCCGAAAGCGAGAATTCACCGAATTTATTTTCATAAGCACGGATCCTGCTCGATCTTTGAGGATTGACGTTAAAAAGCGTGCTGTAATGCGTCAACTTAAGAGATTCCTCTACGCCATCCTTTGTGCAATTCACACGGAAGGAATATGCTTTTGAATAGGAGAGAATGTCCTCGATCATGGGGCATTCCAAAGCATACGCCATAATCGCCGCCATGTCGGAAGCGGTCGTATAGTTTTCCTCGCTCTCGTGCCCTATGGCATTGTCAAAGTGAGTATCCTTAAGACCCATCTGTGTTACCTTTTCGTTCATCAAGTCGGCAAACCTTGCCTCTGCACGTTTAAGGTTGTCCTCGGGAAAAAGATAGCGCACCACCATCATGGCACAGTCTGCGGCGGAAACGATGCCGATTCCGTAGAGCAGATCCTTTACCTTCACACTATGACCGATCTCAAAGTAGCTTCTTGTCATTCCCACATAGTTACCCGACGTCACGTAAGTGAGCATGTCCTCTGACATAAGCACTTCCCTGTCAAGATCCTCCTGTGTCAAGCTCTCGCACATGACGATGAGGGACATGACCTTCGTTAAGGACGCGGGATTGAATTTTTTATCGGCGTTTTTGTATGCTAAAATCTCACCGCTTTCCGCGTCAATGAGCGCGGCGTACTCCGAGTTGATCGAGGACACCTCGCTTGAAGAGCCGCTCATATAAGGAAGCGAGGAAAGCGTAGCGCCTGCAAACACGTACTCTGAAGAGTTGTCGTCTTCCCCGGGGTGACTACCGTGTGTGGAGTCTCCGTTCCCATCGGGTGTACCCGTTGCAAACACGATGACCAAAACGGTGGTAAAAATGATTGCAAGCGCAATAAAGATCAGCAAAAAAGCAGAGAGGATCAACTCGGGATCATATTGCCTTTTTCCTGTGTTTTTGTTGTTTTTCTCCTGCACTGAAAAGTATCCTTTCTTTGATTTTCCTCTTATAAAAATTGTACCCTAAAAAGGGAAAAAAGTCAAGGTATTTCCCCAAAGATTTTTTGCATTTGAAGAATTTTTCAGTTGACATAAAGAATATTTTATGTTACAATGAATCAAGGGCAAAAAAGCCCGCACATCAGATATTCAAAGGAGAACATATTATGAAGAAGTGGAAATGTACCGTTTGCGGTGAAATTGTAGAGTCCGACGTTCGTCCCGACAAGTGCCCTCTTTGCAAGCAACCCGGCGAAAAGTTCGTTGAGCTTGTTGAAACCGAGGAAATGACCTGGGCAGCCGAGCACGTGGTCGGCATTGCAAAGGATGCTCCCGCTGAGATCATCGAAGGTCTTCGTGCAAACTTCCAGGGCGAGTGCACCGAGGTTGGTATGTATCTTGCTATGTCCCGCGTAGCAGCTCGTGAGGGATATCCCGAAATCGCGCTGTATTGGAAGGAAGCAGCACTGGAAGAGGCTGAGCATGCAGCGAAGTTTGCAGAGCTTCTCGGCGAATGCGTATACGACTCCACAGAGAAGAACCTCTCTGTCCGCGTAGAGGCTGAAAACGGCGCAACCGCAGGTAAGTTCGAGCTTGCCAAGATGGCAAAGAAGCTTGATCTTGACGCGATCCACGACACCGTTCACGAGATGGCACGCGACGAGGCTCGCCACGGTCGTGCGTTCAAGGGACTCTTGGAGAGATACTTCGGAAAGTAATTTTGAAATACGTTCGGGGAGTGAACCGCGGTTCACTCCCCCCTCTTTTTCTCTTGTCGTGGAAACTCCTTCCACCGTCTTACGACGGTCCCCCTCCCTCATGGAGGGAGGCTCAAGACACCGTTCACGAGATGGCACGCGACGAGGCTCGCCACGGTCGTGCGTTCAAGGGACTCTTGGAGAGATACTTCGGAAAGTAATTTTGAAATACGTTCGGGGAGTGAACCGCGGTTCACTCCCCCC
>SVSZ01000056.1 GCA_015064025.1 Oscillospiraceae bacterium | reverse complement strand
TCTCCTTCTGTTTCATAGTTTCCGTTCTCATTATACCACCATAAAAGACGAAAAAAACACACGATTATACAAAAAAACGACCACGATTCTACAAAAGGGAGGAGAATAAATTTGCACCCCGTGTTCACATACGCATCCGAAAAATCGGTGTCGGAACAACGGGGTGCATCTGTTTATTGTTGGATCAGCAATCAAAATTGTCTCTGATCGCGCGAATGGAGCGTAACAGAGGCTGAGACGGCGTTGCGCATTGATCGTACAGCGGAACAGTCAGCCACATACAGGAGCCGAACATAGGTCCGAAGGCTCTGTGCAGATGGTTGTGTGTTCCACCCGACAAAAACAGGAAGGGAATATCCAGCTCACGGCGCAAAACGGTCGCGGTTTTCAGGTTCTCCAGCTCCTCCTCCTCCGAGTTGGCAGCGGTGACGATCTTGGAGATGTCCGCGCCTCGCGACTGGTGCTCCTTTGCGATTGCCAGCACCTCCTCGGTGCTCATGAAGGTCAAGGTGTGCGAGGACATCAGCACCTCACAGCCCTTTGCGTGGATCTCTGCGATCAGCGCCTTCTGCTTTTCGATCGCCGCGTGATCCTTTGTGATCTCATATTGGGTGGGGCAGTAGAGGTCGCCGAGGACGTCGATCAGCGTAGCGCCCATATCGCACAGCCAAAGAAGCCCCTTGGCAATTTCATCATCGCTTTTACCTTCATTAGAAAAGAAGCGATAATTGGTAGCGTAGATCGGGCGCGGAGCCATTGCGTCGAAGATATTTCTGACGGTCTCCTCGTTTTGATACTTTCTTTCCAGCTTTTCGCACTGAAAGCCGTATGCGTCTGCGCCGTCGAAGGCGGCGGTGCGAACCAGCTGAATGAGATCGTCGGGGTTGGTTGCCTGTACCATGGCGGTGATCATAGGTTTGTTTTGATGTAAAAAGGTCGGCTTGTTTGTCATATTATGTCTCCTTTACTCTCTGTTGAACATAACGTTTCTTCCGCCGTCCATCAAGATGTAAACACCGTTGAGAAAGGCGCATTTGTCGGAGGCTGCGTACATGATCATGTCAACGATCTCCTGTACCTCTGCGGCGCGTCCGAGCATCGTTTTCATGTTTGCCATTGCGGGGCGGGTCATGACGGGACCGGGGGCGATGCATACGCAGCGGATATTGTGCTCTTTACCTGCTTGTGCAATGGATTTAGTAACACCGTGCATCAAGGCGCTCTTGGAGGCGGAATATGCTACGGCATTTGGACTTCCTTCTTCCCCTGTGATCGAGCCGAGATGAATGATCACACCGCTGTTCTGCTTTGCCATTTGCTGCATAACTGCGTGGTCGAAATACATCGCACCCTTGAGATTGACGTCGATTCCGAAATCGTAGATCTCGATCGGGTTTTCGTAGAAGACGCTGTGCATATTGTGGATGCGCGTTTCGGCACCGCCTGCGCAGTTGATAAGGATGTCGATCGAACCGAATCTCTCCACCGCCGCGTCGCGTGCGGCACAGACCTCTTCATAAATGCGGACGTCTACCTTCACACTCATCACGTTTTCATGATACGTGCGGATCTGGGCGACACAGGCATCAAGCGCTTCGGGATTGATGTCCACCAATACGACGTTGGCACCCTCCTTGGCGTAGCACTGACCGAGGCGAAGGCCCATGCCCGAGGCACCGCCTGTGATGAGGACGGTTTTTTTGCTTTGTTCCATACAGTATCTCCTTCTGTAGCGAATTTTAACAATTTCATTATACTCGCTTGACAGAAAAATAAAAAGAGCGTATAATAGTAAAAAACAAAACGATTCTACGGTGGTGATTGAATTGAGACAGTATTCCATTCCCTTGACCTATCTGCGCGGAAGCCGCTTTATAACAAGAAAGGGCGACGAAAACGACTATACGCATGCGCCGCGTCCCTTGCATAGCTTCGGGTATATCAAGCGGGGAAGTGCGTGCTTTGTTTGCGGAGAGGAGCGGATCCGTCTCGGTGCAGGAGACGTTGTTTTTGTTCCCAAGGGCTGTCGATATCATTCCTATTGGCTTGGAGAGGAGGGGACGGAGGTGTATTCCTGTCATTTTGACTTGGTTCCCTTTGGAGAACCGATCGGAACACGCGTTTATCCTCTGCAAAAAATAGCGCATTGCGAGGCGTTTTTTGAGACGTTTGAAGGCCTTTCGAAAGAGGGGGAGGATGAAAAGGACGGGCTCTTGGCGCTCGGCAGCTTTTTTGAGCTGCTTGCACATCTGTTTGCGCGCATGCGCTACGAAGCCACGCTTTCCATCAACGAACGTATTCTCCGTGCTGTGCGGTACATCGAGAGCAGGTACGACGAGCCTCTGCGTGTATCCGATCTTGCCGCCCTTTGCCACCTCAGCACGTCTTATTTTTACGAATGCTTCAAACGGGAGATGGGGGTTTCTCCTGTGGAATATAAGAATCGGATCATGATCCGTCATGCGGAACGGTCACTCATTGATAGCCCCGACGTATCGATCGAGGTGCTGAGTGAAAAGCTTGGGTTTGAATCCTCCATTTATTTCCGCAGGCTTTTTAAGGCGAAAACGGGAATGACACCGCGGGAATACCGAAAGCGCGCGGATCGGGAGATCTGAATATGAGACGAGGCTCATTGCCACATCCCGTAAGGGGTGTCAATGAGCCTCATTCCATGCTTTTGCATGCTGCTTGATCGCTTCAAAGGATTCGTCGCTGATGCTGTGTTCTATCTTGCATGCATCCTCCGAAGCAGTTTTTTCGTCCACACCGAGAGCTATGAGAAATTTTGTAAGCATAGTGTGGCGCTCGTATATTTTTTCGGCGATTTCACGACCTTCATCCGTAAGAAGTATCGAGCCGTCCTTGTCGATCACGATCAGATTTCCGCTTTTGAGAAGCCCCATCGCGCGGCTGACAGAGGGCTTGGAGTAGCCGAGATGCTCGCCGACGTCAATGGCGCGGACGTGGCTTGATTTGCGAGAGAGAACAAGGATCGTTTCCAGATACATTTCTCCCGATTCCTGAATATGCATAAGAGCCCTCCTTTGCGGTGTACGTGCTTGATTAGCTATTACCGTTCATTGTATCATACTTTTTTTGAAAAATCAAGGAGTTTTAAGTAAAGTTTTGATGAAGGGATGATTTTTCAAAAAAAAGCTCTTGACGGCGGCGCCTGTTCCGGATATAATGAAGGAGGAACGAACCATTACAAAGGAGTACATATGATTTACAAGAATTTTAAGGATCTGTCCCTGTCCGCGTTGGGACTTGGATGTATGCGCTTTCCGACCGTCGACGGTGACAGCGCTCGTATCGATATGAAAAAGACCGAGGAGATCGTGGCATACGCCATGAAGAACGGGATCAACTATTACGATACCGCATGGGGATATCACGGTGGAAATTCCGAGCCGGTGATCGGGGAGATCCTTTCGAAATATCCGCGCGACAGCTTCTATCTTTCCTCAAAATTCCCGGGCTACGATCTTGCCAATCACGGCAAAATAGAGGAGATCTTTGAAGCGCAGCTCAAAAGATGCCGTGTTGACTATTTTGATTTTTATCTCATTCACAGTGTCACGCAGGTGAACATTGACCGTTATCTCGATCCCAAGTACGGGACGCTTGAATACGTCAAAAAGCAAAAGGAAAACGGACGCATCCGCCACCTTGGCTTCTCCTTTCACGCAAATGCGGATGTGATGAAGCGCTTCCTTGAGGTGTACGGGGAATATATGGAGTTTGGCCAGCTGCAGTTAAACTGGCTGGACTGGAGCTTCCAGGACGCGAAGTCACTTGTGGATATTCTTGGACAGTACGGTATTCCCGTATGGGTCATGGAGCCTGTACGCGGAGGTGGGCTTGCTACGCTGGAGCCCGAATATGAATCCCGTCTGCGCACCCTCCGTCCCGAGGCTTCCATGGCAGAGTGGGCGTTCCGCTTTTTGCAGACGGTTCCCACGGTAACCGTAACGCTGTCGGGAATGTCGAATCTTGAGCAGCTTTCCGAGAATATAAAAACCTTCTCCGAGTCCAAGCCCTTGAACGAAGAGGAATGGAATACGCTGATGCGCATTGCGTCCGAAAAGAGCGGAAAGAACACCTTGGCGTGTACCTCCTGCCGTTATTGCACGGAGTATTGTCCGAAGAAGCTTGACATTCCGTATCTGATCTCTCTTTACAATGAAAAGAGCTTTACGGGCTGGACGATCATCACACGCCGTGCGGTTGCGGCACTCAATGAGGAGACGCATCCGAACGCCTGCATCGGCTGCGGCGCATGCACAAAGGTCTGCCCGCAGAGCATTGATATCCCTGCGATGATGAGGGATTTCTCTGAAAAAATGAAATGAATGACGGGGGTGTCTCAAATTTGCAATTTGAGACACCCCCTAAATCTTACCTCAGGGCTTTCAGCTCTTTCTTTTGTACATCCGTGATCCGATAGCTCTCGATCGCCTTTTGGATTGTTTTCTGATGGATCCACGGGGAGAGACGATGCTCGGAAAGATAGGGAAGGATCGTGTCGTACTGCTTGGCAAGTGCCGTTGCGAAATACCAGGAGATCATCATGTTGATATAGTACTCCTCGCTTACAATGGCAGCAACGCGCCGGGGGTAAGCGAGGGCAAAGTCTTCGTCGAGAAAATGGGTCATGAGAAGCTTGATCGCGAAGCGCACGGCATAGACGTGGGGGGAAGAGAGCCAACGCTCAATATCCAAGAGAAGGGAAGTCTTGTGCCTTCCGAGCACCGAGGGATTCATGGAGTCGCACGTTGCCCAGTTGTCAACAAAGGGGAGAAAGGCATTCAAGGCATCCACACACGCATCATAGTCGCCTATTCCTTCGATGAGAAATGCATGAAGATTGTTTTCCTCATAGTAAACGTGGGGAAGGGCATGCATAAAAGCGTCGGCTTCGGCACTTTTTGAAAGGCTCCTTGCCATGCGTCGGCAGACGGGTGTACGCACGCCGATGACCGTTTTCGGATCAACTGTTGGCATCAGCTTGCATTGAAATTCCCGATATACGGGATCCTGCATATCAAAAAGCGCCACTTGAATCGGTGTCATCACTTGTCTGTCTTCTCCTTTTTTGCTTTTTCTCATTGTACCACGCAAAACGCACGTTGTCAACCGCAACCCTCCCTTAAAAAGACAAAAAGATTTATTGAAAAACGAAAAACACCTTGACACAGGACATGTTTTGGTGTAAAATTATAGTCGTAGAAAAATAAACTTTGGAGGACACTGAAGTGAATGATGTAGTAAAGCAACTTTCCTTGATCGGTATCGTCCCGGTCATCAAGATCGACAATGCAAAGGATGCGGCTCCTCTTGCGAAGGCGCTGATCGACGGGGGACTTCCTTGCGCAGAGGTCACCTTCCGTACCGCAGCTGCAAAGGAAGCGATCTCTATCATTGCTAAGGAATATCCCGATATGATCGTCGGTGCGGGAACGGTTCTTACCACCGCACAGGTCGATGACGCCATTGAGGCAGGCGCAAAGTTCATCGTCAGCCCCGGCTTCAATCCCGAAATCGTTAAATACTGCCAGGCAAAGGGCTGTCCCATTGTTCCCGGCATCAACAATCCCAGCGGCATTGAGCAGGCGCTCACTCTGGGGCTTGACGTTGTAAAGTTCTTCCCTGCAGAGCAGTCCGGAGGACTGAGCATGATCAAGGCAATGTCCGCTCCCTACGGCGGCGTGAAGTTTATGCCCACAGGCGGTATCAACCCCGCCAACGTTTGCGACTATCTCGCAAATCCGAAGATCCTTTGCTGCGGCGGTAGCTGGATGGTAAATCCCGATATGATCGCAGCAGGTGATTTTGCAGGCATCGAAAAGCTCGTTCGCGAGGCAGTTGACACCATGCTCGGCTTCAAGTTCCGTCACGTCGGCATCAATCCCTGCGGAACGACCGCTGAGGAGGCGGCAGGCGTCCTTGCCAATGCATTCTCCTTTGGTGCCAACGCAACCTCCAAGTCCATCTTCGCAAGCTCCGCTATTGAGCTGATGACTGCGAAGGGACCCGGTACACACGGTCACATTGCGATTGCTACCAACAACGTAGATCGCGCGGTTTACCATCTGTCCCGCCGCGGCGTGAAGTTCGATATGTCCACCGCGACCTATGACGCAAACGGCGCTATGAAGTTCGTTTATCTCGCAGATGAGATCGACGGCTTTGCATACCATCTTGTAAAATAATCAAAGGAGAACATAAGGATGAGCAAAATTGTTACATTCGGTGAGCTGATGCTCCGTCTTCAGCCCTACAACTACGAAAGATTCGTTCAGTGCGACCACGTTGAATTTACCTTCGGCGGCGGTGAGGCAAACGTTGCCGTTTCTCTTGCAAACTACGGCATGGACGTTGCATACGTCACGAAGCTCCCCACCCATGCGATCGGTCAGGCAGCAGTCAACAGTCTTCGCAGATACGGCGTTGACACCACCAAGATCACTCGCGGCGGTGATAGAGTAGGTATCTACTTCAATGAAAAGGGTGCATCTCAGAGAGGCTCCGTTTGTATTTACGACCGCGCGAACTCCGCAATCGCAAAGGCAACGCGTGAGGATTTTGATTGGGATAGCATTTTTGACGGTGCAGAGTGGTTCCACTTCACGGGAATTACCCCCGCTTTGGGTGCGAACGTTGTTGAGATCTGTAAGGATGCCTGCAAGGCTGCAAAGGCAAGAGGTGTGAAGATCTCCTGCGACCTTAACTACCGCGGAAAGCTCTGGACAAGAGCTGAGGCACGCGAGGCTATGACCGAGCTTTGTCAGTACGTTGACGTTTGCATCTCCAACGAAGAGGATGCAAAGGACGTATTCGGTATCGAGGCAGAGGCGACCGATATTTACGGCGGTAAGCTCAATCATGAGGGCTATAAGTCCGTTGCAAAGCAGCTGGCTGACAAGTTTGGCTTCTCCTACGTAGCCATCACTCTGCGTGAGAGCCACAGTGCGTTTGATAACGGCTGGTCTGCAATGCTCTACGACGTTAAGGGAGACGAATACTGCTTCTCCAAGAAGTACGAGCTTCACATCATTGACCGTGTCGGTGGCGGTGACTCCTTCGGCGGCGGCTTGATCTACTCCTTGATGAACGGCAAGTCCACCCAGGCGGCTGTGGAATTCGCAGTTGCGGCTTCCGCACTCAAGCACTCCATCGAGGGTGACTACAACATGGTGACTCTTGCCGAGGTTGAAAAGCTCGCAGGCGGCGACGGCTCCGGAAGAATCCAGAGATAATCTTTGAACCTTACATAAAGAAAGAGGAATTTCCCGAATCGGGAGATTCCTCTTTTTTTGTCGCGTAAAATTTGTATAAGACCGTCCGAAAAAGGAAAAATAAGAGCAAGAACGATTTTTTCTCACAGGGAGGGACAAAGATGAAGGAGTTTTCATATACGGTCGAGGATCCCAACGGAATGCATGCACGACCCGCGGGGAAGCTTGCGACCTTTGCCAAACAATTTGACGCGGAGATCCGTGTAATCTATCGGGATCGAGAGGCAGATGCCAAGCGCCTTCTTTCCTTGATGAGCTTGGGGGCTGTTCACGGCGGCGTTTTATGCTTTCGTATCACCGGCGCCGATGAGGAAGCGGCAAGGCAAGCCATGGAGCGATTTTGTAAGGAATCCTGGGGGAGCGGCGCTTGAAGATGAAAAAAGAATATGAACGGAACGTCACGCGAAAGGGTGTCGGGATCGGAAGCGGATGCGCTGCAGGGCGGCTTGCTTTTTTCAAGCGTGAGCAGACTGTGATCAAGCGAGACCTCACCCGTTCCCGCGAGGAGGAGCTTTTGCGTGTAAAAACGGCGATCGACGAGGCAGTACGGCGATTGACAACACTTTCCGAGCGCGTTTCTCTTGAAACGGGAGCGAGTGAGGCGGAGATCTTTGAGATCCATGCCATGCTTGCCTCGGATGAAGATTTTTCGGAAGCCATCGAGGAGGAGATCCGCAACGGTGCGTGTGCCGAGGACGCCGTAGAGCGTGCGGCAAAGCAATTTGAAGCAATGCTTTCGGCGCTGGACGATCCCTATCTTTCGGGGCGCGCGGGGGATATCAAGGACGTGGCACGACAGATCCTTGCGGTTCTTGGCGGTGAGGAAAACGCACGTGCGGTGGATTCTGACGAGCCATTCCTTCTCGTGGCAGATGAATTGACACCCTCGGAGACGGTGACGCTTGACAAATCCAAGCTTCTCGGCTTTGTGATCTTCGGGGGGACTCCGAATTCGCACGCCTCTATTTTGGCGCGTGCGATGGGAATTCCCGCTTTGATCGGCGTGGGGAAGATCGCCGACTCATACGAAGGGACGTACGCGCTTTTGGATGCCGCCGAGGGCACGCTTGTGCTTCTTCCCGATGAGACGACCTTGAAGGAGTTTCAAAAAAGGGCGCGCAAGGTCAACGCGCTGGCGGTTGAGCATGAGAAATACTTGCGTTCGCTTATCCATAAGCCCGCCGTCACAAGAAGCGGACGAAGGATTCTGATCTACGCGAATGTAGGGGACGTGCATGAAGCGGAGGTCGCCTATCTCAACGGTGCAGACGGGATCGGGCTTCTGCGAAGCGAATTCCTTTATTTGTCGCTTGATCGGTATCCTACGGAGGAAGAGCTTTTTGAAAGCTACCGCGCGACGGTGGAGCGGATGAAGGGAAAGCGTATCGTCATTCGCACCCTTGACATGGGCGCAGATAAGCAAGCAGAGTATTTTCGTTTGCCGCATGAGGAGAATCCCGCACTCGGATTTCGTGGGATCCGTATCAGTCTTTCGGACGAGGAGCAATTCAAAACACAGCTTCGCGCCATTCTGAGAGCCTCAGGATTTGGCAGCATTTCCATTATGCTTCCTATGGTCGTCTGTGCCGAGGAGATCAGGCGTTGCCGTGCACTCCTGTCTGAGTGTATGGAGGAGCTGAGGCGGCGAGACGTCGGCTTTGATGCTGGGGTCGAGCTTGGGGTGATGATCGAAACGCCCGCAGCTGCCATCATGAGTGATGAGCTTGCGTGTGAGGCGGATTTCTTTTCGGTGGGAACCAACGATCTTTGTCAGTATACTCTGGCGGCAGACCGACAAAACCCATTGGTGAGTGGCATTTGCGAGGAGAATCGGGAGCCTGTACTGCGCTTGATCGAGCATGCCGCTGAGCAGATCCATGCCAGAGACGGATGGATCGGGATCTGCGGAGAGATGGCGGCGGATCTTCATCTGACACAGCGCTTTGCGGACATGGGGATCGACGAATTGTCTGTTTCCGCACCCTATCTTTTGGGGCTTCGCGAAAAGGTCACGGAATGCAAATAAGAAAGGAGATACAGGATGCTGTTCGGAAAAAAAGAAGAAAAGTTGCTCGTGCCCGCCACAGGGGAATGCGTTCCGCTTTCAAGGATCCCGGATGAGGCGTTCTCAGGCGGAATGCTCGGGAGCGGCTTTGGCGTCATCCCCTCGTCGGGAGAGATCTGCGCGCCGATCGATGGGACGCTGGAAAGTGTTGCGCAAGCCAAGCATGCTTATACGATATTGAGCGATGGCGGTTTGGATATTCTGATCCACGTCGGTGTAGACACCGTAAGCCTTGGTGGAAAGGGGTTTTTGCCTCTTGTAAAAGACGGCGCGCGTGTTCGCGCGGGGGAGCCGTTAGCAAAGGTCGATCTTGATTTTATCAAGGAGAAGGGACTTCCCGATACGGTGGCGGTGATCGTCACCAATTCGGAACGAATCGAAAATATTGAATATACGTACGGAGCGTGCAGGGCAGGAAAGGATACTGCCATGCGCTTCCGTCTTGTAAAGAAAGGATAAATTATGTCCGCTACAATGATCAAAGATAAAAAGAGTGGAGGCTTTTTCAGCGTATTGCAAAGGGTTGGACGCGCCTTTATGCTTCCGATCGCACTTCTCCCCATCGCGGGACTTTTGCTCGGTGTGGGAGCGTCCTTTACGAATCCCGCAATGCTGGAGACCTACAATCTTTTGGGAATTATGGGACCCGGGACGGTTCCGTATTCTATATTTACACTTCTGTCCTCCGTGGGAACCGTCATCTTTGACAATCTGCCTCTGCTGTTTGCCATGGGCGTTGCCCTTGGGATGGCAGAAAACGAAAAAGCAACCGCCACACTTTCTGCCGCGATCGCCTTCTTCGTTATGCACAAAACCATCAATGCACTGCTTGCCATTACAGGGAAATTGGCAGAAGGAGCTATGCAAGAGGGAACGATCGCAAACGTGGTCGGTATCGAATCCTTGCAGATGGGAGTGTTCGGCGGTATCATCGTAGGCCTTGGTGTTGCCTGGCTCAACAACCGTTTTTATAAGATCCGTCTTCCCAACGTCATTTCCTTTTTTGGTGGTACGCGCTTCGTTCCCATCATTTCCACAACGGCGTATATCCTTGTCGGTGTTCTGATGTTCTTTGTCTGGCCCTTTGTTCAGACGGGGATCTATGCACTGGGAGATCTTGTTTTGCGCTCCGGATATGCGGGAACTCTGATCTATGGCTTTACCGAGCGTATCCTGATCCCGTTCGGGCTTCACCACGTGTTTTATCTGCCGTTCTGGCAAACGGGCGTCGGAGGCTCCGCAATGATCGACGGCGTGATGGTTTACGGTGCGCAGAATATCTTTTTTGCAGAGCTTGCCTCCCCGAACGTTACAAAATTTTCCGTATCCGCCTGCCGATTTATGAGCGGTAAATTCCCCTTGATGATCTTTGGGCTTCCCGGGGCGGCGCTTGCAATGTATACCTGCGCCAAGAGCGAGAAGAAAAAAGTAGCGGGAGGACTGTTGCTCTCGGCGGCGTTGACCTCAATGCTCACGGGTATCACAGAGCCGATCGAATTTACCTTTTTGTTTGTAGCCCCCGTGCTGTACGTGATCCATTCGATCTTCGCGGGTCTTGCGTATATGCTCATGCACCTTCTGGACGTCGGCGTCGGTATGACCTTTTCGGGGGGATTGATCGACCTTGTCCTCTTCGGTGTTCTGCAGGGAAATGAGAAAACCAATTGGATCATGATTCCCTTGGTGGGTATTCTTTATTTCATCGTATATTTTCTGCTTTTCCGGTTTCTCATCAAAAAGAGGGATTACCAGACCCCCGGGCGCGAGAGCGCGGATGAGGAGGTCAAGCTTTATACAAGAGCGGATTATAACAGTAAGAAAAGCGGTGGCACCACGGCAAACGATATCTCCCGTACCATCCTTGAGGGGCTTGGGGGAAAGGAAAACATTGTGGGGCTCGATTGCTGTGCGACGCGTCTGCGTGTGAGCGTCAAGGATCCCGACCTTGTCTCCGAAGCGCTTTTGCGCTCAAGCGGCGCGGGTGGAGTGATCCGCAAGGGTGGAGGCGTGCAGGTGGTCTACGGACCGCAGGTCTCCGTGATCAAAAGCGAGCTGGAGGAATATATAGATTCCTTATCATAAAAAACGTTGCCGAGGACAAGCGCCTCGGCAACGTTTTTTACGCTTTCTTTTCCTTGCGGGTCCCGTGCTCGCAAAGCTCAAGAAGTGGACAGGTCATGCACGCGGGAGAGCGTGCGTTGCATACGTCACGTCCAAAGAGCACGATGCGATGGCAAAAATCACTGATTTTTTCGGGCGGCAGGAGCGGCGTGAGAAGTCGTTCGATCTTTACGGGATCGCGCAGATCCTCGCGGTACATTCCGAAGCGTCCGCAAATACGCATGCAGTGCGTGTCGGCGACGACGCCTCCCTTGCCGTAAATGTCACCGAGAAGAAGATTGGCGACCTTTCTTCCAACGCCGGGAAAGCGCAAAAGCTCCTCCATGCTGTCGGGAAGGATCCCGTTGTATTCGTTTATAAGAAGGATGCATGCATCCTTGGTGTTTTGTGCCTTGACGCGGTAGAGCCCACAGGGACGGATGATGTGTTCCAGCTCCCCGATATCTGCCTCTGCAATTGCTTGTGGGGTGGGGAATGCGGTGAAAAGCTCCTTGCAAACTGTGTTGACGCGCGCGTCGGTGCATTGCGCGGAAAGGCGTCCCATGATGAGAAGCTTCCAAGGCTCTCCCTCCCATTCCAGTGCGCAAACGGCATCCGGATAGAGCTCCTCAAGCTTATTTGCGATTTGTTCCAAGCGTTCCTTTTTTTGCTTCTGTGTCATATGTATCCTTGATCCTTTATGCGATAACGTATTTTTTTGGCGTCGGTTCCACAAAGAAGGGGGCGGGATCGCGGTCGGTGACAAGATAGTCGATGTCCGCAATATTTCCTTGGTAAAAGGTAGAGGCACGTCCCCATTTGCTACTGTCGCAAAGGAGGATTTTGCGCTTGGCATTCTTCATCATCAGATTTCTCACTGCGACCTCCTCGGCGTAGCAGTCGAAAAAGCTTCCGTCCGCATGGATGCCTTGAACCGAAAAGAGTGCCGCATCTGCGCGAAGCTTTTGCAAGAACTCCTGTGTGTAACCGCCGACAAGGACAGCTCTGTTGTCTCCCGAGATCACGCCTCCCGTGCAATATGCCTTGATATCGTAGCGCGAGAGCAGTGACATCACGTCTATGCTGTTGGTAATGACGGTCACGCCACCGAGGGCGGGGAGAAGCTCAGATACGAAATAAGCACTGCTGGAGCCGTCCAGAAAAACGGTTTCTCCGGGGTGAAGGAGCTTGAGTGCTACTTTTGCCATCTGCTTTTTCTGTACGCTGTTTTCGTGACTGCGCAGGGAGAAGGGAATGTGCTTTCCCGTGGCTTCCGCCAGCTTTACGCCGCCGTAGCTACGGATGACAAGTCCGCGCTCCTCTAAGTTTTTCAGATCTCTGCGGATGCTGGATGCGCTGATATTGATCTTTTTGACAAGATATTCGACGGTTGCGTATTCGGTGCTTCCGAGCAACGCCATGATCTCGTCCTCTCGCTCGCATTTGTACATGAGGGATCTCCTTCCTGTTGTGTGGGCTTGATTTTAAATGAGTAAAGCTGCGCAGTGTTGCGCGATTCTGCTTATATTATACTGCATTTTTGAAGGTTTGTAAATAGGAAAGAGACAAAAAGTGATTTTTTTATTTGTTTACATAATTGTGTGGAATTTTTATGCGAGATATGTTAAAATGTTGAGAAAGAAAGGAAGGTGGCTTGTCATAAAGCTTCTGTTTTTTGATATGGAGTTTGCAAACGGACGCGTGGTGGGCTCCGTGTATTCCTTCGGTTATCTCATCACTGATGAAAATTTTCGGATTTTGACACCGCCGACCGATCTTCTGATCAATCCGGCGTGTGAGTGGAACGAATACGTCGAAACGCATATTCTCGGATATCCGAAAGAGGTGATCGAGGCAGCTCCCGAATTTCCTTCGGTCTATGATGAAATATGCGGGTTGTTTTCCTCGGTAGATCTTGCCGTTGGTTTTTCCTTGAACAACGACATCAGAGCTTTACGGGCCGACTGCGAGCGTTATGCGCTCACGCCCCTTGAGTATTCGTGGCTTGATCTGGAGCGGCTTTGCAAAAGGCTTGATGTGCACAGGGAGGCGCACGGGCTGGAGGGGTGCTTTGCGGCGTGGTGCGGTGAACCGATCCCGGCAGGACGGCACAAAAGCGACGTGGATGCTCATATGACGGCGTCATTGCTTGGCGCGATCTGTCGCCAATTGCACGTAGACGTTACGATGCTCAGTGTGGCATATCCCACATGCGTAGGACGTGCCGAGGCGGTGCTCAAGCCCACAAAAAAGAAAAACGAGGAAAAACGCCGCCCGCGACGCAGGCGGCACCAAAAAGGAAAAAGAACAAAGGAGACGGGTGCTCAATGAAAAAAGGATTGTGTGTTGTGCTTTCCGTATGTATTTTCTTACTTGCCGTGACTGCGATGTCATCCTGTGCGGCGGGTGAAAAGAGGAGAGACGACGGGAGCTTGTATCTTGAGGGAACGTATATTCCCGAGGCTGGTGTGGGAGACAGAGTTTTTGTTTTTACAAAGGATCTTTTGGTGATGTTTCAGGTGATCTATGAGGATACGGTGGAATTTCATTATGAATACGAGATCCTTGAGGAAGAGGACAGGATGCACCTTGTCTTGACCTACAAGGGACTCATTTACGACGGCAACGATCCGGACATCTCCTGGTATCTTACGGGAATGCGGAACGAATATTCCAAAAATCCCAAGCAAGTCTCTGATTTCGAGATGGGAGACGGATACATCGTGGTTTCCGATCAGAAGCTGATCAAGCAGTGAGGAGATTTTTATGATTAAGCTTTGTATATTTGATCTTGACGGGACGGTGCTGGATACCATCGGGACCATTGCGTACTACGCAAACAACGCCTTGGAGAAGAACGGTGTTGCACCGATCGAGGTTGAGGAGTACAAGTATCTCGTCGGCACGGGCATCGCCAATCTGGTTCGAAAGATGCTGGAGTTCCGGAATTGCTATAGTGAGGAGCTTTACGGGCGCGTGTATCACGATTATGATACGGCGTACAATGCCGACGTAGCGTATAAAACGACTGTCTTTGATGGGCTTCGGGAGGTTCTTGACAGGATCAAGTCACAGGGGATCCGCATGGCGATCGTTTCTAACAAACCGGATTTTGCTGCCCAAACAGTGATCACAAGGCTTTACGGAGATGGGTATTTCGATTTTGTCACAGGGCAGAAGCCGGGCGCTCCGCTCAAGCCCGATCCGACCGTAGTGCTTTCCGTGATGAAGGATATGAACGTGTGTCCCGAGGACTGTATCTATGTGGGCGACACGTCAACGGATATGAAAACGGGGAAGAACGCGCGTCTTTTCACAGTCGGTGTGCTTTGGGGTTTTCGTGGAAGAGAGGAGCTTTTGGAGAACGGTGCCGACCGTTTGGCAGAAAAGCCGCAGGACCTTTTGGATTGCATTGCGACACTTTCAACGTGAAAAGGGGCTGAGTCATTTCGCGCAGAACAAAAACACACGGAATAAGAAAACGAGAAACGCAGACTTCTTACATTACCATAATGCCACCCTACGGGCGAGAATCGCTTGTAGAGTGGCTATTTAAGGAAGAAATCCTTGCGGATTTC
>SVSZ01000055.1 GCA_015064025.1 Oscillospiraceae bacterium | reverse complement strand
CATCACGCCGCCCATCTGTTCATGACGATGAGGATTGTAAGGCATGTATCGCACGTCTTGAACAGATGGGCGGCGTGATGATCGTTTCCTCCATGGTACATAATATTGAGATCCTTTCAACGGATGCGGGGAAGGGAAATGCCTTGCTCCGTCTTGCAAAGAGTCTTTGCGTTGCCCGTGAGGAGACCCTCGCGCTGGGAGACAGTAAGAACGATATCGACATGATCTGTGCCGCAGGACTTGGGATTGCTGTCAGCAATGCATGGCAGGAGCTGAAAGATGCAGCCGACGTTGTAGCCGATTGCTCAAACGATGAGCACATAGCAAAATACGTATTGGAAAAATATTTCCGATGAAGTAAAAAAAACCAAAAATATTTCGAAAAAAGGCTTGACAAAATCGATCTGTTGTGGTATTATATACAGGTCGGCACGGAGAGATGGCTGAGCTGGTCTAAGGCGCACGACTGGAAATCGTGTTTAGGCTAATACCCTAACGAGGGTTCGAATCCCTCTCTCTCCGCCATAGCAAAAGGGCACCCAAACGGGTGCCCTTTTGCTATGGCGGAGAGAGAGCCACGGGCGAGCGAATCTTCCGCGCGCTTGCCAAAAGGCAACGTAGAAGCAACGGGAATTTCGCCTGCGGCGAATATACCCACGCCCTGCGCCTGGTGAGCAAACTCCCCGATCTTCGGGCGGGGTATGCGCCCCCGATTCCGCTGATGCAGTCGGAGATCGGAAGTATAATCTGTCAATAAAGAAGGATCGAAAAATGTATATCCTGTGCGCGGAAATGGGTTCGCCGTGCGGGTGCCAAAAGAGGGGCGCAGTCTTTGGACTGCGCCCCTCTTTTGGCACCCGCAACGGGAATCTGAACCCAAATTTGCGCCGTTTGTTTGGCGATAAACCTTAGAAGGATATGCGCAAATTGAGAATGCACCGTACGGTGCATTCGTGGGTTTCGATTTGTAGAGGAAACGAAGGACAAGAGGATGTGTTATGAGATAACACATCCTCTTGTCCTTGGCACCCGCAACGGGAATCGAACCCATAACTACCCCTTAGGAGGGGGCTATTATATCCATTTAACTATGCAGGCATTGATACCGTATCATTATAACATTCTTATTTCCAAAAAGCAAGCCTTTTTTTAAAAGAAATAAAGAAATTTTATTTTGTGCAAATCCACCAATTTTTGAAAAATGCGAAAAAACGGTTGCATTGCAGTAGAAAGTGTGGTAAGATATAAGTGTGGAAAAGTACATAAAAAAGGGTACATTTTGTATTTTGTCAGGAGGATTTTATTATGGCGGAAATTTCGGTTCAATTCAGTAATAAGCTGAACGGATATGATAAATCCGAGGTCAATGAATATGTCAGACAGGCGGAGTCGAGACTTCAAGAAAAGTCCATCGCGCTTGCCAATACACAGCAGCAGGTCGAGGAGCTTGTGGCAAGACTGAATAAGATCACCAGTGCTGACGCGAGTGTTGAGGAAAAGGTCGAGCTTTATGACAAGCTGATGAAGAAGATGGACGGAGACTATACCAATCTTCTGGCTCCCGCAATTGCAAAAGCGAAGTCGATCGAGGCACAGGCTGAAAAGGAGTATGCTATCCGCATCGACCAGGCACGCTACACGGCAGAGGGCATCTATACCGAAACGGCGGACAGAATCGCCAACGTACTGGATGCGAACATGGACAGATTCTACGGACTTCTTGAGGATTATATCGATTCCAAGAGTGTTCCCGGATATATTCACATGTTTTTCAGAAAGTGTAAATCCGCACTGGGCGTTGCTGCCGCTGTCCCCGTACGCGCAGCAGGCAAGGTAAAAGCGGCTGCAGAACGCCGCAAGGAGCAGAAGAAGGCTAAGGCTTCTGAGGACGCTGTTCTTTCCGATGCTGTTGAAGAAGTGATCGAGGATGCGATCGCTGAGTAATTTAACAAACGGGAAAAACGAAGCGCATTATGAATATCGGTGAACGAATTCGGGAATTGAGGATTGCCAAGCTCATGACGCAAGCGGATCTCGCGGGCGATCACATTACCAGAAATATGCTCAGCTGTATCGAAAACGGTTCGGCAAATCCCTCTCTTTCAACGGTGCTTTACATTGCGTCTCGCCTAGGGGTTCCCGCAGGCTTTCTTTTGGCAGAGGCGGGAGATGAGATCATGTATCGGAAAATGAGCAATCTTCCCAATATCAAGCGTGCTTATACCGCAGGAGATCTGCGCGGATGCAGGAGCCTTTGCGTGTCTGCCTGTCCCGAGCCTGATGACGAGATCGCCTTGCTTTTGTCGAGCTGTGACGTGGGGATTGCCAAGGAGGAGTTCTGGAGCGGCAGATTGCGCTCCGCATGCCGTTTTTTTGACGAGGCGCTCAGCTATGCGGAGAAAACGGTTTACCCAACGGACGGTGTTCTTGCCGAGGCGCGCGTTTATTTTCGCTACATGGAAAGGCTTTCACATACCCTGTACTCTGATTTTTTGGATGAAGAGGAAAAGGATGCTCTGTCTTCCGTTTCTCCTTTTTCCCGCTATGTGTCAGCGCTTGATGCACTTGATAATGGCGATTGTACACAGGTAAGTCTATATCTTGAAGAGATGGAGGAGGGAAGCTTTTTCTGTGAGCATATCCGTATCCGCCTCATGATGGGGGAAGGAAATTACAGTGACTCGCGCGCATCTCTTTTACAGTTGCTTGGCAGGGAAGAGCCGCTTAATAAGATCGAGCTTTATACGGTTCTTTCCGAGCTTGAGATCTGTTGCCGTGAGAATGATGATTTCAAGGGAGCATACAATTATGCCAATGAAAAGATCCGACTGCTTGAGGATCTGCTGAAGGAATATTGAAAATTGCAAACGGGCACCCCGAAAGGCTTTGTTATCGGGATGTCCGTTTGCAATTCTTTTTTTAAAGATGTTTTCTCTGATTTTGTATTGCTTTTGACGGCGTTTTATGCTAAAATACCAAGGGAGAATTCAAAATGCAAAAGGAGCTTTGCTTATGAAATTTTTACTGTTTGCCGATTGGCATCATGCGCCCGGAAAATTTCCGGGAAGAACGTGGGATGATCTTCGCCTTATCCAAAGGCGTGCCGAAGAAGAGAAGTGTGAATTTATTATTCACGCGGGAGATTTTTGCCACGGCCCCACAGAGGTTGCGGAATATGTCAAGGCTTATAACGATTTCCATATCCCGTCCTATCATTGCCTCGGAAATCACGACGCCGACGGTTGCTCCTATGAGGAAGCGTTGAAGCTTTACAATATGCCGGACGGCTATTATTTCTTCGATTGTAACGGTTACCGCATGATCGTTCTCAATCCCAATTATTTCTTCGTTGATGGAACGTACTATCACTATTCCAACGGAAATTATTTTGCCAACGGCGCATATCGTGACCATATGCCGCCCGAGCAGCTGGAATGGCTCCGCGAGACGATCGCGTCCTCTCCTTATCCCTGTATCACGGTCAGCCACGAAAGCTTTGCACGCGATGCGGACGGTGTGAGAAACCAAATGGAGGTCCGCCGGATCTTCAATGAGGCGAACGCTCGCAAAAAGCACAGCGTTCTTATGGCGATCAACGGACATCATCATAGAGATAATATTCGAATCCTTGATGGCATCTGCTATTTTGACGTTAATTCGGCGGCGTTTGATTGGGTGCCGAAAGCGCACGATCATTTTCCGAAGGAGGAAACGGACAAGGTCTACTACATGCGCAACACCCTTATTTACAACGATCCCTTGTATGCGATCGTTACGGTGGAGGGGGCGACGGTCACCATCGAGGGGACTGAAACAACCATGTACCTGGGTGTCACACGCGAAATGACGGATAACCCCCTGTATGACGATATGGGAATGCCTGTTGAGCCGATCATCCGCTCTGCAAAATTTACACTTGAATAATTTTAAGAAAGATGCCGTTTGTTGTGAAACCTAACAAGCGGCACTTCTTTTTTTATGCAATATTATATAAATAAACGAAAAAAGCAGAGCTTTGCAAACCCTATTGACAAATATAGCTGATTGTTGTATAATTGTATACATTCGAGAAGAAAGGAAGGAAAAAACCAAATGTTGGAAATTTCTTCAAAGACAAATCTCTTGGAGCAGAGCACCTATCGCTACTCCCTGCAGGACGTGGAGGAGCCGAACCTTTACCGTGAGGTATATCCCTATACCGACGTTCCCCGCATTGCGTTTAACCATCGGCGCGTGCCGATCGGCATGCCGCAGGATATATGGATCACGGATACCTCTTTCCGTGACGGTCAGCAATCTGTCGAACCGTATACGGTCAAGCAGATCGTGGATCTTTACAAGCTGATGTCGCGACTCAGCGGTCCCTATGGGATCATACGCCAGACAGAGTTTTTCGTTTACAGCAAAAAGGATCGCGAGGCGCTTCAGAAGTGCCAGGAGTTGGGCTTGAAATTCCCTGAGATCACCACGTGGATCCGTGCCAGCCGCGAGGACTTCAAGCTGGTGCGCGATCTCGGTATCCGCGAGACGGGAATTCTGGTCTCCTGCAGTGACTATCATATCTTCAAGAAAATGAAGATGACGAGAAAGCAGTGCATGGAATACTATCTGCAAACGGTTGCCGATGCCTTTGAGGCGGGCGTTATGCCCAGATGCCATCTTGAGGATATCACGCGTGCGGACTTCTACGGCTTTGTCGTGCCCTTTGTCAATGAACTAATGAAGATGTCTAAAGATGCGGGTATCCCCGTGCGTATCCGCGCCTGCGATACGATGGGCTACGGTATCCCTTATCCGGAGGTAGCGCTTCCCAGGAGCGTGCCCGGTATCATTTACGGTCTGCAGCATTATTCCGAGGTGCCGAGCGAAATGCTGGAATGGCACGGACACAACGACTTTTACAAGGCTGTTTCCAACGCTACGACCGCATGGCTCTACGGTGCTTGTGGTGTGAACTGCTCCCTGCTTGGAATCGGTGAGAGAACAGGTAACGTGCCGCTTGAGGGAATGGTGTTTGAATATGCGTCCTTGCGCGGCTCATTTGACGGGATGGATCCCACGGTGATCACCGAGATCGCGGACTATTTCACGCACGAGATGGGGTATCAGATCCCACCGATGACTCCGTTTGTCGGCAGAAGCTTTAACGTAACGCGAGCGGGTATTCATGCCGACGGACTTCTCAAGGATGAGGAAATCTACAATATTTTCGATACCAAGAAGATCCTTAACAAGAGCGCGACCGTTATGCTCGGAAAGACGTCCGGTCTTGCCGGAATCGCTTATTGGATCAATGAAAACTACCGTCTTTCTGCCGCAGAAGCAGTAGATAAGAGAGATCCCCTGGTGCTTGCTCTTAAGGAGTGGATCGACCAAGAGTATGAGGGCGGCAGACAGACCACGCTTTCCGTATACGAGCTGGAAGAGAAGATAGAAGAGCTTTCGGGTAAGCGTTTTCAGAAGCTTTGAGGAGGGAATATCATGTTAGAACATAAGACAGTTTCCCTGGCAGAACAGGTGTTTGATCGTTTGGAAGGAGAGATCCTGACCGGAAAATATCAGCGCGGCGAAATTTTGACGGAGCTGCGTCTTGTCAGTGATCTCGGCGTGAGCCGTACACCTGTGCGTGAGGCGCTCAGACGTCTTGAGCAGGAGCATATCATTGAGATCACCGCGCGCGGTATTGTGATCCTCGGCGTGACCGAGCAGGATCTTGAGGATATCTTTGCGGTGCGTATGCAGATTGAGGGAATGGCATCCTACCATGCCGCCAAAAACATCACAGAAGAACAGCTTTCAGAGCTTCGTGAGACGCTTGAATTGCAGGAGTTTTACGTGATGAAAAAGGATCCCGACCGTATCAAAACAATGGACAGCCGCTTCCATCAGTTGATCTACCGCTTTTGCGGAAGTACCGTTTTGTTCGATACGCTGATGCCTCTTCACAAAAAGGTGCAGAAGTATCGCCGCGCCTCGGTTGAGAACAATGACCGCGCACAACAGTCGGCGCGCGAGCACCGTGCAATCTATGAGGCGATCGCCGCGCACGATGCGGATCTTGCAGCCAAGCACACGACGGCGCATATTTCAAATGCCGCCGACCATATTCTGAAAAAAGATTGAGGTAAATATTATGGGACTTACCATTGCACAAAAGATCATCAAGGCACATCTTCTGGAAGGAGATATGACCCCCGGTTCCGAGATTGCACTTCGCATTGATCAGACCTTGACACAGGATGCTACGGGCACCATGGCATATCTGGAATTTGAATCGATGGGGATCGAGCGTGTCAGAACCGAGAAAAGCGTGGCGTATATCGATCATAACACTCTGCAATCCGGCTTTGAAAATGCAGATGACCACCGTTTTATCCAATCCATCGCAAAGAAGCACGGTATTTATTTTTCACGCCCCGGAAATGGCATCTGCCATCAAGTACACCTGGAGAGATTCGGTATCCCGGGAAAGACGTTGATCGGATCTGACAGCCATACCCCCACGGGCGGCGGAATCGGTATGCTTGCCTTCGGTGCGGGTGGACTTGACGTTGCCGTTGCGATGGGTGGCGGTGCGTATTACATCACCATGCCGAAGATGATCAAGGTCAACCTTACGGGTTGCTTGCGTCCCTTTGTCACAGCAAAGGATGTCAGCCTTGAAATTCTGCGCATCCTTTCGGTCAAGGGCGGTGTCGGATATATCGTTGAGTGGGGTGGCGAGGGCATCAAGACGCTGTCTGTTCCCGAGCGTGCAACCATTACGAATATGGGAACCGAGCTGGGGGCTACCACCTCGATCTTCCCCTCGGATGAGATCACACGCGACTTTTTGCGTGCGGAGGGTAGAGAGAAGGATTATGTCGCTCTTGAGAGTGATGCGGACGCGGTATATGACCGTGTGATCGATATCGATCTTTCCGCGCTCAAGCCGCTTATTGCGTGCCCTCATATGCCGGACAACGTCGTCTCCGTTGACAGCCTCAAGGGAACGAAGGTCAATCAGGTCTGCATCGGCTCTTGTACGAACTCCTCGCTCCTTGATATGCTCAAGGTGGCGGCACTGCTGAAGGGAAAAACCATCAGCCCGGAGGTAAGCCTTTCCATTTCTCCCGGCTCCAAGCAGGTTCTTGCAATGCTTTCGGATTGCGGAGCTCTTACAGATATTTTGGCATCTGGCGCACGACTTCTGGAATGCGCATGCGGTCCTTGTATCGGTATGGGCTTCTCTCCCAATTCGGGCGGTGTCAGCCTTCGCACCTTTAACAGAAACTTCGAGGGAAGAAGCGGTACTTCGGACGCAAAGGTCTATCTTGTTTCTCCGGAGACTGCTGTGGCGGCTGCCCTGACAGGGGAGATCACCGATCCCATTCTTCTTGGCGAGATGCCGAAGATCGAAATGCCTGCCGCCTTCCGCATTGACGACAGTGCGATCATTCCGCCCGCAGATCCGGAAAGCGCCAAGTCTCTTGAGATCTTGCGCGGTCCCAACATCAAAAAATTCCCCGAAAGCTATCCTCAGGAGGATTCCGTCAAGGCAGAGCTGGTACTCAAGGTAGGAGATAACATCACCACCGACCACATTATGCCCGCAGGTGCCAAGATCCTTCCTTACCGTTCCAATATCCCGTATCTTTCTCAGTATTGCTTCGGTGTTTGTGACAAGACCTTCCCCGAAAGAGCAAAGGCAGCGGGCAGAAGCATCATCGTCGGCGGCTCCAACTACGGACAGGGCTCCTCCCGTGAGCATGCGGCACTTGTGCCCCTGTATCTTGGTGTGCGTGTCGTCATTACTAAGAGCTTTGCGCGTATCCACGTTGCAAACCTCATCAATGCAGGTATCATGCCCTTGACCTTTAAGGACCCTGCCGATTACGATCGGGTGAAGGAGGGAGACGTGCTTTCCATCGCCAACGTATGGAGCGGTATGGATACAGGCGTGATGACCCTTTGCAATGAAACAACAGGGGAGGAGATCGCACTTGCATGCTCCTTTACCGAGCGACAGAAGGCGATCTTGAAGGCAGGAAGTCTTCTTGCTTACACAAAGGAACAGATCTGAAATACGAATGCGGAGATAACGGATATGAAAAAAATTGAAATGAAAACACCGCTCGTCGAAATGGACGGCGACGAAATGACAAGAATTCTTTGGAAGATGATCAAGGACGAGCTTCTTCTGCCCTTTGTCGATCTGAAGACCGAGTATTACGATCTCGGGCTTCCCGAAAGAGAGAAAACGCGCGATAAGGTGACTTTTGATTCCGCGTATGCGACGCAAAAATACGGTGTCGCGGTCAAGTGTGCGACCATCACGCCGAACCGCCAGCGCGTTGAGGAGTATCATCTGAGCGAAATGTGGAAGAGCCCCAACGGAACCATCCGCGCGATTCTTGACGGTACGGTCTTCCGCGCTCCCATTCTGATCGACAGCATCCACCCCTCTGTCCGTACGTGGAACAAGCCCATCACCATTGCGCGTCATGCTTACGGTGATATTTACAAGGCAACCGAATACCGCGTTCCCGACAAGGGGCGGGCAGAGCTTGTTTTTACGGATGAGAACGGAAACGAGACCTTCCGCGAGACGGTTTACGATTTTGAGTGCGCGGGCGTTTTGCAGGGAAGCTATAACAAGGATTCCTCCATTCGCTCCTTTGCACATTCCTGCTTCAAGTACGCGCTCAATACGCGTCAGGATCTTTGGTTTTCAACCAAGGACACCATCTCCAAGCAGTACGATCAAACCTTTAAGCTGATCTTTCAGGAAATCTACGACACGGAATACAAGGCAAAATTTGAGGAAGCGGGTATTACCTACTTCTATACCCTCATTGATGATGCGGTCGCGCGCGTCATCCGCAGTGAGGGAGGCTTCATCTGGGCATGCAAAAATTATGACGGAGACGTGATGAGTGACATGGTCTCTACTGCCTTCGGTTCTCTTGCTATGATGACCTCCGTGCTTGTTTCCCCCGACGGAAAGTATGAGTATGAGGCTGCGCACGGTACGGTAACGAGACATTACTACCGATATCTCAAGGGTGAGGAGACATCTACCAACCC
This sequence comes from Oscillospiraceae bacterium, assembly GCA_015064025.1. Lineage (GTDB taxonomy): Bacteria > Bacillota > Clostridia > Oscillospirales > CAG-272 > UMGS1865. The sequence continues at coordinate 6,012 of SVSZ01000055.1, read as the reverse complement.
CATTGCTACCATTTATGCATGGTCGGGAGCACTGCGTAAGAGGGGAGAGCTTGACGGACTTTGTGAGCTTGTTTCCTTTGCAGATGCTCTTGAGGGCGCATGCATCGATACGTTGAATGCGGGTGTGATGACAAAGGATCTTGTAGGACTTGTAGTCGAGGGGACCGAGACGCGTGCCGTCAACTCCCGCGAGTTCATCGGAGAGATCCGCAAAAATCTTGAAAAAAGATTGGGAGCATAAAAGATGGCGGGTATGAACGAAATACATTTGATCGGAAAGAAACTTCTGGTGGACAAATGTCCAATTCTTATGGATTGTCAGCCCGACGAAAATTGGCAGAAATACTGGCAGGTTATGGGCGGCGAATGGAAGGAAGAGGACGGCTGGCTGATCGGAGCGGAAAAGGGAAACCTCGGTGGAATCCTTTTCAGCCGTGAAAGCTATGATTGTGATGTGGTATTTTCCTTTACCATGAAGACTGTTCTGCCCGCAACGAGAGATCTCAACGCACTCTTCTGTGCACACTGGGAAAACGGGTATCTCGGAAACGCCTACGTCGTGGGTCTGAACGGCTGGTGGGAACACAAAAGCGGAATCGAGAGAAGTCCCGAGACGGGCTTGCGTTCTCTCACGGGAGCTTATCATTATACCCCCGGAACTGAGGTTCGCATGACCACGGGGATCATCAAAGGACACAGCTTCCTCTGCGTCGATGATGAGATCGTGGCTGAGTTGATCGACCCGAATTATATCAGCGGCGGGCACGTTGGATTCTCTCCGTATTGCACCAAGCTTGCCATTAAGGACATTCAGGTGCGTCGTGCGGTCTGGGAGGAGTTTATCCAAAGCTACGAGCCGGAATTTTAAGCCGGAATTTTAAAACAACTTTTATCGCAAGTGCGCCGTTTGTTCTTTGTTGTTTTAGAATGAATGGTATGTTCTCCTTTATTTGATTATATGGCGGGGAAGGAGATAAATAAAAAGGAGTGAGTACCAAATGCGAAAACGCATTTGGTACTCACTTCCTTTTATCTGTTAAACGTCTTTATCCAATCCGAAATACATCTGCTCCCAGATGCCGTTTTCGGTCAGGCTTTCCGCTACAGTCTCACCCTCGAATCTTTCAAGGGTGATGTCTCCGACCATTCTGATGTAGCTTGGTGAGAGCTTCATCATCTTGACAAAGCCAATAAGCGCACGGCCTGCACTTGCTCTTGCCGAGCCGTATGCCTCGTCTGCAACGAAGGTTTCAATGATATCTTTTGCACGGTAGGTGACACGGAAATGATGCTTTCCGTCATTGTAATCGTAGATCAGCGTTTTGTGGTAATGCTTCTTTGTGATCGGGTCAAAGGCGGGATCTTTTTGCTCGTAGGAGATGGCTTTGATGGTGCAACCGAGTCGCTGACCGTTTTTGTAGATGACAAAGATCGGGAAATGCTCGTAGCCGTATTTTTCACCTGCGGTGATATAGCTGGAGATGACTTGATATTCGCCGACGCGTGCACGCCCCCAATACCAATGGTGCATGAGCCAGTACATACCGACGTTTCCCCAGTTGTGATCATGGTATCCGGAGCCGGAAAGCGAGAGTTGCTCACCGTCAACGCATATGTCCGCGCATACCTGTCCCTCGGGGACGGCAGGGAGCCATGCAAAATAGTTCTTTTCGCCGAAAAAGATCTGCCCTGTTTTGTGTCGGTAACTGACGGCGCGTCCCTCAAGTGTCATGTCGCACTGTATACGCTCATTTTCAAAATGGATTTTGTAGTTGCGCAGATTTCCTCGGACAAAGCTTTTTCCGATGCGGACGTCACAACGCTTTTTTGAGAAAAAACAATCCTTCGGAAGCGCGCGCGTCTCCTCAAGGATCTCGTGTCCTCCACCCGTGAGTGAGAAGGAGACGCAAGGAGAGAAGCCGTTTGTAGCCGCGGTAACCGGCTGTGAATAAAAAATGATGACAAGAGAATAGCCGCCTTCCAGCTTGGCGTCAAAATACCACCATTCGTATTCTCCGAGCTTTCCGTTTGTGTGAAGTGCGTCCTCCCATTGAAAGATCTTGGAGGGGTCCAATCCGAGCCTTTTATAATCCTCTGGGCGGTCTGCGAGTCGTGCCACTGCTTTTTTCATGATCGTTTCTCCTTTTTTAAAGTTTTCTTACGTTGCGGTGCTGTGCTCTGTATTCCGTAGGTGACATGCCGTGATGCCGTTTAAAAAGCTTTGAAAAATATTGAACATCCATTATGCCGCAATGCAATGCGACCGTCTGTATCTGCAATTCTCCGATACAGAGAAGGTATGCCGCATATTCCATGCGCCTTTCGCGGACGTATTCAGAGAGTGTTTTGTTCATTTCCTTTTTGAAAAGTGTGGAGAGATACCCGACGCTCAGTCCCAACAGCCCTGCGACAGAGCTTGTGGAAAGATCCCCTGAGAGATTGGCGTCAATAAACAGCAGTGCCTGCTGAACGGCGGAAGAGTAGTCACTCACAGGGAATTTTCGTACCGCTTGACAGTAAACGCGAAACATTTCGCACATAAGGCTTGGAATTTCGGCAAGCGAGGTCGTGTTTTCGATCTGTACGGCAAAATCTGAAGAGATACGGTCGATATAATAGGATGAACGCCCCCGTTTTCCGCCGCCTTTCTGAGAAGCGTGTTCATAATGACCCCGTAATTTTTCGCATTTCGAAGGGGGTCTGCCGCACGTTTTTCAAAAAGTGTGGGTGAGAATGAGGCGCGAAGCTGCTCCTCCATATGCGGTTGCCCAAGCGTTACGGCACGGATGATTTCGTTTTCAAACGCATATCTTCTTTCAAGCACCTTCATATTTACCAGCGTGTCCGTGCCTTCCGTATCTGCGGTAAGCGGCTTGAAATAGTCGTTTGCAGGGAGCTCTTCCTCTGTGATCTCCGTAACGTCGAAGGAGGTCGTTTTCCATATGCGTTCGCAAAACGTGTGGAGCATACTCCAAAGAGGAGAATCTGCGGGGAGCACGGGAATACCTGAATAATATTCGAAAATATATTTTTGAACCTGCGGTGAGAGTCCGTTTTTTTCTCCGAGCTCCAGGATCCTTTGTGAGGTGACGGGTGAGGGAAGATAGGGCCCGATGGAAAGAAGTGTCGTTTTTTGTGTGGCAGGCAGGAGTAGAAAACGGTAGCAGAGCGAGAAGGAATCTGTCAGCTTATATACCGTGTTGTGCGAAAACGAGAGACAGTGCTCGCAGAGTAGCTGCCTGCATGGAAAAAAGTCGTTCGGCGTTTTCTCCGAAAGCAGGCGAATAAGCTCCTCGCGCTCGATTGCGGCGGCATGGATATGGTTCCTTTGAAAAACCTCGCATAAAAAAGACAGCTCTTCACGGTAAAACATCGGTCGCTCCTTCAAAACAGTTCCAAAAATGTGTTTTTGTGCTGTTTTTTCAATATTTGATCACATCATAGCATTTTTTTGTGAATAAAGCAATATTTTTTTATGAAAATATTAAAAAAATACAAATTCTGCGTAATATTTTACTCACACTTTCGACAAAAAATTATTATAATGTAGATAATGGCTTCGCTGTGTCTGTGCGGAGTTAAATAAAAGATAAAAGAGGAATCGGTTATGAAAAAAGAACCCAAGCTTGATGCCAACGGCAAGCGCGCGTTTGGTATACGTGACAGCGTGGCTTACGCCGCAGGCGACCTTGGCTGTAACATGAGCTTTGCTCTCAAGGGCACGATGGCACTGTTCTGGACGCAGGTCATGGGCATGAGTGCATGGTATTCACTGCTTCTGATCATCGTTCAGGTGTGGGATGCGATCAATGACCCGTTGATCGGCTCCATGATCGACGCGGACAAGCACAAGTATAAGAGAAACAAGTTTCTTCAGTACATCCTTGTGGGGTCGCTCGGTCTGATCGTAGGTGGAGCTTGCTGCTTCCTGCCGTTCCCCGGCGCTCCCGTCTGGGCGAAGTTCATCATTTTTATTGCAGGCTACGTGATCTGGGATGCCTTCTACACCATTGCGAACGTTCCTTACGGTTCGCTTCTTTCCCTGATCTCCAAGGAGCCCGCAGACCGTGCGTCTCTCTCCGCATGGAGATCCATCGGTTCGATGGTCGGTAACATGCTTCCCATGGTCATTCTCCCGTTCCTGATCTATAACGAGGACGAATCCCTTAACGGAACCATGGTCTTTGTTGCGGCACTTGTTATGGGTGTGCTCGGCTTCATTTGCTTCCAATTCATGATCAGAAATACCGAGATCCGCGTCGATACCGAAACCAAGGTCAACGAGGATCAACCCAAGTTCAACGTTTTCAAGGCGCTTGGTAACTTTGTCAAGAACCGTCCCGCAGTGGGGGCAACGCTTGCCGCTATGGGTATGTTCATCGGAATGCAGGGGGCTGCAACCGCCGTTTCCGTTACCTTCCAGATCTACTTCAAGAACACTGAAATCTCGGGTATCGTTCAGCTGTTTGCCATGATCCCGATCCTTGTCTTTACTCCTCTTGCACGTAAGATGGTTGTAAAGTACGGTAAAAAAGAGCTTTCCGTGGTTGGTGCCATCTGCTCCATCGTCGGCGGCCTCGGACTCTTCATTATGACTCCCGATAACACAAGCCTCGACCTTATTATCTACATCATCTGCCAGCTCGTATACAGTCTGGGTCTCGGTATTTATTCCACGGTATCCTGGGCAATGATGGGCGACGCCATCGACTACAACGAGTGGAAGACGGGCAAGAGGGAGGAGGGTGTTGTGTATTCGCTTCACTCCTTCTTCCGTAAGCTGGCACAGGGCATCGGTCCTGCAGTCGCTTTGATCATCATGCAGGGTATGGGCTACGTGAATAACGCTGTTGACCCCAAGACGGGCGCGGAGTACATCGACGTTACCAAGCTTCCTTGGGAGTTTGCGGTCGATCTGCGTATGCTGGTTGCGATCCTGTTCACCGTTGCGGCTGTTATGCAGTTTGTAGGTCTCGGTCTTGTTTACAATCTTGACAAGAAGACCCTTGCCAAGATGAATGCAGATCTCGGACGCGATCAGGAGACTGCTGTGGTTTCCGAGAACGAGCCCGTTGCATAATTGCGTATTGCTTTTCGGCGTCCGACGGTCACATAGCACGGTCGGACGCCGATTTTGAGAAAAAACGCTTTTCTTAACAGTGGCTTAAAAAAGTTATTGTATCATATGAAAAAACAAAGAAACGGAGAATTACTGTGAGAAATATTCTGAAATGGAACGAGCAGTGGCTGTTTGTCAAGGGCACTGCCGATATCAGCGCACGTGATGGTGAAATTGTCAATCTTCCTCATTCGTGGAACGCAACCGACGGACAGGACGGAGGAAACGATTACTTCCGCGGCGCCTGCCTTTACGTCAAGACTCTGAAGAAGTCCGACCTGCCCGTGGCAGACTGCTATTATCTTGAATTGCGCGGTGCCAATTCCTCGGCAGACGTGTTTGTCGGCGGTGAAAAGCTGGCACACCATGACGGCGGATACTCTACCTGGCGCGTAGATCTTACCGAAAAGCTTTCCGAGGCGACCGAGATCGCCATCGTTGTGGATAACTCCCCGAACGAGACCGTCTACCCTCAGATGGCTGACTTTACCTTCTACGGCGGTCTTTACCGTGACGTGAACATCATTGCCGTCAATAAAACACATTTTGACCTGGATTACTATGGTGGTCCCGGACTTAAGATCACCCCTACGGTCAACGGAACGGATGCAAGCGTTGAGGTCGAGGTGTTTGTAAACGCACTTGGCGAGGGGCAGAAGCTTGTCTATACTCTTTACGACAAGGAAGAAAACGAGCTTAAGAAGATCGAGTCGACCGAGACGCGTGCCGTCTTTGATCTTGAGAACGTGCATCTTTGGCACGGACGTCGCGATCCCTACCTCTATTGCTGTGAGGTTGAGATCGTAGAGAACGGCGAGGTGCTTGACAACGTGTGCAATCGCTTCGGATGCCGCAGCTTCCGCGTCGATCCCGAAAACGGCTTTATCCTCAAT
>SVSZ01000054.1 GCA_015064025.1 Oscillospiraceae bacterium | reverse complement strand
CAAGTGCGATATCTGCCACAGTGACATCGTTCAGAAGTCCAAGGCGGTCTGGTATCTGCGCATCACCGAATATGCGGACAAGCTTCTCACAGGTCTTGAGGAGGTCGACTACCTTCCCAACGTCAAGCAGCAGCAGGTCAACTGGATCGGGAAATCCACAGGTGCGTTTGTCAACTTTTCTCTCCGCGAGCTTGACGAAAAGCTTCGCATTTACACCACGCGTCCCGATACGCTCTTTGGCGTGACCTTCATGGTCATCGCTCCCGAGCATCCGATCATTGAGCAAAACAGAGATAAGATCGCGAACATCGAAGCCCTTGACGCATACCGTGAGGAGTGCGCGAAGAAGACCGAGTTTGAACGCACGCAGCTGGTCAAGGATAAGACGGGTGTGCGCATCGAAGGACTTACGGCGATCAATCCCGTGTCGGGCAAGGAGATTCCGATCTATATTTCCGACTACGTGATGATGGGCTACGGTACGGGGGCGATCATGGCAGTCCCTGCGCATGACGAGCGCGACTATGCCTTTGCAAAGAAATTTGGCATCGACATTGTCGAGGTCATCAAGGGTGGAGATATTTCCCGTGAGGCATATACGGGAGACGGAGAGATGGTCAACTCCGATTTTCTCAACGGCTATACCAACAAAAAGGATTCCATCGCGCGTATGATCGAGCATCTTACAGAGAGCGGTATCGGCGAGGTGGGTGTACAGTATAAGATGAAGGATTGGGCGTTCAACCGTCAGAGATACTGGGGAGAGCCCATTCCGATCATTCACTGTCCTGCCTGCGGGATCGTTCCCGTACCGTACTCCGAGCTTCCTCTCAAGCTTCCTACCGTCGAGCACTTTGAGCCGGGTGAGGGCGGTGAGAGTCCCTTGGCAAAGATCGATTCCTTTGTCAATTGCAAGTGCCCGAAGTGCGGCGGTGACGCAAAGCGCGAGACGGATACCATGCCTCAGTGGGCAGGCTCGTCCTGGTACTTCTTGCGCTATATCGATCCGCACAATGCAGACGTCTTTGCGGATCGTGAGAAGCTGAACTATTGGCTTCCCGTTGACTGGTACAACGGCGGTATGGAGCACGTGACCCGTCACATGATCTACTCCCGCTTCTGGCACAAGTTCCTTTACGATCTTGACGAGGTTCCCGTGGCAGAGCCTTACGCGAAGAGAACCGCGCAAGGTCTGATCCTCGGTCCCGACGGAGAGAAGATGTCCAAGTCCAAGGGCAACGTGGTTGACCCCAACGACGTGGTGGACGTATTCGGTGCGGATGTCCTTCGTACCTACGTTCTCTTTATGGGTGACTACGGAAGTGCTGCTCCTTGGAACGAAAGCTCCATGAAGGGATGCAAGAGATTCCTTGAAAGAGTGGCGGATCTGTTTGATCTTGTCAAGGGTGAGGGCGTTACGCCGAAGCTTGAAACGGCGATCCACAAGACCGTGAAGAAGGTTTCCTTGGACATTGAGGAGCTGAAATTCAACACGGCAATTGCCGCTATGATGTCTCTGCTCAACGATATTTACGAGGTCGGAAGCCTTACAAAGGACGAGCTTGGTGTCATTGTCCGCCTTCTCTCTCCCTTTGCACCTCACCTTTGCGAGGAGCTTTGGGAAATGCTCGGAGGTGAGGGGCTTTGCTCCCTTGCCGCTTGGCCCGAATGGGATGAAGCGAAGACGGTGGACAGCACGGTAGAGGTTGCCGTGCAGATCAACGGTAAGGTGCGTGCAACCGTGTCTTTGCCGCTCAACTGTCCTGCGGCGGATGCGATCGCGACGGCGAAGGCAAATGAAAAGATCGTTCCCTTCCTTGAGGGCAAAACCGTTATCAAGGAGATCAGCATTCCCAATAAGATCATCAATATCGTTGTCAAATGAGAGAATCGCTTCTGATCCTGTCCGAGGATGCGGTCTTTGCCCGCATGCTGGAATTGGAATTTCAAATGCGAATGCTTTCCGTGCGTGTGATGAAGCAGACCGCAGAGCGTGTCGGGATCCCCGTTGTACTGGTGGATCTCGACACCTCACGGATTCCCGAAACGGAAAACGGAACGCAGGTCATCGGCTTTACGCGCAGTGATTCCGTAGCCTTGGCAGATCCCGACCGTCACTGCTCCATGATCCTGCACAGACCCTTTGAGATCCGTCGCCTTACCGAGGAGATACAGGCGCTGATCCTTCATACCGAAAAAGCGGAAAGGCAGGAGACGCCCACACTTTGCATCTTGGACGGTCGCCTTTTTTTCGGCGATGCATCGGCTGAGCTCAGCCCCAAGGAGTGTGCGGTGATGAGGTGCTTGCTCTCTTGTCGCGGTGAAGCGGTGCCGCGTTCTAAGATCGCGGATATGATAGGCGATTCGGGAACAAACAAACCTGAGGTCTATATTTGTCATTTGCGAAAAAAGCTGGAGGGCCTGACAAAAAGCGTGACTGTGCGCACCGTACGCGGGGTGGGGTACCGTTTGGAAGAAAATTAAAGATGAAACAAAAAGCACTTATGATAACGAATCGATCGTTTGTCATAAGTGCTTTTTTAATGCGTACGGTGATGGTTAGCGCTTTATGTGTCAATCCAGCTTGCAATCCTTTACGGAAAGCCCCTCGCAATCGGTATGCGAGAAGGAGGATATCCAGAGTGCGCGCTGGTCTGGGGAGGCAAGAACGTGCACGTCCCGCAACGTAAGGTCTTTTACGCCGTGCGCCTCCAACATGTGCTCACCTCTTTTTTGACGGCGGCGCTCTGTGAGCTCCTCCTCGTCCCGAAGGAGAATGAGATCCACGTTGCGAAGCGTGACGTCCGAAATCTCGCACTCTCCTGTGGCGCTCAGTCGGGCTTGCGCCAACGCGTAGGCGCGGATGTTTTCAAGCGTGATGCGTCGGACGCTTCCCACGTCTCCCGCAATTGCAATGGGGTAACTGACGTTGTACAGCGAAACGTTCGAAAAATTGACGTCCTCGATTTCCGCGCGCCCGCGACCCGCGTAGCTTGTGATGTAATTGATTCCTGTGCCCGCTTTTTTGATGGTGACGTTTGAAACGCGGATGTGGCGGATCTCGCCGTACCCGACGCCCACACGGAAGGCGGACGCCTCACAGGAAAGCACGCAGTTCGATACGGTGACGTATTCGCAGGGACGGGGATTTTTGAGCCTTTGAGACGCACAGCGGAAGGTGATACAGTCATCACCGGTTTCGATGTGACAGTCGGAAACGGTCACAAACTGACAGCAATCGATGTCGATGCCGTCGGTGTTACCGAAATAGCAGGTGTTAAACACCTTAAGTCCCGTTACGTTGACCTGTACACAGCCGTGCAAAAAGAGCGACCAGGAGGGAGAGTTTTGAATCGTGATGTCCTTGACGGTAACGTTGGTGGATTCGATAAAGCAAACGACCTGTCCGGGACGCAGAAGCTTTTTGTCCTTGGCGTAGGAAATGCCGTTTCTCCAGCCAAATCCCGACATCCATTGGTGATAGGGGTAGAATTTCGGCTCCTCGAAGAAGAAATCTCCCGAGGCGTCGATTTCTCCCGTGCCCGTCAGGCTTACGTTATTGCATTCGATCGCCATGATCAGATGCTTTCCGAGCCATTCCTCAAAGGGGACTCCGTAGTTTTGCTCATATGCGTCGTCTGCGTTATAGTCGGCAAGATCGGTGGATGCGATCAGGCGCGCGGCGTGCGCAAGATGCAATTCCACGTTGGATCGGAGAAAGACCGATCCCGTAAGATAGGTGCCTGCGGGGATAAGAACTCTTCCGCCTCCGTTTTGATGACAGGCATCGATCGCGCTCTGAATAGCTTTTGTGGCAAGCGTTTTTCCGTCGGCAACCGCGCCGAAATCCAGAATATTATACATGTTTGTTTACTCCTTGAGGGGTGATGGTTTATTCGTAATATTTTAAAGTGACGTCACCCAAGATTCCGGAGGGGGGAATCTGCATGTAGGTGGAGAAGCTGTCCTTTTCATGTCGGACAAGAGAGTTGGAAACGGTGACGGTGGCTTCGTTGATGCCCGTTTTAAGCACATCGGAAATATCAAATACATAGGGGCGGCAAATACGAATGCCCATATCGTGCCCGTTGAGCGTCAGCTCCGCTACCTCGCCGACGTCTCCGAGGTCCAACGATGCGCTCCCCGTTTTGTCTGCACGGAAGGTGAAGGTGTATTTCATCTTCCCCGCGAAATCGGGATGCCTGTTTTTTGCGGTTACGTTGAAGAATGCATCGTATTCGCCCTCATCAACGTATTTCCACGGTGTCCTTGCGTCGGCAAGGGAAAGAGAAAAATGCGGATGAAGGAGCTCGATCGAAGAGAGTCCCTTTTTTGCGGGAAGCTCTTGTGCTTCTCCGAAGATCAGAATTTTTGATTCTCCGGGACAGAGGGAAATCTCAACCTTTCCCGTATCGGTGTACGCGGAATGGTAAATTTTGCAAAGAAGGTCTGCTTCGACGTAGCTTCCGCTGACGGGAAGCGTGATGACGGTGTCCGCGGTCCTTGCGTAATCCTCATTGAAGAGCATGAAAATATCCTGCCCGTCCTTTTGCGTGTGGAATACGCGCAGCTTGGAATATCCACTCGGAACGGAAACGTCATAAAATCCGTTTTGCTTCATAAAATCGGCAAGCACCGAAAGCGGTACTGCTTCAAACGCAGGGGAGGCGTTTGCGGGAAGAGTGTCGACAAAGCGGATGGGAAGTCCGTCCTTTTGAAGCTTTTCCAAAACGGGGTAGTGAGATACGGGAAGGTGTGATGCCGCGGGGACGATCAGACAATCAAAGCGCTCGTCCGCAAGACAGAGCTTGCCGTCCTTCACCCGTGCTTCCCTGAGATAGTCCATGGGGACAATGTCATAATCGATGTGCGCGTCGTACAGTGCGCGCGCGGGGATTTCAACGGGCATGTATTCCCCTAATTTGCTTGCCCATTCCGATTCTGCGTGATAAAGGATCGCCGCGTTGGCGACGTGCCTTCCGCCGCAGAGCAGATGCGCGGCACGGTTGGTATATTTCATCAGCGCGGAAAAGCCCTCAAAGCAGGGATCGTGCCCCTCAGCACCGAAGTGCGGAGGACAGTCATGGTCGGGGTACGTAGGAGAGAAGGCATGCGGCACAAAATGATTGACGCCGCGTACCAACAAAAAGTCGATCAGCCATTTCATAAAGGGCGTTCCCTCAGCCCACCCGAAGGCACCGAAGACCTCGCACATCGCGCGTCCCTTCATGGGTGGATTCAAATGTGCGTGTGACGCGCAAAGCTTTGCGAGTGCGTAATGGAAAAAGGGTCCCTTCGCAACACCGGTTGAGACGTACGCCGTATGCGTTGTATCGGAAAAGCCGGGCATGACCTGATGGAGCACAATATCCATACCCGCCATGTCCTGACCGTTCAGCGAACGGAAATAATGTCCCGCGCCGTAGAAAAGCCGCGCATGGCAGCCGTTATCCTCGATCACGTGTCCGATGTATTCCACACCGTGTGCATGGCACCAGTCTCCGAGGCGGCGGCAAAAATACAGCTCGTACATCTTTGTGACAGCGTTCATGTAGGCGACGCGGAGGGCTGCACGCAGCTCTCCCCCGTCTGCACCCTCGTACCAGAGAAGATTGAGATGGGGAAGGGGATCAAAGCCAAGCTCCCCGTGCATGCGTGAGCGAACCTCATCATTCCACGGAAGGGCAAGTCCTACGCGACCTACCGTCATTTCATAGGGGCCGTCGTCGTGGCGGTGAGCGAACTGATATTGGTTTTTGAAGCCGGGCTCATCCGAGAAAAAACCCACGAAGGTGTTTCCGAAGTAGTGGGAAAAGTGCTCCCAATGAGGCTCGTATACCGCCTCGATCAGAACGTCCACGGAGGCGGGATTGAGCATGTCGATGTAATCGTGCTTTGCCCCCTTGCGAGAACGGTAGTAGTAGAAAACGCGCCAAAGTCCCTCGGGGATGTCCCAATCAAGGGTGTCGTTGTCAACTCTTGCACTCAGATCAATGGGCTCGTTTTCGCAGATCTCCTCATCGTCGGCGTGGCGAGAATACGCAAAAACACCGAGAAGAGCATCCTCACGGCAATCGGCGGGAAGAAGGAGGCTTGCTTCCTTCATGGGACCCACCACGTCGATGTGTCGCTCGATCAGATTGACAGGCGCCAGGTGGGGATATTTCTTCTCTATCATTCCGTTGGCGTGCCCCGTAGGAAAATGGTCGTCATCCAAAAGCCACACCTTCATGCCGCGTTTCGTTGCCTCGGAGAGGATCAGCTCAAGATCTTCCCACCAGCCCTCTCCCGCGAAATCGTTGTGGGGGCGCGCCTCGACGCAAAAGGCTTTTGCGCCGCTTTGCGCAATGGCTTCTATTTGCGAAGGAATCTTTTCGCGGTGATCCCCGTGCTGCCAATAAAAGGGGAGAAGATAGTTGCTTTCCTTACCGTTTAAAATATCCGTGAATGCCGATCTCATTGGTCGTTTTCCATCCTTGCATTTGGATTTCCGCCCATCAAGAGCTTTCGCTTTCGCCCCTTGGCAGATAAGTCCATTATACACTGTTTTTTAGAGAAATGCAACAGAAAATCATTTTTTGTGCGATCTTTTGATTTTTCAATCCCTTATGTGATTCTTTTGCATAATTTTATGTAAATTTTGCTTTTTTGTTGATTTTTAAATTTTTATGATGTATAATGAAACCGAAATGTGAGGGAGGTGACGGCATGTATTCGGGAATCTTTTCCGCAACCTATTCCGATGATCCCATCGGGAAAAAGAAGCATTATCACGATGGGCATCAATTGCTTTATATCGTCAAAGGAACCGCCGAGGTGCTTGTGGACGGTACCTCTGAGACCGTTTCGGAGGGAACTCTGCTTTTGTTCAGCCGTTTCGAGGAGCATTCGATCCGCGTATGCGGTGGGGAATACAGACGGTATTCCGTGCGTATCTCTCCCGATATCCCGAACCTTCCGGAGCACGAGCTTTTGTTTTCCTTGCTTGTCAACCGTGCCTCGGGCTTTTGCCGTGCCATCCATACAGGAAGATCCGGAGCGCTTGTCGAATCGGTTCTGGAAAGGATCGTTTCGGAGTTTTCAGGAGAAAGCTTTCTCCGCGAGGAAATGCTGGATGCGCTCCTCAAGGAGCTTCTGATCATTATTTGCCGGTTGATTCCGCGGGAAATGCTTCCGGAGAAAAACGAAAATGCGCAATTGATCTACCGACTTCAAAAACGCTTTGAAGGGAACTATTTCAAAAGCTTTACACTTTCTGCCCTTGCCGCGGAATATCATATGAGCGTGTCTCATCTGTCGCATCTGTTCAAGGAGGTCACGGGAGAATCGGTGATGGAATATCTCTTTGCGTGCCGATTGCTTGCTGCCAAGAAGTATCTTGCCACAACGGACATGCCGATCGGTGAGATCGTTTCTTTATGCGGATTTAGTGACGACAGCAATTTCAGCCGTAATTTTAAACAACGGACGGGGATGACGCCGAGTGAGTTCCGCGCATCTTACCGAACTTAAAAAAGGAGAAGCTTATGAAACGCTTGGTAGGGATCTCTTTGCACGATCTTCAAGTACGGTACGGAGACATGCGCGCTCTTGAGATCGCACACGAGATCGGTGCGGATGCTGTGGATTTTTCCACGTCGGGTGCACCCTTGCACGATGACAGGGAAAAGGATTCCGTGTATGCCCGAAGTGAGGATGAGATCGTATCCTATTATGACGGTGTTCGGCGCCGTGCGCAGGAGCTGGGGCTCTTGATCTCGCAAACGCACGGACGGATTCGCGGCTTTCGCAAGGACGAGGAGGAGAACCGTGCCGTTGCGCGGAATGCGCGCATAGATTGCTTGGTGGCACAAACGCTCGGTGCTCCCATATGCGTCATGCACAGTGTGGCAACGGGGTTGGTTGGCCCCGAAACATCTGCCGAAGAGATGCGCGACTTGAATTTTGAGTGGTTTTCCACGGCGCTTCGCTACGGAAGGGAATATCACGTCAAGATCGCAACCGAGACCTTCGGGGATTCCCCCAAATATAAGATCTGTGACTTTTTCGGTCAGATCGATGAGTTCGTCAATGCCTACGACCGTCTTGCCGCGGTAGAGGATTTTGCGTCCTATCTCTCTGCGTGTGTGGATACGGGACATTCGAATAAAGCAATGCGCTTTGGAAATCCAACGCCCGCAGACGTGATACGGCGCCTTGGTAAGCGCGTGGGAGCTCTTCATTTGAACGATAACGATACCTTGACCGATCAGCATAAGATCCCGATGACGGGATGCATCGATTGGAACGACGTGATGGATGCTCTGGATGAGATCGGCTACGAGGGTGTGTACAATATGGAGCTGAATCTGACGCATTTCGGAAAGAATTTTATGATCGAGGAGGCAGCGTTTGCCATCAAGGTCATGCGGCAGATCCTTAAGGATCGGGAATAAGACTTTGGGTACACGTAAGGCAGCCTTTTGAAAAATAAATCGATTGAAAGGAGATCGTGCTATGCAGATCGAAATGGATGATGAGCTGTTTTTGCAATTGACCGAATACTGTAACCGCTCGGACAATCTTGTGGACAACCGCCGCCGTGCGATGGCGTTGGGATTTGAAGGAAAGGATGTTCTGGTGGCTCCCGGGAGCATTATCCGCATCCCGAAGGAGCAAGTGGGAGAGAACGTCTTTTTTGGGCTTTACAGCTATGTTAACGGAAACGTGACGGTTGGGAGCAATGTGCTCATCGGTCCCCATTGCTCCATTGCTGCGGGGAACCACAAGTATGATCCCGCAACGGGGTGGTTTTCGGCACGGACGGAGCCGGATGGGGACGACAGCATTGTCATCGGTGACGGGTGTTGGCTTGCAAGCAAGGTGACCGTTACGGGCGGTGTCAAGCTGGGACGTGCCAACTTGGTCTGCGCGGGTGCTGTAGTGACCAAATCGACGCCGGATTACGCGATCATGGCGGGAATTCCCGCGCGTCAGATAGGGCGGATCGATCCCGAAAGCGGAGAATATGTATGGTTTCACAAAAAGGAGAAGGAAAAGGATGAATAAGAAGTTCTTTTTCCCAACCGAGCGCGAGAATACTATGCAGGTCTTCACCTTTCCCGAGGCGGGACGCATTGTCGAGGAGAATCCGCCTTGTCTTTGTTGGATCCCACCGAGCGGAAGCCACACCTACACAGTCAGCATCGGGTGTGACAGCAAGGAGATCTATCGCGCCGAAACAAAATTGAATTATCATGTGCCCGCGCTTCTTTTGAAGGAGGAGGTGGAGTACACATGGAACGTTTTCTCCGAGGGGGAAGAGCGCGGAGAGCTTACCTTCACCGTAGCACGGGGTGCCGTGTGCATTGAGCGTGTGGATGCCGCGGTGCTTTACGATCGGATCCCCTCGGTGCATCCGCGGCATCTGTTCTTTGCCTCCGATATCGACCGGATCGAACGGATGCGGAGCGGGGAGCTTGCGGTGCTTCGACGCAATATCGAGGAGGCTTACCGAGACGGTATGCCCGATATGCCCATGTATCACCGAGATGCAAGCGCGCTTCCTTACCGTGAGTTTTTCGGAAGATTCCGTGACTTTTGCGATCGCAATCTTGTTGCTTGTGCGCTGGGATATGCCTTGCTTGGAGACGAGAAGGCGGGACGCTTTGCAAAGGAGCTCCTTCTGACGATGTGCGACCGCAATCCCGCAGGTCCCTGCTCGCTCTTGGGGCCTTGGGGAGACGAGGTGGGACTCAGTCTTGCCAGATGCTTGCCCTCGGTATATGATCTCCTTTATCCGATCCTTGATGCGCACGAGCGCCTTTACGTAGCATATACGGTGCGCGCGTACGGCGAGCAGTGCTATATTCGTCTCAAGGCTCGCGACTACTGTCAGAATCCGGGAGACTCGCACGTGGGAAGACTTCCGGCGTACCTCGGTGAGGCGGCAATGGTGCTCAAGGACAGCGGCGTGCAATCAAGAGAGGAAGCTCTTTTGTGGCTCAATTATGCGCAGGAGATCTACGGTGGGATCTTTCCGTACTATGGGACGCCCGACGGCGGTTGGGCGGAAGGGGTGTTTTACTCCACGAGCTACACCAAGTGGTATTTGCCGTTTTTCAACGCGGTAGAACGATACGGCGGCACTCGCTTTATTGAGCGTCCGTTTTATCGGAAGCTATCACGGTTTTTTCTTCATTTTGCCAATCCCAATTTTGAAAATCATCCATTTGGGGACGGCTACTGGTGTACTCCCGATGACGAGGAATGGCCTGGCTTTTTTGCGCAGAGTCCTCTTCGCTACTATGCGGATCGCTTCGGTCCCACGATTGCGCGGGAGCGCGCAAAGGAGCAAGCGACTCCCACGATCTTCAAGCTTCATCTGTTGGACATCTTCCTTCCGGTCAAACGCGAGTCTGTGCCGGACAAGGGGATGGAGAACGTAGCGAGCTTTCCCGATGCGGGCTTTGTAAGCATGCATACCGATCTTGCAAATACAGAGAAGGATCTTTCCGTGCTTGCGCGAGCCTCCAAATTTGGATCTGACAGCCACAGGCACGCAGATCAGGGCTCCTTTGCGATCTTCCTTGGAGGAGTGGCGGTGATCTCCCCCTCGGGATACTTTGGAAGAGGCTACGGAACGCGGCATCATATGGGGTGGCTGAAGACCACCAAGGCACACAACGCGATCCTTGTGGACGGTGAGGGGCAAGAGGTCAACAGCATCAAAAGCTACGGCAGGATCCTGTCCGTAACCGATACAGGGGACGAAAAGATTGCCGTGTTGGATCTCTCTGCAGCGTATTCCGCGCTTTCCCGTTGGGTGCGCACCATTTGCCTGCAGGAATCGTGTGTGACTGTGACCGATGAGATCGAGGCAGAAAGGGACGTGGAGATCACCTACCCCTTGCACATGCTCACACTCCCCATTGTGGAAGGGAATTGTATGCGGATCGAACGCGGTGAAAGAAAAATGCGTGCGGCTCCCGTAGGGGATGTCATGCATCTTGACGCGGTGACGGAGCGGTATGACGTGGATCTGAATGAGGATGTGCCCTCGGAATTTCACGTTTCAAGGCCTGTGCAATATCATGCCTACTACAAAACGGAAAAGAAACGCTCACATCGCTTGTGCGTGCGCTTTGAGGTGGTGTGAAAAAGAAATTTCCCCATTCTTTCATTGACATTCCCGTTTTGTTGTGCTACAATGATAAAAAGAAAAACGAGCGGAGGAAAGCTTTTTTCAGGGTGCCGCCGAATTTTTACGGTGATGCCTTGCTCGCGGATCTTAAAAAAGGAGAAAGCAATGTCAAAGACGATATTTGAGATCGGTACTGCCTCTGCCATTCAAAACGTATATGCCGAGAACGGCGCCGTTTACTTTTCGGTAAAGGGACTCTGTACGCGCCTTTCCTATCACGGAACGCACGGCTGGAGACTTCAGACTAACAAAAAGAATTTTGATTCGTTTGAGAACGTCGGTGCGTCCCAGGCACTGGCACGCTATATGGGCGAGAAAACAGAGGATCTGCTCGCTCCCGTTGTCCCGGAGAAAAAGGACGGGCTTCTTTGTCTTTCCGCTCCCGATGGCACTGCGGCGGTGCTGTCCCTTGATGGAGAGTTTTCGCTCTCCTTCTTTTCCGAGGGCGGCAAGGAAACCGTATCTCTTTCCTCGCTTTTCTTTGATGGAGAAAGCGTGACGCTTGGGGGAGACCTTTTGGAGGGGGAGGCTGTGTTTGGCGGCGGAGAACGCTTTGATACCGTCAACAAGCGCGGCACCGAATTTACTCTCTACATTTGCGACGGTTGGAACAGAACTGATACATCTTATATGGCGATCCCGCTTTTTGTAAGCTCCCGCGGCTCCGGTATTTTTGTCAACCGATACGAGAGCATGCATGCGGATTTCGGTGCCAAGGCAACCGACAAATGGGAGATCCGTGTCAAAAACGATCTGATGGATTGCTATATCTATGCAAAAGAGGATATCAAGGCTCCGTATCTTGGCTATACACAGCTTTCGGGACACGCATACGTGCCGGAGGAATGGGCACAGGGGGTCATTATCTGCCGTTATGCCCCGGATATGCGCGGCTTTGCCGACCACCCCGAGTTTACAACGCCCCTTACGTACGACGACGTCATTGCAGCGCCCGTCCCCAAGCAGGCTGAGCCCGAATGCAAGCATCTTTGGATCAAGCGCTTTTCCCGTGCAACGGGTGAGCTTTCCTACGTAAAGGTTGGAAAATATGAGGACGATGGGGAATATACGTATGATGCGTCACTCGTATATTTTACAAGAGGCGGCGGAAAATATTACCGCGTTGCGTATTATTTGAGGGACGGTAGCTATTACCGCTCGGGAAGTAAGGGGTCTCCCGGAGGAATGGGTGTTGAAAGCATTACCAATGCCTTTATCAAGGCGGGGATGAAGCCCACGGCCCTTCTTATGGAGCCCTTGGATTGGGGCAATATTTCAAGAGATCTTGATTTCTGCAGACAAAAGGAGAGTGAGATCAGGCATATCGTGGAGTGGTTGCACGAAAAAGATATCAAGGCAATGGTCTATATGGGACTTGGCGGCGGCATGTCTCCCTGTACCGTAGGATTTAGCGAGGACTATCTTGTTCGCGCGAATATCACACTTCCCGACGGCACCGTAGAAGAAAACACCTCAAGGCTTCCGCAGGTACAGGGCGGTGAAAATCCCGATCTCGGAAACTCCTCGCGCAGAGGGTATATTGATATCACAAACCCCGAAGCGCTTGACTGGTATTTCAACGTGGTGTGGGCACAGATGCTGCGCCTCGGTATTGACGGTGTAAAGATCGACTTCTGTGAATTCGTTCCCGACGAGGATCCTTACGGGGACGGTACAAAGGTGGATTATCTGTGGCATGATCCTTCCGTGTTCGGAACGAGTGACGTGCACCATGCGTTTCCCACCTACTTTATCTCCGTGTTCTACCGAAAGATTTTGGAGATGAAAAAAGAGGGGAAGATCCCCTACGGCTTTACAGTCCTTTCTCGCGGTGGCGGCATCGGCTCTCAGCGAAATCCCTATCTTTGGGCAGGAGATCAGACGCGAACCTTTGAAAAGATCGAGGATCAGTACGTAGCAGTGATCAATTCGGGACTTTCGGGCGTTCCCTTTATGTCTTACGACATGGCAGGATACCAGTACCAGGAGCACGAGGGCTACTATACGATGGGAGCGGAAGAGGGAAGACTCTTCTCGCGCGCTGTGGAATGCACTGCCTTTACTACGATGATCCAGACCCACGGGGACGTGCGCCAGGCGTTTGAAATGGCGGAGGACGTGCAAGAGACTTACCGCCGTTACACCTCGTTACATGACCGTTTGATGCCTCTTATTCAAAAATATTCGCGTGTGGCGGCAGAGACCGGCATTCCTCCCGTGCGGCATCTCATTCTGAGAGACCCAACGGACGCAAACGTTTATGACCTTGAATCCGAGTTTACACTTGGTGACGGACTTCTCGTCTGCCCCATCTTCTCTGACGGTGTCTACGAGAGAGACGTTTATCTGCCCCGCGGCAATTGGCTCGAGCTCCTTACGGGCAAGACCCTGTGCGGCGGACAAACGATCAGTGCTTCTGCGACCATCGGGCAGATCCCTCTCTTCCTTGATACGGAATGTGAGGATTTCGAGGTTTTGAAGGAGATCTTTGCGTGCCCCGAATGGCAAGCGATCAAAAACGAAGCGTGAGTTTTTTGTCGATTTGACGTAAACGGAAATCACCAATAATATTTTATTATTTATTATTGACAAACAGATTCTCATATGGTAAAATGTGGGCGGATAGGAAACCATTCCTATCCGCCCAATCCTCGTGTAGAGGAAATTTAATCAAAAGAAAAGGATTTTTACGATCATGGAGAAAAACATTTTTTGCATCGACGGTGCTGTCGCGATCGGGACGGCGGCAAGCACATCGGTAAAGAACGTTTTCCGGACCGAAAAGGCACTGTATTTTCAGACCGCAAACGGCATCAGTCTGCGCCTTACCTGTGAAGGCGTGAAGGGCTGGAGATTGCAGGCGAATACGAAGGACGACGTGAACTTTTCACGTCTCGGCGCGTCTCAGGCGCTGGCGAAATACATGGGCGAGGACACCTCCGATTGCACCAAGGAGCTTGAGATCACGGCAAATGAATGCGCGGTGACGGCTGCCTGCAAGTGCGGCTCACGCGTGGTGCTTTCTCTCTCGGACACCTTCTCTCTGAAGGTGATTTCCAAGGCAGACGAGGTCAAGGCAGAGGTTGTCGGCATTTCCGCTGACGGCGGCAAGATGATCCTTCGCGGTCGTCTTGAGGACGGTGAAGCTGTATACGGTGGCGGTGAAAGACTTGACGTTGTTAACAAGCGCGGCACGAAAATAGATCTTTACAGCTGTGACGGATGGAACAATTCCTCCACCTCCTACGTGGTGGTCCCCATGTTCTTTACGACACGTGGCGGCGGTATGTTCTTTAATATGTACGACCCCGCAGTTGCCGATCTCGGCTGTGACGTAAAGAACGAATGGTCCTATACGGTCAACGAAGAGATCATGGATTGCTATTTCTACGCAAGCGACGATCCCGCTGCCGTTCTCAAAGGATATACCGAGCTTTCGGGACACGCATACATGCCCACTCCTTGGATGCAGGGTATGCACATCTGCCGCTACTGGCCGGATTTCTGGACCTACGACCAGGATCTTGCCTACGATTCTCTTGACACGTTTGGCAATTGGAAGGAGCTTTATATTTTCCGCGGTAACGAAGAGTATGTCTCCGTTACAGAGATCGGTGAGGAGGAGCTTGCGAATGCTGATCGCTTCTATCTTCCCAGAGAGGACGGCAAGTATGCTCTGACCTACGTCAGAGACGATGCGGGCAAGTATTATAAGAGAGGTCCCAAGAACAGTCCCGGCGGAAACAGCGTTAAGACCATCATGGAGAATTTCATCAAGGCTGACCTCAAGCCCGAGGCCGCAAGCATGGAGGGCTTTGGTTGGGCGAACGCATTCGACGTAAAGGATCCCGACGGAAAGAATTATGCAAGACTTTCGAATGCTGCGAAGTGGCTCCACGCACACGGGCTTCGCGCAATGGTCTATATCGGTGTCGGTCGTGTAAGATTTGAAAACAAGGGCTTCAAGGAAGAATATCTGGTACATGCGGACGTAGAGGTCAAGAACCCGGACGGAACCGTTACGGTCAATGAGAATACGACGGCGATCCCGTGGATCCTCGGCACGGGAGCCAACCCCGACGTGGGACGCTCTGCCGATGGAAAGCTTCGCACGGACAGCTACCTCGATATCACCAACGACGAGGCGGTGGATTGGTATTTCAATCAGATCTGGGGAGAGATGATCAACATCGGTATCGACGGTGTGAAGATCGATTTCTGCGAGGAAATGCCCGACCACGGCAAGCCCTACGGAGGTAGCCTTACG
>SVSZ01000053.1 GCA_015064025.1 Oscillospiraceae bacterium | reverse complement strand
AAGCGCTATTGCAGGAAACTCGGGATCATAGTTTCCTGCAATAGCGCTTGCTGTATTGTTGACAAAATAGGCTTCAATACCGTAGATCACCTTGAAATTTCCATCCGGAGCCGCTTTTTCCACGGCAAGCATGGCATCTGGAAACGCCTGCACGTTCCCATGGTCGGTGATTGCAACGGCAGGCATTCCCCACCTGAGCGCAGTCTTCACCGCAACATCCGGTGCGATCAGCGCATCCATTGTAGACATGGTGGTGTGAAGGTGCAATTCCACTCTTTTCTTCTCGGCTCTGTCCTTGCGCTTGAGCTTGGAAATTTTTGCAATATCGGTGTAATAGAAGGTAAAGTCGACGTCAGCCTTTCCCTTGCGCGTCACACGCTTGGCATATCCGCGCATGGCAACGGTTGCACCGTTGGAAATCATTCCGCAAAGCGCGTCTGCATCTTCAGGCTCCATCCCGAAGGTGCGGTGCTCGATGGATGCATTTCCGTCAAAGATATCGAAGGTGATATCAAATTTTTCACCGCCTCTGCTCTCCTCCTTGGTGAAGCCGAAAATCTCGCCGACAATGACAATGTTTCTTTGTGGCTTGTCAATGGAAGAAATCGGAACGGGATGGATCTCAAAGGGCTCTCCGTAGACATACTCCGGCTCCGAAATATCAAAGGTGGAAAAACCGATGGTACATTTGCCGTCGCCGATCAAGGGGATACAGTCCCCCTCATAGATAGATGCCGCGCGCGGAAGCATCGGCTTTTCCTCCTCAAGCGGTGCATCCTCTCTCTGATGATACGCACCGGCTTCAAGTGCGGCATGATATTCGACCTCGGCACGTGCCGCCTCGCGTCCCATTTCCTCTACGTAGGATTGCATGGAATTTTGAAGAGCGGAATAACTCTCCCCCTCCATACGGCGGATATTGACATGTACAACGGTATCAAACTCTTCCTTGATGATCTCTTCCATCAAGCGCGGTGTTTTTGCATCATAGATCAATTCAACCCCGCCCTCGGAAAACGGGATCTCGATATCAAGGCTACCGCTGTTCAGCTCAAATGCGCAACGATTGAAAAATCCGTTGGCAACGATGCCGCGGCGGTTTGTTTCCATCAGTATATCGGGAATCTGCTCACGCGAGAAAAGAGCCGCCGGATAGCGTGGCAAAATTCGCACGACATTCAATTCGTATGCCGCGCGAATTTCCTCTTCTATTTTGTAGAGTGTCCGTTTTGGGACGATGCTTGGAAAAGGGGCCGTGACCTCAATCATTCTCTGCGGCTTGTCCGCGCGCAGTCGAATCCCCCCCGCATCCGCCGAAAGAAGGATCTTAGCGATCTGCTCCCCCGGCGAATAACGGTTAAAAATCTCCAGTAAATTCTTACTCATATCTCTTTCTGTTCTTTCAAAATACGAATCTCACGGATTAGACGTTCTATGATTTCGCTCTCCCCGATCTTTTCGACGATCTCGCCGTGCTTGAAAAGCATTGCTTCTCCCTTTCCTCCTGCGATCCCGACATCCGCCTCACGCGCCTCACCCGGTCCGTTGACGACACATCCCATCAAGGCAACCTTTACCGGTACGTTTTCAAGATGTGCTTCCCTGATCGCAACTTCAAAGGCTTTGACCAACGGAATCAGATCGATCTTAGTACGCGCACATGTGGGACAACTGACGATATCCAGCCCACTCTGTCCTTCGATCCCCACAGCGTGAAGGATCTGCTTTGCCGCACCGATCTCTTCGATCGGATCATCGGTCAGAGAAACGCGAAGCGTGTCACCGATGCCGTCGCAAAGCAAAGAACCAATGCCAACAGAACTCTTGATCAAGCCGCGATTTCCTCCTCCTGCCTCGGTAACACCGAGATGCAACGGATAATCGCACTGCGCAGCCAAAAGTCTGTTTGCGGCGATCATATCAGGCACGGTGGATGCCTTGATAGAGATCAAAATATTGCGAAACCCGAATTTTTCAAGCAGGGATGCATGATAAAGCGCACTTTCGCAAAGCGCTTGCGGCGTGGGAGAACCGTGCTTTTCCAAAATCTGCTTTTCAAGAGAACCGCTGTTCACTCCGATACGGATCGGAATTCCCTTCTCTCCGCATGCATCACAAACCGCCCTCACCCGTTCATCAGAGCCGATATTTCCCGGGTTGATACGGATCTTATCAAAGCCAAGCTCCGCACAGCGGAGCGCGATCCTGTAATCAAAATGGATATCCGCGACGATCGGAATCGATATCCCCGCCTCCTTGATACGCAGAATCGTATCTGCCGCCTGAAGTGTTGGAACGGAAATGCGAACAATGTCGCATCCTGCCGCCTCCAGGCGTCGAATCTGCTCCACGGTAGCCGCCGCATCCTCGGTATCCGTGTTTGTCATGGATTGGATCGCGATGGGATTCTTCCCACCGAGCTTGCAAGCTCCTATAGTAATCTCTTTCGTTTTTCTGCGAATGTCATTATAAATCATAACAGAGTAAACACATCCTTAAAAGCTATGATGATCGCCAAGCCGAGAAGCACGACGATGCCGATAAAATTGATCATTGCCTCCACCTCTCGCTTGAGCGGCTTTCTGCGGATCAGCTCGATCAGATAAATAAGAATATGACCGCCGTCGAGCGCGGGAAGCGGCAAAAGATTCATCACACCAAGATTGATGGAAATCACAACGACCAGATACAAAAGATTCACAAAGCCGTAATTCTGCGCGACCTCTCCGATCGTTTTGGTAATTCCCACAGGCCCCGAGATGGCTTCCACACCAAAGCGTCCGGAGAAAAGTCCGAACAGAGAATCAAACACAGTCTTGACCGTAGAAATCGATCGGCACCACGTATGCTTCATCACGGTCGGAAAATCGAGTGCCGCCTCGCGGACAACGATAAAGTCTACAAGACCGATCACCGTCCCGTCCTGCGATTCGTTCGGGATGACCACGTCCTCAAGCACGATCTCCTCGCCGTCCCGAAGAACCGTCAGCGTCATCGGTCGGTATCCCTGCATCATCAATTCATAGTGAAGATCGTTCGCAATATAGGTACTTGTTGAATTGACCTTGATCACCTCATCCCCTTCGCGAAGTCCTGAAGCCTCACTCAGGGAGGATTGAAAGCCCGAGAGATCCTTTGTAAAAAGCGGTGTATCCTCCAAAATCAATTCTTTGATCTCAGAGCCGTCCTCACTCAGACGGTTGATTACGAGATCAAAGCTGTGTGTCTCGCTTTGTTCCACGAGATCTGTAAAATGAGAAAGAGAGGTGATGGGAATGCGCCGATCTCCTTCCACGTAACCGACGATATAATCGTCTTTTTCGATTCCCGAAAGGCTCTCCTCCTCGGTATAGGTAACGTAAAATCCCCAGATGCGGTTCGTGCCGGCGTTTTCGATGCCCGCCATAAGAACAATGGAGATCATCAGGAAAAAGCCGAGGAGAATATTCATAGCAGGACCTGCGACGGAGATCAGAATCCTTTTCCATGCACTTTGATTGCAATATGCGGATTTATCAAGGCTCGAGGCAACCGTGGACGCCTCCGAAGAGTCCTCCTCAGTCTCTTTCAAGTCAGAGGTCTCTTCGATCTCATTGATGAGAGATACCTCCTCATGCTCTTCGTTCTCGCCGTTCTCACCCTGCACAGCCTCCATGCCGTTTTCGCCCAGCATACTGACAAACCCGCCGATGGGAAAGAGGCGAAGCGCATATTGCGTGCCGCTTTTCTTACTTTTCCAACCGAGAAGCTTGGGACCCATACCGATAGCAAACTCAAGGATCTTGACACCGCACAGGCGCGCGGCAATGAAATGCCCCAGCTCATGGATGAAGATAAGCACTCCAAAAATAAATATTGCGAGAATGATATAGAGAAATTGCAAGTTCTTGGTTCCTCCGTGACATCAGCAAAGCGCCGAGCGCTTCGTCAAAAATTCATTCGCAAGTGATCTTGCGGCACCGTCAAAGGCGAAGATGTCATCCATCAAGCGGATCCTTGCCGCGTCGGGCAAGGCTTTTACCGTCTTTATAACGACGTCAAAAATTCCAAGGAAGTCAAGACGTCTGTCAAGGAATGCGGCAACAGCCACCTCATTGGCAGCATTTAGCACCGCGGGAACGGCACCGCCCTTCTCTACTGCCGAAAACGCCAGCTTCAAAAGCGTGAAGGTGTCCGTATCCGGCTTGGCAAAGGTCATTTTTCCAATCGAGGTCAGATCAAGCGTCGGAATCACAGCCTCCGTACGTGCGGGATGCGTCAGAGCATACTGAACACAAAGGCGCATATCGGGAACAGACATCTGTGCAATCACGCTGTTATCAATGTATTCGATCGCCGAATGCATTATGCTCTCACGATGCACCAAAACCTCGATCTGATCGGCACTCACGCCGAACAAATGTACAGCCTCGATCACCTCAAAGCCCTTGTTCATCAGCGTTGCGCTGTCAATTGTGATCTTGGCGCCCATATTCCACGTGGGATGCGCCAGCGCGTCCTCCACGCGGATGCCTGCAAGTGCTTCGCGGCTCATTCCGTAAAAGGGACCGCCCGATGCGGTCAGAAGAAGCCGCTTGATCTCTTTTTTCTCTCCTGCGCGGAGTGCCTGGAAGATCGCGCTGTGCTCGCTGTCAACGGGAAGGATCTCCGCTCTCTTCGCCTGTGCCAGCTTCATCACGAATTCGCCTGCACAGACAAGGGATTCCTTGTTAGCAAGCGCCAGCTTCTTCCCGGCGCCGAGAACGGCAAGAGTGGGCCGGAGCCCCGCCTCCCCGATAATGGAATTGACCACGACCTCTCGTTCCTCGTAATGCTCGGATATCATTTCGCAGATCCCTTCAATCCCGGTATACACCTTGATATCGGTATCCGCAAGCTTTATTTCCAAATCCCTTGCCGCATCTCTGTCTGCCATAGCACATGCCTTGACGCCAAGCTCTCTCGCCTGTGTCTCCACGCGCGCGACATTCTTATTTGCCGAGAGACAGTTGACGCGTATTCCGTTTTTCAACGCTACGTCGATCGCCTGCTCACCGACAGATCCGGTAGAGCCAAGGATCGAAATAGAGGGATATTCATAATTCATCTGCATGTTTTATTTCACCTCATATACCTTTAAAGAAGCCAAAGAAGGAGGAGAACGCCATCAGTGCAACAGACACCGCAAACATGGAGTCAAGGCGGTCAAGCATTCCGCCGTGTCCCGGAAAGATCTTTCCGTAATCCTTGATACCGTAGTTTCTCTTGACAACAGACATCAGAAGATCCCCGAGCTGTGCAACAATCGATGCGATCAATCCGCCGATGACAAAGAACCAAAGATAGGAATCGTGGGTGCTGAACTTTGTGCAAAGAAGCCCGTAAATCCACATCACAAGAACACAGAAAACAATACCTCCGATGCTCCCCTCAACAGTCTTCTTTGGACTGACGTCCGGTATCAGCTTGTGCTTTCCGCCACGCCCAAACAGCATGCCGCAGAAATACGCAAAAATATCCGTGACCCACGCGCCTATAAAGATGGTAATATAAAGGATCTCGCCGCCCGTGCGATAATCGTGCATGACAACGATGCCGTTTATTCCCAAAAGAATGTAAAGGCTTACCATGAAAAGCACGGAAACGTCCGTCACCTTGTATTTTCCCCTTGAGAAGGTCATCATAGCAAAGAAATAAAACATCATCACCATGATCACAATAAGCGCGTAATGGCGAAGCTTGTTCAAGTCCCCTGCGTATGTAGCAAGATCCTCCCAACCGCCTATCTCAAACAGATCCGCAAAATTCCCCGCATATCTGGTGACAAACGGACAGATCGCCGCCAAAACATAAAGCGGAATACACAGAGGATATGCTTTATGAAGACCTACGCAACGTGCAAGCTCAAACACGGAAATAACAGATGCGAGCGCCAAAGAGCAAAGAAGGAGCGGCGTCCTCGCAAAAATCAGATTTACAATCAAAACGCAGGTTGCGACCAAGCCTGTGATAATACGCTGTTTCATAAGAAAAAACGTCTCCTATCCCAAAATAGTACACAATCAGACGCCGCCATAGCGACGTTTTCTCGCATAGAATGCAGCAACTGCCGCATCCACGTCCTCGCCCGAAAAATCGGGCCATAAAACGTCAGTGAAATAATACTCGGTATAAGCCGATTGCCAAAGAAGAAAATTGGAGATACGAAGGTCGCCACCCGTACGCACGACAAGATCGGGGTCGGGGCAGCATGCGGTATAGGTGTGCGCCGAGATGTCGTCCTCCGTGACGTCCTGCACGCCCTCACGGATCAGCTCGCGGCACGCGTGAACGATCTCCTCGCGCCCACCGTAATTCACGGCAATGTTCAACAAAAAGGGCTTGTGTGCCGTTTCACGGTCGATCTTATCCATCTTTGCGCGCAGCTCCGCAGGAAAGATATCAAGATTTCCGATGAAGCGAAAATGCACGTTATCGTCTACCATTTCGATAAAGCATTCCTCAATGTACTCATCAAGGATCCTCATGATCGTATCGACTTCCTTTTGCGGACGCTTCCAGTTTTCGGTAGAAAAGGCATAGACCGTCATATATTTAAGTCCGATGCTTTCACAGTAGCGGCCAACCTTCTTGAAGGTCGCAGCCCCATGCGAATGCCCGAACTCGCGGGGCATTCCCCGCTTCTGTGCCCAACGCCCGTTCCCATCCATGATAAAGGCGATATGCTGCAAGCGCTCGTCAACGACCTGCTTTTCCTGCTTTTTCTTCGCTCTTTTGAACAACATAGCTCTTCTCCGTCTGTAATACTTTTAGGAAGCGGTACCCGACAAATGCGGATACCGCTCAACCAATAAAGATCAGATCTTCATGATCTCCTTTTCCTTCTTGGAGGTAATATCGTCAATCATCTTGATATAGCGGTCTGTGAGCTCCTGTACGGATTTTTCCCCCGCCTTCTGTTCATCCTCCGTCATAAGTCCGTCCTTCTTCTGCTTCTTGATGTCATCATTGGCATCTCTGCGAACGTTACGGACCGCAACGCGTGCATCCTCGGAAAGCTTCTGGATCTGCTTTGCAAGTCCCTTACGGTGCTCCTCGGTCAGAGGCGGGAAAACAAGACGGATCACGGTACCGTCATCCACAGGATTGATGCCGATATCGGATGCCTGGATCGCCTTTACCATTGCCTTGAGCGTAGAACGGTCATAGGGAGTGATGGTCAAGGTCTTGGGATCGGTCACAGCAACAGACGCCATATCCGTCAGCTTGGTCGCCGAGCCGTAGTAATCAAACGTAACCTTGGAAACGATCGCACCGTTCGCCTGGCTTGCGCGAATCGTGGAAAGGTTGTTTTCGTAAGCGTTTACGCTTTTCTGCATTTTCTCTTCGGTTGCTTTTGTGTTGAATTTCATTGTTTCAATCCCCTTCTATGTAAGTTTTATGATTTCAAAGATTTCTCAGTTGTGGATCGCGGTGCCAACAGGCTCGCCCATCACCACACGATAGATGTTTTCGGGATCTGCAAGACCGAAGGCGTATCCCTTGATGTCGTTGTCCATGCAGAAGATCGCAGAGGACATATCCAAAGCACGCAGATTCTCTTCAATGATCTGCATGTAGGTAAGATCCGAGTAACGGACCGCATTCGGATCGAGCTTTGGATCGGCGCTGTAGATAGCATCAATATTCTTTGCCATCAGAATACAATCTGCCTCGATCTCAGCCGCACGAAGAGCAGCCGCCGTATCTGTGGAGAAATAAGGTGTACCGAGACCGCAGCCGAATATAACCACCTTGCCACTTTCAAGTGCTTCGATGGCACCTCTTGTCGTATAATGATCGGCAAAGGCCTCCATTTCCACAGCGGTCATCACGACCGCGTCCATGCCGACACGCAAAAAGACATCCTGAAGTGCCAGAGAATTGATGGCTGTCGCGAGCATCCCCATGTGATCAGCGCGGCAACGGTCCATTCCCGTTCCCTGTCTGCCTCTCCAGATATTTCCCGCACCTACGATGACGGCAACCTGTACGCCGGCATCGGTGCAGCGTTTGATCTGCTCTGCAACACGTTCAATAAAGGCAAAATCGAGGATCCCGTCCCCCGCCGATGACAGAGCTTCACCGGAAAGCTTAAGTAACACACGATGATATTGAGGCTTTTCCATGATCCAAACTTCTCCTTATAAGTATATTCCTATATATTTTACTACAGAATATTCTTTTTGTAAACACTTTTTTGTAAACAATTCATTTTTTTATCAAAAAAACCGCCGTTTTTGATGCTTTGCGCGGGGACTTACTCAAGAAAGAAGGACCAAGACCTTTTACAGTCTCAGTCCTTCGTTTTTTCTCGGTGTCCATCTATTAAATTTTCACCATGTCCCTCTGTATGCACACAAGCCGTATAAGCAAAGCATTTTCAGGCATAAAAGAGTGCGAAGAGTCGATCGTTGTTGAGTGCATAGGACGCGTCAAGCATTTTCTTTGCCGCCTCTTTTTCTCCGCTGTAAAGAGCCAGAAGTCCTTCCAGATAGAGTCCGTAGGAGCGACGCAGATCGGATGCCGTATCCACAAATGGCATAAAGAAGGGAGTGGTTCCGAAAAATCCGTTGTCCGTCTTATCCTTGATACTGCTCCAGGTACGCTTGTATTCGGTGATCAGACTGCGCGCCGCCAAGGTATCCCCCAAGCGATCGTAGGACAGTGCTTGATAAAACGGCAGCTCGGGCAGATGCATGTTGCTGAAATACTCGATTTCTGTTCCGCAGATATAGCGATATATCTCCCTTGCCTCATCGGTGCGTCCCAGTGCCTCCAGCGCAAGCGCGCAGTGATAACGCAGAGGGATCAGCTTGCAGTGATTCCAGATACCGGCACCAAGACTTTGAGGCAGCTTCTGTCCTTCCTCAAAAAGCTTCAGCGCTTCACTGTATTCTCCGCCGTCAAGTGCACGCTTCCCTTTGGTAAGATAAGCAAAAAGGTACTGATCGGCAATGGAGTGCTCCCCTCCCTCGCAGGGAACAAAGGAGTGAGACATCAGCGTTTCTATCGCCTTTTCGGGAAGTCCTGCCTGATTGTATGCCTTGGAGAGCTCCACGGTGATATCGTCACGGGTAAAGGTGCGAGAGAGCAGCAGATCAATTTTTTCCTTAGCGGGACGATTCATCTTGTTCATAAGGACAACCGCCTCGTAAAGGAGCGTCTCGTCCGTGGGATAACGGTCGATCAAGTCACGCATCAGAGACAGCGCATCTTCCTTTCTTGAAAGATGACTGAAATAAGCCACCGCAAGGTTTCTCTGTGCCATCGGGTCATCCCCGCATGCCTCCCACAGCTCTGCCGCTTCTCTGTAATGACGCTTGTGATAAAGCAAGCAGCCAAGCAGGACGCGTGCCCATGCAGCATCGCACGTTTCGATGCAAGCTCTCAACATCCTCATTTCACATATGCGCACAGGAAATGCGGGACCAAGCTCGGCACTTCCCGCTGCGTCATACGCAAAGCCGGGATCCTCACCGCAAAGCGCGGAATAATAACCGATCGCACAGTATATCATCCGATAGCCCTTGCCGTGCATGTGATCGATCAAACCCTTGAGAAGCTTTTTGGCTTCCGCATACATCCCCATCGCTTCAAGATCCGCGCACAGATCAAGGCAGGTCTGTCTCGAGTCGGACAAAAGCTTTTCGTAAAAATGCACGTCCCCCGAAAGATAACGAAGGAAATGATCCAAGGGATCCTCTCTCAGATAAGTCTTGCAAAGCGCCTGTGCGCGCTCATTCTGCCCAAGCCCCTTGAGCGCAAGAACGTATGCAGCACGTGCCAAGCCGTTGTTTTTTCCATAGTCCAATGCTACCGAGGCATGCTTTTTTGCCGCCGCGAAATCACGCTTTTTCAGATCGATCACAGCAATGCGCGTCATCGCGGGAGCCACAAAATCAGCCGCAAAGGCGGCGCTGTAATAGCTGTCGTACGCTCGCTTCTCTTCTCCTTGCGCTTCAAGGATCTGACCGAGAACGTAGTAGGCCTCTCCGCTGATCGGATGCTTGTTATACCTACACAAATGCAAGAGACCTTCTTCGGCATATTTTCGTGCGGAATCAAAGCGATAGGCGCGGTACTCGTATTTTGCCATTGCGATCAGCGAAGGAATATGGTCGGGCTCACGCTCAAGTGCTCGCTTCCAATATGCATCGGGATGCACCGCAGGATCGCGATACTGCTCCACGTGCACGCCCGCAAGATAGAGTTCCTGCGCCGAGCGCATTTCCGTTGCAAGCGGCATATCCGTGATCACGGGAGGCATGTTGTGTGTGTCAAAGCTTTGCTCGGTATATTCAGCAATACACTCCCCCTCGCAATCAAGCAGCTCTACGGTAACGTAGGGAGGAACGGAAGAAAGAGACAGCGAGATCGGCTTCTCGGGGCAAAGATCTACCCTGTCTTCAAAACAGGTTTTTTCTCCATCATAAACTTTAACCGTTGCATTTTTATAAACACGGCAGCTTTGAACGGAAAGGGTCGCGCCCCCCTGCTCACGAGAGATCTTAAACGCGCAATTCAGATTGGCAAAGGTAGGCGTTCCGATCTTCGCGATCGGATACCAGTACTGCGAAAACTCTTTGGTTTCGTAAGGAGCAAGCCATGAAAAATCGGGCTGGTTATCCGAATATGAGCCCGCCATCAGCTCCGCATACTGTCCGTCGGTATCGGTCAGTGCATTCTCCCATGACTTCGAGAGTTGACTGTATGCCCACGTAAACATTTTCTTACCGGGGGAAAGATGGTGGTCGCCAATATGAACAACTCCGCATTCTTTGCCATGATCGTATCCACCGAAGAAATCATAATCCGACGCGCTGGCAAAATATGAGGTTGCCTCTTTTGTGTTTTTGTGGTAAGAGATATCTCTTGCCTCCTTCATGGGGATCCCGTTAAAGACACCGTTTCCTGCCACGGGAAAAGTAATACGCGATTTCAGATAGTGGAAATTGACGTAGGTAACGTCCTGCGGAAAGAAGATCTGATAGCTCTCGTTCACAGGCACTGCTGCATTCTCCCACCAAAGGAAGGAATGCGGCATATCCGTACGGTTGTAAAGACGCATTCTTGTTTCAAAGAAGCTCTCTCCGGGGCGCAAAACAATGCTGAACATGCCCTTCATTCGGTCGATCGGGTCGTGCTCTGAAAGATGACATACGGCACTTCCATCCTCCAGCTCCTCCACGTCAAAATCACACGCCATGTATCCGGAAGCGCGGTGATGGAAGGGCCAGTTGAATTCAACACCGCCCGAAATCCAGGACCCGAGTACGCCGATGAGCGCGGGCTTGATCACATTCTGCTTATAAAAGAAATCGTACCCCGTTATTTTATCGGTCGCGCCGTAAATACGTCCGCCGATCTCAGGGAGGATCACCACGCGGACATACTCGTTTTCGAGTCTGACGGCAATATATTCCTTATCGGTTTTATTTACACGATCTACTCTTGCAACGATCTTGTTGGGATAGGGATCGCCGCTTGTTCTCTGGTGAACGCGATTCTCCGCGAACATGGGAAATTCCTCTGCTTTCGGCTCCGCATAGGTCGGAAGAACCAGCTTTTCTACGGAAACTTCAACTTTATTCATCTTTTTCCTTCCTTTCGATTGACGGATCATGAAAATTATGATACAATAATTATAATGGAAACCGCAATCGCTTTCCATATACAAACTTCTCTTATTTTTATGAAATCTTACTTTTATCGGAGGATGTCGCAATGAGTGACACGTTGATGCTCCCCACCTCTCTTCGATACGGATATTTCGATTGCAGCATTTTCGGAGATCTGACCGTATCCCCCGAGCGCACACGTCGGCTTTTTGAAATCGAATACTATCTGGAAAACGGAAGGAACACCTTTTCAAACGGTGTCTCTTACCGCATCAAGCGACATCATGTCCTGATCGGTCGTCCGGGAGAAAAATGCAACAGCGAGCTCCCCTTCCGCACAAAATTTCTGAAATTTGAGGTTGCGGGAATACTCGCGGACATTCTTTCGTCACTCCCGACCTATTTTCCTGCCTTCCACACCTATGAGATCGAAAAGCATTTTGATGCTTTGATCGCTCTGGGAGCGCAAAAGGATGCGGATCCTCTTCTGATACAGAGCAATCTCCTGTCTCTCCTTTCCTTTTTCATCAAGGACGGAAAGCTGTCACAGGATGCAGAGAGCGGGATTGCACGTTCGGTTGAAAAAGCGAAAAATTACATTCATGCACATTACACGGAGCAGATCAAGCTTTCCGACATTGCCTCTGCTGCCAACCTCAGCCCCTCCTATTTTCACTCTCTTTTCACAAGTCATACAGGAATCACTCCGCACACCTACGTCACGGAATGCCGTATCGCGGGCGCTCGCGAGCTTTTATGTGCCACTTCGCTTTCCATCGAGGAAATTGCAGAGAAATGCGGCTTCGGAAGTCAGCAATATATGACAAACGTTTTCAAAAAGCACCTATCTATCTCTCCCGGTAAATGCCGCAAAAACAACAGAGAAAGCTACTTGAATTGATCCTATCCTTCGCTTATTTCCGAACGGTTTTCAATGAATCACAGAAAAAGCAACATCTTTCGCATCACGGTTGACTTACCTTTGCGCAAGAAAGCAAAAAGCATTTGTGAAAATCCCCTTTGGGTATTATCACAAATGCTTTTTGTTATTTCTTCATCACGGCAAGACCGCACCAACCATTGTCCACCAGCTTTTCAACGATCCTAAAGCCGTTTGACTCAAAGCACTCGATCACGTCCTCGCTTCTCTCCATGATGATACCCGAAGCCAGCAGCACCGTGTTCTCATGCATCAATTCTCCCACGTCGGGAGTCATACGAATGATGATATCTGCCACGATATTGGCACAGATCAGATCGTACTTGGCACTTCTGTCCACGTGACGCAGAAGATCCGAGACCTCACACGTAATGTTTTTAAGTCCGCTGTCCTTGATATTCTCATTGGCAACGCGCACCGCCATGGGATCAATGTCATAAGCGCGGCACTCACCTGCCCCCAGCTTGGAGGCGCAGATCGCAAGGATTCCGCTTCCCGTACCAACGTCCAGCATACGACAGCCGGGCTTTGTATAGCTTTCCAAAAGCTTGATGACAAGACGTGTCGTTTCATGCGTCCCCGTGCCGAACGCCATACCGGGATCCATGCGGACGATCAGCTCTCCCTCAGAGGGGGTATATTTTTCCCATGCGGGAACGATGACAAGACGCTCACCGATCTTAATGGGCTTGTAATAAGCCTTCCAGGAATTCGCCCAGTCCTCTTCGTTCACGCCGACCGTTTCCAGCTTCGGATCGGTCAGTCCCACCGTCGCAAAGCGCTCCTTCAAAAACGAAACGCACTCCGCAACGCTGCGCTCCGCGGGAAGATAGACAGAAACCGACGCAACGGTCTTGTCCGCATTGAGAATACTCTCATCGATCAAATCTCCGTAGCAGGTCTTCAGGTCGATATCGCTGTAGTCTTCAATCTGCAGATTGTTGGATACCATGCTCATGATGGCAGTCAGGGAATCCAGCTCCTCCAGCTTTACAGTCACGCGGATCTGCGTCCACTGCGTTTCACTTCCGTAATCTCCGCATACATAATCCTGATCTATCATTGCGTCTCCTTATCTCGGTTATTTCCCGAAGATCTTTTTGAAAAACTGCTTGTGCTTTGCGTAATTGCTCTCACCGCAGCTGTCTGCAAATGCCTTCATTGCCGCCTTTTGCTTATCGTTAAGCCCCTTGGGGATCTCCACTGTAACGCGGAAGATAAGATCTCCGCGTCTTCCGTTTCCGTTGACGTAAGGCACTCCCTTTGCGCGCATGGTAAACTTCGTCCCGGGCTGTGTTCCCTCGGGAATGCTGTACTTCTCATTTCCTTCCAGTGTAGGAACGTCGATCTCAGCCCCCAACGTCGCTTCCGCAACGGTCAAGGGCACCTCACAGTAGATGTCATACCCGTCACGCTCGAAGATCTGATGCGAACGCACGGAGACGGAAAGGATAAGATCTCCCGCAGGACCGCCGTTGCGACCGTCGTTACCCTGACCGCGAAGTGCGACTCTCTCTCCGTGGTCAATGCCTGCGGGAATGGAAACGGTGAGACGCTTGTTCTCTCTCGTCATCCCGGATCCGCGGCATTTCGAGCAAGGATTTTTTATGATCTTACCGCTGCCGCGACATGCGTCGCAGGGTGCGGTGGATTGGAAGGACATACCGCCCATTCTCTGTACACGGCGCACCTGTCCGCTTCCGTGACAAACGGAACAGGTCTCGGGACTTGCGCCGTCCGCCGCTCCCGTGCCCTTACAGTCTCCGCAACGGCAGATTCTGGAATAGGAGATGTCCTTCTTCACTCCGAATACGGCTTCCTCAAAGGAAATATTGACGGTCGTTCCGATGTCATCGCCCTGGACAGGACCGTTACGGCGTCTCGCACCTCCGCCGCCGAAGGCACCGCCAAACATACCGCCGAGGATATCCCCCAGATCACCGAAATCGCCAAAACCGCCAAAGCCGCCAAAACCGCCGTCTCCACCCCCCATGGAAGGATCGAATGCGGCGTGTCCGAACTGATCGTATTTTGCCTTCTTTTCGGCGTCCGAGAGAACCTCGTATGCCTCGTTTGCTTCCTTAAATTTCTCCTCTGCAACCTTATCACCGGGATTTGCATCGGGATGGTATTGCTTTGCAAGCTTGTAATATGCTTTTTTGATCGTGCCCGCATCGGCGTTTTTGTCAACACCAAGGACCTCGTAGTAATCTCTCTTGTCTGCCATATGAATCCTTTCGTGACGCTGTATTTCGGTCATCCTTGCAAATTTCACGCAAGCATCCGCAAATTTGCACGGATCGCCGAAATACACCTTACGGGAAAGGCACATTTCGTGCCTTTCCCGAAGAAAACGTATATTTTCTTTTTTACTGATTGTTGTTGCCGGAGTTATCCTCGTAGCTTGCGTTGTAATAGGTGCCGTCCTGACCGTCAGCTCCTGCATTCGGGTTCGCGCCCTGTGCACCTGCCTGCTGGCTGTAAAGCTTCTCAGAGATCGCGTAGAAGGACTTCTCAACAGCCTCCGTATCAGCCTTGATCGCTTCAACGTCGCCGCCCTTAAGGGTCTCCTTCAGCTTCTCGATGGCATCCTTTACGTTCTGTACGTCCGCGGGATCTGCCTTGTCACCAAGCTCGCCAAGCGTCTTCTCGCTCTGGAAGATGAGAGATTCTGCATGGTTCTTTACGTCGACAGCCTCTCTCGCCTTCTTATCCTCTTCGGCAAATCTCTCCGCATCCTGAACTGCGCGGTCGATATCCTCTTTGCTCATATTGGTGGAAGAGGTGATGGTGATGTGCTGCTCCTTACCCGTACCCTTATCCTGTGCGGTAACGTTTACAATGCCGTTTGCATCAATGTCGAAGGTAACCTCGATCTGAGGAATACCTCTGGGAGCGGGAGTGATACCGTCAAGGATGAAGCGTCCGAGAGTGGTGTTGTTGGCAGCCATCTCGCGCTCACCCT
>SVSZ01000052.1 GCA_015064025.1 Oscillospiraceae bacterium | reverse complement strand
GTCCGCATCAAGTCCGTTGAGCGGCTCGTCAAGGATGAGAAGTGTGGGATCTCCCAAAAGCGCCATGGCAATGCCCACTCTCTGCTTCATACCGAGAGAGCAGTTCTTGTACTTATTTCCTGCGGCGCCCTCCATTCTCACAGCCTTGAGCACTCGGACGACCTCCTCTGCGGCATTGGAAATACCGAGGTTTGCCGCCTGCAGCATCATGTTGTCCCAAACGGTGAGCGACGGGAAGCATCCGGGAGACTCGATCAGCACACCAAGACGCGCTCTGACCGCCTCGTCTGTAAAATTCCTTCCGTAGAGCTTGATCGAGCCGCCACCGGTGGGGATCAGCCCGCAGATCATTTTCTCTGTGGTGGATTTGCCGGAGCCATTCTCCCCGATGAAGCCGTAGATCGCTCCCATCGGAACGGTCATATTCAAGCCGCATACCGCCTGCTTGGGACCGAAGTTTTTGGATAAATTTTTAAGTTCAATTGCATTCATCGATCATCCCTCCCTTAGTAAACGTCACTGGATGTGAGCACCTTCGTGCCGAGGAAATTGTAAAGGAGCGTCCACGCAAGCGATACGGCAACGCAAATGATCAAAGCCCAAATATCGCTTGCAAGGCACGCGTTGACCGATGCCCCGTAGAGAAAGACATTGAGGAAGGAGGTGGGGAGAGAAAGATTCTCAACGACCGCCGCCGCACCGATGATCAGGATCCCCGTGCCGAAGAAGAAGGAGGAGGCGATGGAAACGCCGAAATATTTTCTGAAAATGACGTTAAGGAACGTATAAAGGCTTGCCCACCCGAGGCTCATGATCATTTTTCCGAGAATGGCGATGATCAGGGAGCCCACGTTGACGTCGGTCTCATAGCCGACAAGAAGCCCTGCGACCGTGCCGCCAAGGAAGTAGGACGCGCACATGCAGACGATGGCAAATGCGCACACAAGACTTTTGGAGATCATGTAATCCTGCTTCTTTGCGTGTGTGGTAAAGAGCTGCTTTACGTAGCCCGACCGATAGTCGTGACCGATAAAGATGGAGACCATGATCCCGCCAAAGATAAAGACCATATTCATGTTGGCATAGTCCGCAATGCCCTCGATGACGTAAAGGGACTTGGAGGCGGCAATGATCTGCCAGACGTTGGAATAAAGCGGTTCCATCGTGTTTCCGCTCTGATCCGGCATCATCGTCATTCCCGAAACCATCGCGGGAATGATCGCCGAGATGGCAAGAAAGATGTAAAACAGGGGCGTGTGGAACAGGCGGTAAAAGTCTACGCCAAGCATTCCCTTAATGCGCTTTCCAAAGCTGGGGGATTCAAAGGTAATTTCATGTATCATATCAGTTTTCCTCCGACTTGTCCGTAGCGTTTGACATCAGCTCGATGTAATATTCCTCAAGACCGATCTTGTTCTTTTTGATCTCGCTCGGCACGTGACCGCTCTTCATCAGATGATCAACGATGCCCGCCGTGTCGTCCACGTCGTAGACACGCAGATAATCCCCCTCGCGTCGAACGGTAGCAAAGCCCGCTCTGAGCGCCGCCTCGGCGCCCTCCATATCCTTCGTTTTCAGCGATACAAACACCTGAGCACGGCTATCCATCTCGCGGGCAGAGAGCTCCATGATCATCCTTCCCTGTCGGATGATGCCGTAGTGCGTCGCGATCTTTTCAAGCTCACCGAGGATGTGGGAGGAGATCAGCACCGTACAGCCATACTTCTGCGTGATGTCCACAAGGATCTCACGCATGATCCTCATCCCGTCCGTATCAAGTCCGTTGATGGGCTCGTCAAGAATGAGGAGCGCGGGGTCCCCAAGGAGCGCCATGGCAATACCGATCCTCTGCTTCATACCGAGCGAGCAGCTTTTGAACTTGAGATGCGCATTGTCCTCCATGCGGACGATCTCAAGCACGCGGCGGATCTCCTCGTCGGGATTTTCAAGTCCAAGATTGATCGTCTGCATGCGCAGATTCTGATAGACGCTCGATCCCGGGAAGCATCCCGCGTTCTCGATCAATGCCCCTACTCTGACACGGACACCCGGATCGGTATAGTCCTTGCCAAACAGCTTGATCTCACCTCCGTCGGGCACAAGATGTCCGCAGATGAGTTTTTCGGTAGTGGATTTACCGGAGCCGTTTTCCCCGATAAAGCCGTAGATCGCGCCCTGCGGAACGGTCATATTCAAATGATCGACAGCATACATTCCGCGAAAGCTTTTGGATAAATCTCTGATCTCAATAGCGTTCATGTTTCACCATTCCTTTGTTTATTTACGCGGCATCGGCGAGCCGCCCGTGAACGCCCCGCCAATGCCTTTATGCAGTTCAGTCCTTCTTTGCTTCCTCGAAGCTTGCCTTCGATTCTGCCTTGACCGCTTCGAATTCCGC
Source organism: Oscillospiraceae bacterium (assembly GCA_015064025.1). Taxonomy (GTDB): domain Bacteria; phylum Bacillota; class Clostridia; order Oscillospirales; family CAG-272; genus UMGS1865. Next base: position 13,463 of record SVSZ01000052.1, on the reverse strand, counting down.
CTTGTCAACCTCGTGCTGAGCCTTGGCACTTGCCTTCATCGAACGAAACGCTGCGAAAAGGCCTGCGCCGACAGCGGCAACACCCGCACCGATTGCCGCAATCATGAGCGGCTTTTTTGATTTTGCCATGTTCTTGTTCTCCTTTTATGTTTACAATATTTTTATGCGTTTTCCTTCCCCATGATCCTGTCACTCATCTCAAGGATCTTCTGTACGTACTTTCTCTTACGGGAATTGAGGATTCCGCAGTACATGGGATAATTGATCAACGCAAGGATCATCCCCACGCAACCGATGACAACGCCGGGGATCATCATATCTCCCAAGCCGAGGATCGACGCGATGTCGGTCATCACAAGGCTCATGCCCGCTCCCATAATGATCGCGGCAATGCTGCCGAAAATGTAAGCGAACACACAGGCAGGTCTTTTGACACGCGCGTCAAGCGCCCGCAATTCGTCCAGATCCGTGACTTCTTTTTCCGTATAGCGTGCGCGGATCTTCGCCGCCATAACGTGCCTATCTCTCTCATTCATTCTCCCATACCTTACCTTTCATTTGATTACGTATACAGTATACAATCCCGATGTTTTCGATTCTTTTAAAAAATGTTTTTGTTTTGTTAATCTTGCTTAAGATCCCAAAAGCTCCTCGGAAAGCCGCAGGATCTCGGGAGTGAGACGTGCCTTGACTTTTCTCGAAATGAGTCGATACACGGGATACGCGGGAAGCATGACGGCGGCTCCGATCACACAGAACAAAACCGACAGCCAATCCGCTCCCGCAAAAACGTCAAGTCCGAAGCACATGCCGATGCCGAAGATCAAGCATCCGATGACCCCCACCGTCAGCGAGGTGACCATCCCAGCACTCTGCGCACGTCTGTCCAGTCTGCGAAGCGTTTCAACCTTGTTCTCTTCCTTTGGAAGATACTTTTTCCGAATGCTCTCAACCTCTTTATTCTGCAGTGCCGAATAGCTATAAGTGAATATCTTATTATTTTCCATATTTGCCCGCTTTCTTTTTTGATCGACCGTATGATACACCTTCCTTTTTTGCGTTTCGTTTTCGAAATGTTTATGAAATGTTAAAATTCACTTTTTGTCTTCATTGGCTCTCTAAAAAGAAAAAAAAGCACGTATCCGTTACCGCAGTACGGCATTGAACGGATACGTGCTTTTGCTTATTTGATCGGTATAAACTTTTTCACAACGCTAAACGCAAGCTTCCAGGCAAGCTTTGTGTTACGGTAGTCGTTGATGCATTTCCTGTAAAGCGCGCGATTCTTTTTGTAGTCCTCGGTGCTCTCAAGTGTCCCTGTATCAGGGGTCTGCTTCAATTCACGGAGCAATATTTTGTACATTTTTTCCGTGAGCTTGTAAAGCGTTTTGCATTCCTTATAATTTTCCTCGGTGATGTAATGAAAGCCGTGCGTCACACAGGCAAGCACAGACATCTGCATGCGGAGATCTGCTTTGGCGTCCTCATAGCGTGCCATAAAATCCAGAAGATCCTTTTTCAGGTAGTCCCACTGTGTACTGTCCCACTCTGCGATCCCCTTTGATGCGCGGACAAGCAGCTCTGTCTTTCTGACAAGGAAATCGGCGTTTCCACCCTCAAGCTTCACCGTAGCATCGTTGCCGCAGGAGGGACAGTGGTAAAGCGCAACCGCTCCGTCTGCACCGACCTGCTTCATTCTGGCACCGCACAGCTCGCATTTGACGATCGTAGCATTGGAGGTCATACTGCCACCGTCCTCCCATCAGGAGCGAAGCGAGGAGATCTCGTTGATGGCGCGGCGAAGCACCTTGATCGTCAGAAGGACCTGCTCCTCCTCCCACTGGGGCTGCTCAAGCGCCGTAGCCAGTGCCTCAAAGTTTTCGGTGATCTTCTTCTCCAGTGCCTTTGCCTCCTTGTCGGAGGTAGCAACGGTATACTGGAAATCATCCTTGAGCGCGTTCAGCTCACGCGTGACCGCCTCGTTATGTTCGGTAAACATCAGAAGTCCGTTTGTTCTGACAGCATACTTTTTGAGAAATTCATTATCTCTGGATACGTTCTTTTCGTATCTTTTCTTAAACAATCCCATGACGTATTCTCCTTTTCGTGATGTATAATTACTCGATCGGATGGATCACAAGACCCTGCAGGATCGAATTGGCACTGACGTCGGTGACGGTAAGACCGTACATACCGAAGATATCCTTCATCTTGGGGAACAGATCCTCACTGATCTTGAGGATCTCGGAGGGCTGAAGTCCTACGAGATTGGCAATGGAGCGGTTTTCCTCCGTCATATACTGCTGGATCTTTGCACCGATCTGCATCACGAATGCTTCGCGCAAGAAGTCTCTGAGTGCCTCTGCATTGAAGAGATCCGCATTTCTCTGCGTCAGGCACTTGCTGTAGAACTGGTCTGCCTTACGAGCGGCATCGGAGGGATCAATGGAAACGTAGAACACGCCGCGAGCCCCCACGGAATAGGGCTTCTTTGTGATGCAGTCCTCCATCATGAAGGGCGTCTCGGTTCCCCAGAAGACCTTCAGATTGAAGTCCTTGGAAAGGCATACGACCTTTGCAGTGTGGAATTTCTTCTTCTGACCGTTCGAGCCCTCACAGGTAGGATCCTGCGAGAAGGGGAAGATCGCGCCGCCGAAGGGCTTGGGCATACCGAGGAACTGTCCGTCGCGGTACAAAAGGTTGTAGTTGTCGCTGTTGGCGATGATACAATAGCTCTTTTTTACTTCTGCTGCCTTGTCCTCAAGCACACGGCAGAACTGATCTGCCTCCAGCTTCAGTTCAACGGGGCCCTTCTTTTTCTTGGAGAAAAATGACATGATAGTATTTCCTTTCTTATGTTCTTAAAAGATTGATTGCTTAATACCAATTGTAGTAGATCTCGGCAGTGCATCCGTCGAATGCCGTTTCATGCACGCTTGCTTCGGAAACCTTGAGATAAACGTACTCAAGCATCGTGCAGTTCTGGAAGGCATTCTGAACGATGGAGGAGCCACCTGTCACGCAAACGGTCTTCAAGCTGTTCGGAACGTACCCGTAGGAGGAATTCCAACCGTCGGTATGCCCCTGCTGAACACGCGTGCCTCCCGCATAGGAGGTGTCACCGAAAATATACACAAAGAGCGCTTCGGGGCTTACAGAGCTTGCGCTGTGTCCGACAAAGGAGACATCCAGCGTCGTCATTTCAGAGCAGCCGTTAAAGGCACTCTCACCTATACTCTTTACACTTGTGGGAACGTAGAAATATCCTTCCGTCGAGGCACCTGCGACCGTGTTGAGGCTTACAAGATTCGAGCAGCCCATAAACGCCTCATCACCGATCTGCGTTGCCGCTCGACTGATGACAAGCTCGGTCAGCGCCGTGCAATTCTTCACGATCTTTTCGCTGATCACGTTTACGCTGCCAAGGTCAAGGAACGCAAGAGAGCTACAGCCCTCAAAGGCACCGCGTCCAACGGTCGTGACAGAAGACGGAATGCTGATCTCCTCAAGCTCCGTGCAGTTCTGGAAGGCGTAGACGCAGATCTGCTCCGTATTCGTCAAGGTAACGGAGGTAAGTCGCGGCGGCAGATAATAATAGGTGCTGTTCCAATCGTCCTCCTTATATTGCTGGGTATAAAGACCACCGCTGTAGCTTTCCGTACCGAAGATATAGCCGAAGCGTCCCTCCTCATTCCCCGCAGTCGCGCTGTTGCCGACAAAGGGAACGTTGAGATGCGTCATTTTCGAGCAACCGTTGAAGGCACCCTCACCGATGGACCTGACCGAAGTCGGAACGATGAATTCTCCCTCTGTGTCAGTACCGACAGAGAGAAGCCCCGAACATCCCGCAAAGGCGTACGCCTCGATGATTTCGACGTTCCATGAGATCTCAAACTTGGACAGAGAGGAGCAGCCCTTCAGCATTCCCTCGCTGATCACAGAGATCGTCGGGAAGGAGATCGCGGTCAATGCCGAGCAGTTTTCAAACGCATAAATACCAACACTCAACAGGTCGTCGGGAAGGTTGATCTGCGTAAGCTGTGTGCAGTTCTGGAAGGCACGGTTGGAAATCACCTCCGTATCGGTCACGTTGACGACCTTCAAGCTTCCCGGGAGATAGAAGGTAGAGGAATTCCATTCATCGTCGTGAAGCTGCACGATCTGTGTGCTCCCCGCAAATTCGCCCGTACCGAAGAAATAACCGAAGAAGCCGTCCGTTCCCGTAGCGTTCCTTGATGCGCCAACAAACGGAACGGTCAGGAACTTCATCTTCGCGCAGCCCGCAAAGGCACCCTTACCGATCGAGGTCAAGGCATCCGAAAGGAGAAAATGTCCGTCCCCGTCAGCGGAAATCGCCTCCGAAGAAGAAAAATCAACGCTTCCGTAGACTCCGTCGGCAACGCCGTACGCGGGGAACATCACATCAGCACCTTCACTGTTGATGGAAGCAAGGTTTGAGCAATCGCGGAAGGCAGACTCTCCGATCGACGTCACCTCAAGCTCGTTGAATGTGACCGAACGCAATGAGGTACAGCCCTTCAGCATCTCGGTGGGGATCGACGTTACCGTATGGGGAACGTCCAAGGCCTGCAAGGAGGCACACCCTTCAAACGCGCCGACACCGATGCTGTAGATACCGTCATTGAGAGTTACGGTCTTGAGCATCGTGCAATTTTGGAAGGCACGGTCGGAAATCACGTCCGCACTCGTCACAGTCACCTCACTCAACGTCGAAGGCATGCAGCATTCCGAGGAAATCCATCCGTCGGAATGCTCGTAAGTGACCACAGTACAGCCCGAAAAGGACTCGTTTCCGAAGATAACTCCGAAGACACCTTCACGGTCTATCGCCTCTCTGTTGATCCCCACAAACGGAAGCTCGATCGAGCGAAGCGCGGAGCAGCCGTTAAATGCCCCCCCGCCGATCTCCTTTACCGTATCGGGAACCGTTACGTGTGTCAGCTTCGTGCAGCCCTTGAACGCATCCTCCGTGATCCCCACAACGGGAATACCGTCAACGTAGTCGGGAACGTACATTTCCGTAGCATACGGGCGCTCGGATTCCAGCATCGACAGCTGCCAGCCGTCGCCCGCCATATAAAGGTGATACCGATCATAATCAGTCTCATATCCCACGCCGGGCACGACATCGGGAAGCGGCTCCTTCCCGGACAGCTCTTCCTTATTGGCATCGTTCGTTTTGTCGAAGGGATCTGCGCCGATCCCTTCATTTGCGTTGTACGTGGGCGTAACAAAATCATAGCTGCCGTCACCGTCGTAGTCATCGGGTGCCAGGGAGGAAACGAATCCGCTGATAAAGGATCCGATCACGCCCAAGACGATCGCGATCACAGCAATGCCGCCGATCACGCCAAAGAGGCACCCGATCCCCGTAGCCTTCTTTCCTCCGCTTCCAAAAGCGAGGCGGAAGCCGTCGGCATCCTTGAAGCCGCCCGTCAGGATCCGGATCAAGTCAATGACGACACCGATGCCCAAGAAGCCGCCCGTGAAAATATAAGCAACCGCAGACCTTGTTTTTCCTGCGTAGAAGCGATGACCGCCCAAGGCGCCAAGGAACACACAAAGCAGAAGCGCGACCCACGGGCTTTTATCGCTCTCGATATCCAATACGGAAGCGCCGCCACTGTAAGAGGCTTTCTTCGACGCACGCTCCTCGGCTCTTTTTGCCGCCGCTTCCTGCCTCTGGGCTTCCTTCTTTGCCTCCTCGATCTTCTTGGCTGCGTCCCGCTGTACCGCTTCCTGCTTTTTCTTACTGACCTTGATAAATTCCGCAATGCTGGCTACAAAGCTCGCGTTGCCGCATTCCGCACAGAATTTGGCGGAGGGAATATTTTCATGGCCGCATGCATCGCAGTACTTCTTCTGCGCGGGTGCCTCCTCGGCGTGATGCGTGGGATTGCCCGCACTGAGCAATTGTTGCATGATGCGCTTGGCTACCTCGTCGGGAGAATAGACGCGCTCATAGCCGTCAAAGAACTGGTTCGTGATCGAATCCGCCGCGTTGAAGCCGCGGCTTTCTTCGATTCTGTACTCCACACGCGGCTTCTTGTACTGCGCGGGAATGCTTGTATAATTGTTGCGGTATTCGGGGGGCGCGTTCTCAATATCCTTGCCCTGCACGTACGGGATCTCGATCTCAAGCGCGTCGCAGTTGATGTTACGGGAATTGCGGCTGGACACGAAGACAAAGGAACGGCAATGATCCATCGCCTCCTCCAGCGCCCTGTTATAATTCTCCACAGCGCCCTTTCCGTGTCTTAAGTTCCTCGCGGCAACGAAGCATTTAAGCCCCTGCTCCTCAAGCGCAGTCACAAGCTCGGAGACCTTATCCATATCCTTGCTGGAGTATGCGACGAAAACCTCACGCGGAAGCTTTGTCTCGTAAACACCGAGCTGCACCTTTTCCGCCTCCTCGGCAACGTAGGTGGAATAAAGCTCGAATTTTTTCAGATCTCTTTGCTTGTAGGCACGTTCGATGAGATTGTTCAGCTCCAGCAAAAACTCACTCTGCAGAGAACGAATAAGGTAAAGAATAATACCGTCCAGGTCGTCATAGTGTGCCGCTACGTCGATATCGTGAATAGCACGCGTGATCTGACGGACGTTGGCACCCGTGGCAACGTCGTAAAAGTTTGCCTGAAAATCGTCGGGCAGATATTGCTTGAGGGACGCGCAGATGCTGTGCACCTCCTCGGAGCTGACGTACTCCGCGTTGACGGCGTTGTAGAGATTGCGGCGCAGATTGTTGATCAGCTCCCGCTTTGCGTCGTCGAAGAGCTCCTGCATTTGCTTGGTGTTCTTCTCGGCGCTTTGTACGTCATAGGTGCTTCCGCAGTGAGGGCATTTTAATCTACCCTCGCCGAACGGCTCCAACGAACCGCCGCAGTTTTTACAGTGATGCTGTACTAACTCCATGTTACTATCCTTTCACAGAGGAAAAAGGCATCCGAAAATGCATATTTTTCCAATAAATCTATCTAATAATATATAGTAACACAAAAAAAGACCGCTGTCAACAGAAAAAATCCTTTTTTCCTTGGAAATATGAATTTTTTTACATTTTTATGACGGCGCAGACGTAACAAAGCCGTCGGGAGTGTCATAAAATGGAGTATCCGCACGGAAGAAAATTCCTTTGAAAAAATATGTCCGTGCCGTTTAAGACACGGCTCCCGTTGGGAAGAATAGGAATACCGAGGAAAAGAGAAGCATTCCGTCGGAATCCCCGAAAAAGTGAGGAATATACGAGCATGAGCATCAGGCGCGGAGATATTTATTACGCAGATCTGAGCCCTGTCGTAGGGTCTGAGCAGGGCGGGCTCCGCCCCGTTCTGATCGTGCAGAACGACATCGGCAACAAACACAGCCCAACCGTGATCGCGGCTGCAATTACTTCCAAAATGAGCAAGGCAAAGCTTCCCACACACATCGATATTTATGCGCACGAGGTGGGACTTCAAAAAGATTCCGTTATCCTTCTGGAGCAGATCCGAACCCTTGACAAACGGCGCTTAAAGGAAAAAATGGGACATCTGGACGATACGATGATGAACCACGTCAATACCGCCATCGCCATCAGCTTCGGACTTGGAAGTCCGGAGGAGGATCATGCGGCAAGAGCTATGATGCAAAAGCTCCCCGAAATACATGCAAGCAACACGGGTAATGCAGTGGCATCGACGACGGATCTGCCGCAAGCACAGGCTTGATATACGGTCATTTCATATTGCTTTACCAATCATAGGGGCAGCCTCGAATCAGCAATTCGAGGCTGCCCCTATGATCATATGATTATGACGCACTGAAATACGCTTCAAGGATCCTGCCTGCGGTCAGGGCGGCATAAGCACCCATGTACCCCTCCTCAAGGACGACGGAGATCACGATCTCGGGATCGTCATAGGGAGCTGCGCTGACAAAAAGCGCGTTATCGCACGGACCGCTGTTCTGCGCGGTACCCGTTTTACCGCCCACGGTAACGGGAATATCCTCGTCAATAAATCTTCGCACGATGCTCCCCGCCGCCTCGTCGGCAACGACCTCTCGCATCCCCTCAAGCACAGCGGCGAGCGCCTTCTCCGAGATCTCGATACGGTCAAGCACCGTTTCCTCGCTCTGACGGAAGGTATAAAGAGGCGTGTCACTTCCAAACGCATACACACTGTGAAGCAGATGTGCCGTATAGCGTGTGCCGCCGTTGGCAAGGGTCCCCATATACGTCGCAAGCTGTAGTGGCGACGCCTGGTTATCAGACTGACCGATCGCCGCCTGCCACGTGTTACCCTCGCGCCATGCCTCCTCGTGGTTGATCTCTGCCCTGTGGGTGGGACCTGCCATGATTCCGTCGATGCCGCCGAGCTCAAAGCCCGTCGGCTTTCCAAAGCCGAATTTTCCCATATAGTGCTCCATTGCCGAGATCCCGAGTCTTGAGCCAAGCTCGCAGAAAAAGCTGTTACAGGAATAGGCAATGGCATGCACAAGATCCACGCCGCTTGTATGATAAATACCGTAGGTAGAGCATCCCACGCTTCCCGAAACGGATGCGTTGGGGTATTCGCCCGTACAGTCGATGACCTCACCGTGTGCAAGCTCTCCGTGCATCAGCGCGATCGCCGCCATGCCAAGCTTGAAGGTGGAGCCGGGCTCGTACGATCCCATCAGCGCGCGGTTAAAGAGCGGAAGCGCTTCATTCTCCCGAAGCGCATCGTAATCCTCTGAAAAGGTAGAAAGATCGTAGCTCGGATGCGAGGCGATCGCCAGCACCTCAAAGGTGTCGGGATCCAGCACCACCGCCGCCCCCGCGTCACAGCCGTCACCTCTTGAAGCAATGCCGCCCGATGCCTCCCTTACGTACGCAACGTTTTCGGCAAGCCCCTCCTCCGCCGCAATCTGCAGATCGATATCCAGCGTCAGATAGACGTCCTTCCCTGCAACGGGCTCCTCTATGACGGTGACGTTGAGCACGTTCCCGAAGGCATCCTCCTCAATGCGGAGCTTTCCTTCCTTTCCTCCGAGATATTCCTGGAATGCCGATTCACAGCCGCTTTTTCCGACGATGGCATTCATCTGGTATCCAAGCTCACTGTAGTATTCCCATTCCTCCTGGTAGATCGGTCCGACAGACCCGAGAATGTGGGAGGCGTATCCGGGATAAAGGTATTCCCTTTGGACGTTGACTGTGAAATCCACGCATCCGAGCTTTTGCTCCTTGAGCGCCGCGATCAGATCAAGGGAAACGTCCTTTGCGATCGTATACTCTCCGTTTTTCTCAAAGCGCTTTGCCTCCATGTCGTAATAAAGGCGCATCAGAACGTCCACCTCGGTGTCCGTATAAAGCCGCTTTCCGTCCTTATCCTTGGCAAGCAGCTCGTACTTGCTTTCAAACTGTGCGCAAAGCTTCTGCGGGGAAGCATTCTCGTCAAGCCCCGCGTCCTCCAACACCTGCAAAAGGCGGTAGTGCACCGTTGACTCGCCGTCCGTCGCCTCCTTCGTATAGGCGTTGTAAAAGGGATAGCTGTTACGAAACGGAAAATACAGGTCTCCCCCCGTAAGTCTCACACCGTGCGAGCCGAGCGCCGCGGCAAGCTTGAGATATGCCTCGTTTTTCTCATGTGTGGACATGGACGCATAGGAGGAAAAGGAGAGGGACAGATCGTAGGTATAAAGATTGCCCACAAGCTTTTTTCCGTTTCGGTCGTAGATCTCTCCGCGCACCGCCTGTACCGTCACCTCTCGCACGGTATTGGAGGGGTCGGGAGAGGATTCGCGTCCCGAGATCTGAATATAGAAAAGTCTGCCGAGATAGATCGTCGCGATCACACAAAAGACAAGCACGATGATCAGATAGCGCATGCCAAAGCTTCTTCCCTTTTCCATATATTTCCCTCCCTTCCCGCAGGACGCGCAAATTCAAAAATCAAATATTGGCTGCAAAAAGCATAAAAATGACAAGACACAAAAGCCATATTCCGGGGTTGAGCAATGCCGCGCGCAGCCAGTCGCGCGCATGCATCCGCACGGAAGCCCCTTCCAAGGGTCTTCTCCAAAAAATGACCAACAGCACGGCGGCAACCACCGCGCCAAGAGATGCAAGCAACAAAAATCCCATATAGGCAAGGTACATAACAGCCCCCACAGGACTTGCCGCAAGTGCAGAGATGGGATCCGACGCCAGAAGCTCCGTGTCAAGTAGCCTTAGCATCTCTGTGGTATAGACACCGCCGACCAGGTTGATCCCCATATGAAGCGCCACCGTATATCCGATCCTTCCCGTACGGACGTAAATATAACCGAACAGGCAGCCGATGGCGGCGGCATAGAAGAACTGGTGAAAATTGCCGTGGATCAAGCCGAAAAGGACACCCGAGGCAAGGATCGCGAACAGATCTCCGTAACGGCGTAAGCGGTCGATGACAAGCTTGCGGTAAAAAAGCTCCTCCATCAAGGGTGCCAGAATCCCTACAAACAAAAGATTTGCCCAAAGGGGTGCCGACATGGTCATGCTTTCAAGATTGTTCTCGGGCACCTCCCCCGTCACGGCACCGATGATCGCATTGATGAGATCCCCGAAGATCTGCCCTGCATAGGTGAGACCGAAGCAGACCGCCAGAAGGGCGAGAAACACAGGTACGGACACCCGCTCGCGCCGTGCGATCGGATGCACCCGCCCCAGACGAAAGATCATGAGCGAGAGGGGCATGGCGAACAGATACATGGGAAGCGAGCCAATCACCCAACGGTACCAATCCGCCGAGGCGATGCTCGGAAAATTCCAAAGGATCACGGAATGGACGATGCCCTGCAGGATGGATGAGGCAAGAAAAATAAAGGCAACGCCGAGACATACCGAGGCAAGCTGCAATCTTTCCCGCGCGACCGAGATCTTTTCCTCTGTCCCCAAGCCATTCGGCTGTACGTTCTTTTCGTCCGCTTCGTTCACGTTTCTCCCTCCTTCCGTTTTTCATTTCAATGCCAAAGACCCGAACCCCAGAGGTCCGAGTCCTTGAAGTCTTATTTCACCTTGTACTTTACAAATTCGGAAAAGTCGCCCGTGCTTTGAAGCATGCGCCCAAGTCCCGCGCATACCGCCTCCATCGGGCGCTTTGGAATGATGACGCGGATGCCCGTGCGCTCGCTGATCGCCTGATCGATCCCCGGGAGCAGTGCGCCGCCGCCCACGACCACGATGCCGAAATCAAAGATGTCGGCGGAAAGCTCGGGCGGTGTTTCCTCAAGCGTCATCTTCACCATGGAAATGATCTCGGAAAGCGGCTCCTCAAGAGCGGTGCGCACCTCCTCCGTCGTGACCTCGACGGTGATGGCAAGTCCCGTGCGCAGATCTCTTCCGCAGACCTCCATGGTTCCGCGGTCAATACCGCGGCAGGCGGTTCCGATCCGCCATTTCAGTATTTCGGCGGTCACATCGCCGATGAGAACGTTGCGTGTTTGCTTTAAGTAGTTGACAATGGCAAGATCCAATTCGTTCCCCGCCACACGCAAGGCATTGGACTGCACCACACCTCCAAGGCTGATCACAGTCGCCTCCGAAACACCGCCGCCAAGATCAACGACCATGGCACCGCGCGCCTTGGAAATGCGGATCCCCGCGCCGACTGCCGCCGCAATGGGCTCGTCGATCAGTCCTACGTTTTTCGCTCCTGCCTCAAAGGTAGCATCCTCCACGGCACGCCGCTCGACCCCCGTCACCCCGTAAGGGATGCAGACGAGCGCCACGGGACGGGAGAACATAGAGGTCATGTCCATGCGCTCAAAAAAATCGCCGAGCATCAGGGACGTGGTACGCAGATCCGTGATCACGCCATCCTTGAGCGGACGGAGTGCTAAAATATTCCCCGGTGTCTTTCCCACCATACGCTTGGCGGCAGTCCCCGATGCAATGACCTCCTGGGTCACGCGGTCGAGAGCGACCACGGAGGGAGCGCGCAGGACAATGCCCTTGTCCTTGAGGTATATCATTGTGTTGGACGTTCCCAAATCAATGCCGATCTGCCTTGACATACGCTCGCCTCCTTTCCAAGCAGCTGACAAGCTTATAAAGTATATACAAATAAATTATAGCATAAGCCCACACGTTCTGTCTATAGTTTAAAAGATATTTTCGCCAAAATTTTCAAAATACAGCTTATGCAAGCGGTGTACGGGGAGACCGACGACGTTGAAATAGTCTCCGCGGATCCCCGAGATATAGGCAGATGCCGCCCCTTGAATGGCATACGCACCCGCCTTATCGTACGGTTTTTGCGTGCGGACGTAGGCGCGGATCTCCTCCTCGCTCATCCCGTCAAAATCCACCTCGGTCACTTCATGAGACACGGCGCACACGCCGTTGCCGATGAGACAGATACCGCTGACGACCCGATGCGTGCGTCCTGCGTACATCCGCAGCATACGGCAGGCATCCTCCTCATCGCGGGGCTTTCCAAGGATCTCGCCGTCCATAGCAACCACCGTGTCCGAGGAAAGGATCACCGTGTCGTCAAGATCCCTGCCTCGGGATAACAGAAGCTCTTTTACAGCCTCTCCCTTGCGCCGTGCCAGCTCCTCCACAAGACGGATGGGGTCTCTCTCCGCGCTATCCTCATCGGTGTCCGCTGTCACGACCTCGAATTTCACGCCCAACATTTCCAATATCTCACGTCTGCGCGGAGACTTGGAAGCCAGAATAAGGTTCATTGTCTGCTCCTTTTTGATAACCAAAATATGGGTTCGAATACCGTTTGGTTACGTTGCGGGGGAAGAATGCAAAAAGCACCCTTCCCCCAACAAATTATTTTTTCAAAGAAATTGCCTTCTTCGCGCTCTCTGCGATCGCCGCGGGAGTGAGCCCGTAGTGCTCCAGCAGTGCGGGAACCGTGCCCGAATGTCCGTAGGTATCCTTCATACCGACACGGATAACGGGAACGGGAACGCTCTCCGACAAAGACTCGGCAACCGCCGCGCCGAGACCGCCGATGATATTGTGCTCCTCCGCAGTAACGACGGCACCCGTTTCTCTCGCTGCCCGTGCCAAGATCTCGCCGTCGATGGGCTTGATGGTGTGAATGTTGATCACACGCGCACGGATTCCCTCTGCCGCAAGAAGCTCACGTGCCTCCAGCGCCATGGAAACCATCAGTCCCGTTGCCACAAGGGTAACGTCCGTTCCGTCTGCAAGGCACACACCTTTACCAAGCTCGAATTTGTAATCCGCGCCGCCGTTGATCACCGGAACGGCGAATCTGCCAAAGCGCAGATAGAAGGGACCGTCCGTTGCGAGCGCACATTCCACAGCCGCGCGCGCCTCGACCGCATCCGAGGGATTGACGATGGTCATGCCGGGGATGGTGCGCATGAGCGCGATGTCCTCGTTACACTGGTGGGTCGCGCCGTCCTCACCGACGGTGATGCCCGCATGCGTTGCGCCGATCTTGACGTTGAGGTGA
>SVSZ01000051.1 GCA_015064025.1 Oscillospiraceae bacterium | reverse complement strand
CCATTATGCCGGGATTCACGCATCTTCAGCGTGCACAGCCCATCACCTTCGCACAGCAGCTTCTGGCGTATGCTATGATGCTGCGCCGTGACGACGGAAGACTTGCGGACTGTGCGGCGAGAATGAACTATTCTCCGCTTGGCTCCTGTGCGCTTGCGGGAACGACCTATCCGATCGATCGGTCGCTCGTTGCCCGTCAGCTTGGCTTTTCGGGGATTACGGAAAACAGCCTTGACGGCGTTTCTGACAGAGATTTCGGCGTCGAGCTTCTCTCTGCCATTTCTCTGATCATGATGCATCTCTCGCGCTTCTCAGAGGAGATCATTCTCTGGTCAAGCTGGGAATTCCGCTTCGTTGAGCTTGACGACGCGTATACGACGGGATCCTCCATCATGCCGCAGAAGAAAAACTCCGACATGGCAGAGCTTGTGCGCGGAAAAACGGGACGCGTTTATGGCGATCTGATCGCTCTTCTGACGGTGCTCAAGGGTCTTCCTCTTGCCTATAACAAGGACATGCAGGAGGATAAGGAGAGTATTTTCGATGCGGTGGATACCGTGAAAAAATGTTTGCGTGTCTTCGCACCCATGGTACGCACCATGAAGGTGAAGAAGGAGAACATGTACGTCGCGGCGCAGAAGGGATTTTTGAACGCAACGGATCTTGCGGACTATCTGACAAAGAAGGGCATGCCCTTCCGTACGGCGTATAAGCTGGTCGGTCGTTTGGTCGCGGATTGTATTGCGGCGGGAAAAACACTTGAGGAGTTGACGCTTGCGGAGTATCACGCGGCATCCGAGCTTTTTGAGGAGGACGTATACACGGAGATCTCACTTGAGACCTGTGTGGCAAAGCGGATCTCCGCGGGAAGCACGGGACCTGCGTCGGTGGAGGCGCAGATTTCCTCGGTACAGGAGTTTTTGAAGGATGAAACGAATTTTTATTGACGGAAGTGCGGGAACGACGGGATTGCGTATTCGGGAAAGACTTGCGGCAAGAGACGATCTTGAGCTGCTTACGCTTCCCGAGGAGCTCCGCAAGGATGCATCCGCGCGCAAGGAAATGCTGAATCTGGCAGATGCCGTTTTCCTCTGTCTCCCCGACGATGCGGCGCGTGAGGCGGTTGCGATGATCGAAAACCCCGATACCGTCGTGTTGGATACCTCTACGGCTCACCGTACGTCTGCCGGTTGGTGCTACGGCTTTCCGGAGCTTTCTTTCGAGCAGGCAGAGAAGGTTCGCACGGCTAAGCGGATCGCGGTGCCGGGGTGCCATGCCAGCGGCTTCATTGCGCTGGTCTACCCCTTGATCAAGGAAGGCGTGCTTCCTGCCGACGCACTTCTTACCTGCACCTCGCTTACGGGCTACAGCGGTGGTGGAAAGAAGATGATCGCAGAATATGAGGGAGAGGGAAGAGATGCTCTTCTTGATGCTCCCCGCCAGTACGGGATCGCACAGGGACACAAGCATTTGAAGGAAATGGTCGCGATCACAGGCATTGAGAATGCTCCCGTCTTTCTTCCCATCGTTGCCGATTTTTACAGCGGTATGGAGGTCACTGTTCCCCTGTTTGCCTCCGCTCTTTGCACGGGGTACGGCATGGAGGAGATCAAGGAGATCTATCGAAAGTATTATAATACCCCGCTTCTTTCTTATTGCGATGAGGCGGATGAGAGTGGCTTCCTTTCTGCGGCGGCGCTGTCGGGGAAGGATTCCATGCAGATCTCGGTTCACGGAAACGGGGATCGGATCATTACGGTTGCCAGATACGACAACCTTGGCAAGGGTGCCTCGGGGGCAGCGGTCGAGTGCCTGAACATGGTGCTGGGCGTCGATGCTTACAAGGGACTTGAGCTTTGATTTATCACGGATCGGAAAGGACGATTTTACTGATATGAAAATGATTTCCGGCGGCGTTTGTGCCGCAAAGGGCTTTTCTGCCAACGGGATCCACTGCGGGATCCGCAAGAACAAAACCAAGCGCGATCTGGCGCTGATCTACAGCGAGGTGCGTGCAAATGCCGCGGCTGTGTATACCACCAATCTTGTCAAGGGCGCTCCCCTGGCTGTGACGCGCAGACATCTGATGGACGGATGCGCACAGGCGGTGATCTGCAACAGCGGAAACGCCAACACCTGCAATGCCAACGGCCTTGAGATCGCAGAGCAGATGAGCACGCTTCTGGCGGATGAATTGAAGATCTCGGCTGAGGACGTTGTGGTGGCGTCCACGGGTGTTATCGGACAGCCCTTGAACATCACACCCATTGCAAACGGCATTCCTGCGCTTGTCGCGGGACTTTCTCCCGAAAATGCTTCTCTGGCGGCAGAGGGCATCATGACCACGGATACCAAGAAAAAAGAGGTTGCCGTCAGCTTTGAGATCGGTGGCGTGACCTGTAAAATGGGCGGCATCGCGAAGGGCTCGGGCATGATCCATCCCAACATGGCGACGATGCTTGTCTTCATTACGACCGACTGCGCGATCTCCTCTGAGATGCTCGGACGTGCGCTTTCGGGGGACGTGCAGAACACCTTTAACATGGTCAGCATTGACGGAGATACCTCTACGAACGATATGGTCACGGTTCTTGCCAACGGTATGGCGGGAAATGAGATGATCGATTCCGAGGGTGAGGCGTTCCATACCTTTATGAAGGCGCTCAATACCATTACCGTCGCTCTTTGCAGACGCATTGCCGCAGACGGCGAGGGGGCTACCAAGCTCCTTGAGTGCAAGGTGAACGGTGCACGCGATCTTGCGACCGCAAAGACGGTTGCCAAGTCCGTGATCTGCTCCTCTCTTACCAAGGCGGCGATGTTCGGCGCGGACGCCAACTGGGGACGCGTGCTGTGTGCCATCGGCTACAGCGGCGCCGACGTGGACGTGAATCTCGTGGACGTTCATTTTGTTTCCTCCAAGGGCGAGATCCTCGTTTGCAAGAACGGCGCGGGCGTGGACTTCTCCGAGGAGAAGGCGAAGGAGATCCTTCTGGAAAACGAGATCGAGATCCGCGTAGGTCTGAATGCGGGAGACGCTGCCTCTACCGCGTGGGGCTGTGATCTGACCTACGATTACGTAAAGATCAACGGCGATTACCGTACATAAAATGCAAAGCTCATCTTCGCATCCGTTTTTTGGGGGTGCGAAGATGTCACTGTTTCAAGAGCGAAGGAGTTTATTATGAACATTTCGAATGCAGATCGTGCAAGGATCCTGGTCCATGCGCTTCCGTACATCCAGAAATATACGGGAAAGATCGTTGTGGTCAAATACGGCGGAAACGCAATGATCGACGAGCATCTCAAAAATTCCGTCATGCGGGATATGATCTTACTTTCCCTGGTCGGAGTCAAGGTCGTGCTTGTGCACGGCGGAGGACCCGAGATCACGGAGATGCTTGCAAAGATCGGTAAGGAAACGCAATTCATCGACGGTCTCAGAGTGACCGATAAAGAAACTGTAGAGATCGCACAGATGGTGCTCTCGGGTAAGATCAACAAGGGGCTTGTTAATCTGATCCATAATATGGGCGGCAAAGCAATGGGACTTTCCGGTGTGGACGGTCACATGATCGAGGCATGCGTCAAGGATGAGAGACTCGGCTTTGTCGGAAAGATCACCAAGGTCAACGTACAGCCGATCCTTGACGTGATCGACAAGGGCTACATTCCCGTAATCTCCACGGTGGGATGCGATAACGAGGGCAATATTTATAACATCAACGCGGACACGGCGGCGGCAAAGATCGCAGGAGAATTGCATGCGGAGGCACTGATCTCCATGACCGACATCAGCGGAATTCTGCGGGACAAGAACGATCCCTCGACCCTTATTTCTCACATCAGCGTGGAGGAGGCTCCGAAGCTGGTTGCCGAGGGCGTGATCAACGGCGGTATGATCCCCAAGGTGGAGTGCTGTGTCAATGCGATCGAATGGGGCGTTCACCGCGTTTTCATCATCGACGGACGTGTCAGCCATTCGATTCTGATCGAAACGCTTACCGATGAAGGCATCGGAACTATGTTTTATCGGAAGGAAGGACCGGAGGCGGAGCAATGAATATTTTTGAAACGGATAAGGCATACGTAGCAAACACATATGCGCGCTTTCCCGTAGAGCTGGTTTCGGGAAAGGGCTCGCTTGTATATGACGCGGACGGAAAGGAATATATCGATCTCGGAACGGGAATTGCCGTCAACACCTTTGGTGTTGCGGACGAGGCTTGGATCAATGCCGTGACCTCACAGCTTTCCTCTCTTCAGCACGCATCCAACCTTTATTATACGTCTCCCTGTGCGCGACTTGCCGAGCAGCTTTGCATGCGGACGGGGATGAAGAAGGTCTTCTTCTGCAACTCGGGTGCCGAGGCAAACGAATGTGCCATCAAGGCGGCGAGAAAATACGCGACAGAAAGAAAAGGGGAGGACGCTTACACGATCCTTACCCTTCGCAACAGCTTCCACGGAAGAACGCTGACAACTCTTGCGGCAACGGGACAGGATGCTTTCCATCAGCTCTTCACACCCTTGACGCCCGGTTTTGTTCACGCTCCCGCGAACGATCTTGCGGCAGTGCGCGAGATCGCGGACAGCATGCCTTTGGCGGCAATCATGTTCGAGGCGGTGCAGGGCGAGGGGGGCGTCAATCCGTTGAATGCGGATTTTGTCAAGGGGCTTGTCGCGCTTGCTAAGGAAAAGGATATTCTCCTCATTGCCGACGAGGTGCAGTGCGGAAACGGGCGCACGGGCATGCTTTACGGATATATGAATTTTGACATGGTTCCCGATATCGTCACCACGGCAAAGGGCCTTGGCGGCGGTCTCCCCATCGGCGCTACGATGCTTGGAGAGAAGGTGGAAAATGTTTTCGCACCGGGAGATAACGGCTCCACCTTTGGCGGAAATCCCGCAGTATGCGCAGGGGCGCTCAACGTGCTCTCGCGTCTTGATGAGGACATGCTTGCAGGCGTCAGAATGCGTTCCGAAATGATCTTTGACCGACTTTCCTCCGCTCCCGGTGTCAAGAGCGTCAGCGGCTTGGGACTCATGATCGGAATTGAGACCGAGAAGGATGCGGGCGAGGTGATCGCCGCATGCCGCGCGGCGGGGGTACTTGTCATCAAGGCAAAGAATAAGGTGCGCTTGCTTCCGCCCTTGAATATTCCCACAGATCTCTTGTCTCGCGCCATTGACGTGATCAAGGCGGCTTGCGCGGACTGACAGAAAGGAACGGTTATGGTAAATTTGAAAGGCAGAAGCTTTTTAAAGCTCTTGGATTATACACCCGAGGAAATGGAGGCGCTGCTCGCACTTGCCTCGGACCTCAAGGCAAAGAAAAAGGCAGGAATTCCCCACAGGCTTTGCGAGGGGAAGAATATTGCGCTGATCTTTGAGAAGACCAGCACCCGTACCCGCTGTGCGTTTGAGGTTGCGGCACGCGATCTCGGTATGGGAGTGACCTACCTTGATCCCACGGGCTCGCAGATCGGAAAAAAGGAGAGCATTGCGGACACAGCCCGTGTGCTCGGCAGAATGTACGACGGTATCGAGTACCGCGGCTTTGGTCAGGAGATCGTTGAGGAGCTGGCACGCTATGCGGGCGTTCCCGTATGGAACGGACTTACCAACGAATTCCACCCCACGCAGATCCTGGCGGACTTCCTTACCATCCGTGAGCACTTCGGTAAGCTCAAGGGGATCAAGTTTGTGTATATGGGTGACGCACGCTTCAATATGGGCAACTCCTTGATGGTGGGGTGCGCAAAGATGGGACTGCATTTTGTGGCATGCGCACCGAAGAAGTATTTCCCCGATCCCGCATTGGTCGCAGAGTGTGAGGCAATCGCACGTGAAACGGGCGCAACGCTCTCGTTTTGTGAGGATCCCATGGCTGCCGTCAAGGGTGCGGACGTGATCTACACCGACGTTTGGGTGTCGATGGGTGAACCTGTAGAGGTGTGGGAGGAACGCATCCGCGAGCTTTCCCCTTATCAGGTCAACACCGCACTGATGGATGCGGCAGGGGAGAATGCGGTCTTTATGCATTGTCTGCCCGCATTCCATGATCTGAAGACCACTGTCGGTCGCGAGATGGGTGAGAAATTCGGAAGAGATGCTATGGAGGTCAGCAACGAGGTATTTGAATCCTCTCGCTCCATTGTCTTTGACGAAGCAGAGAACCGTATGCATACGATCAAGGCGGTCATGGCGGCAACGCTTTGAAGCTTCCTTTCGTAACAAGAAACCCGTCGCAATCACAGCGCTATCCCCCTCGGAGCAGAATACTTGAAAGCGGTTAGACTTTCCGGTGCTCCGAGGGGGATTTTTTGGACTGTTTTTTTCATTTTTTTGGTTGTAATTTGCATTGTAATCCGATGAAAGAAATGATAAAATGTAAAAAAGCAGAGATGCGTTTTCCAAGAAAGGAAGAGGATCATGAAGAAAAAGATGAAACAACTGTTGGCGGGATTTTTGTGCGCGATGCTTCTCTTAGGTGCATCCGTTCCTGTTTTTGCCGAGGAGAATGCGAAAGCCTCTCCTTTTGCCGAGGGGCTTGGATTTACGGCGCTCGGCTCTCATCCCGTGGTCAAAGCATACCGTGCGCTTCCCCGTACAGTCGAGGTGCTTTTGTACGTCCCCACGGATCTGGACGACCGTGTGGGCGTGATACTTGGCAACAGGTTGACGGAGTCGAAGGATGCCTATCTTACGTTGGAGGTGTATGAGGAGGGGGTACCGCGCATTACCTACATGGATGTCTGGGGAATCCGCTATGACTTCTGTTTTATGAACACGGATGTCCGCTCAGACGGGTGGGTACATCTCTCCCTTGTTCATGATGCGGAGAAAGGGGAGGCGCGCTGTTACGTTGATGGACGTCTCAGTGAAGCGGTGAACACGGACGTAACGGATAAGCCCTTTTCCGCATGCCATGCAGATGCCGCGAAGAATCCGTTCTTTGTGGGGGGCGACGGCACCGAGCAGAATGCAAACTACTTCAAGGGGGCGATCAAATCTCTGGCAGTGTTTGACTGTGTACGCAGTGACACCGAGATTGCTGCGGATGCCGCGAACGGCGTATCTGCCGAGGACAAAGCGCTCCTTGCCCTTTACGACATGACGGGACTTTTGGAATATGAGGACATTCCCGATCTTTCTGTGAACCGTGCACATGCCACTTGCCTTCAAGAGTGGTTTGACGAAAGTCTGGGGGCTTATACGGGCGACTACGATTTTTCTCTTGCCGTGGTAGGTGACACACAGAACCTCGTCTGGAGAGAAGCTGAGGGGCAACAGAAATACCTCGGTGCTACGGCAGGTCTTTATTCATGGATCGTGGATCACGTGGAGTCTAAAAAGATCCAATATGTCTTGGGCCTTGGTGACATTGTGGATAATGATTTTGATTCCGAATGGGAGCTTGCGAAAAACGCGATCATTCAAATGGACGGAGTGGTGCCGTATTCGCTCATCCGCGGGCATGGACACGACACTGTGACGAAATTTAACCGATATTTCGCGGAGCATACCCCCTTTATCGAAAACATCGGCGGCACCTTTAAGGAGGGGAGCGTTGCCAATACGTGGCAGACCTTTTCCTTCGGAGGTGAGGATTATCTGATCTTCGGCTTCGATTTCGGAGCGCCCGACGACGTGCTCGCATGGGCGGACGAGGTGGTTGCGGCGCATCCCGATCACCGCATCATTGTGACGACGCATGCCTATCTTGATAAGGACGCGACGACGCTTGACCGCGGTGAGATCAGCAATGCAACGGTATACGCTGATGACGTGAAGTACAATGAGGATCCCGATAAGTATGTGCCCGACGGAAGAGATTCGACAGCGAAATTCAACGACGGCGATACGATCTGGCAAAAATTTGCCTCCAAGCATAAAAACGTCTTTATGGTGATCTCGGGACACGTGATTGTGGAGGATGTCATCATCAATCAAAGAGAAGGCGTGCACGGCAATACCGTAACCGAAATTCTGATCGACGCGCAGGGAATGGACGATGCCTACGAGACATATGAGAGCGGTGTCGGTATGGTCTCCATGTTCTATTTTGACTTGGATCGGAGACAGGTGGCGATCGAGTACTATTCCACCGTAAAAAATGCATACAGACGGCTGAACGTGATCGATCTGGATCATAAGCACGCGTTCGAGGAGGTATCGGTCTCTTCAACCTGTCAGGATAAGGGCTACAAGGCAAACGTATGTGAATGCGGCAAGGAAATAAACAGAGTTGAGTTCGCTCTCAGCACCAAGCATACCTACGATTCCGATTCTGATGCCGATTGCAACATATGCGGCAAGATAAGAATGATCGAGCCGGAGGAATCCACCGAGGCGGAATCCATTGCATCGGAGCCTGTGGGAACAGAATCTGCAGAGCCCGAAAGCGAGTCCGGGAGCGAGAGTGGTTCCGTTGATGCGGACGCAGACGGGGAAGAAAATTTAGACAGTGGGGTGCCTGTGTATGTGGTCATAGGGATCTCGGTTGGAGCGGTTGTGCTCCTTGGCGGCGGAATTGCGATAGGGATCTTTGCAAGGAAAAAGAAATGATCCGTGAAAGAGACGGAAAAAATAACGGAGCGAGCAGCACGGAGGGTATATGAAAATTACGTTTCTCGGAACGGCGGACGTGCGTCCGCGTAGCGATGCGAACTGTTCGTCAACCATGCTGGAAATCGGGGAATCGATCTACCTCGTCGATGCGGGAGCTCCCGTAAATGAGCTTTTGCTTCAACGCGGAAAAAATCCCGAGTGTATCAAGGGGATCTTTATCACACACGGGCACAGCGATCATTTTGAAGGCCTTGTGCCACTGCTTACAAGAGGCTTTTACGTTTACGGTAAAGCAAGTATGGATATTGTCTTTCCGAATGAGGCGCAGGCACAGGCACTGCGGCAATGCTGCTCGGCATTTCATCACGGAAAGCCCTTTCCTTCCGACCGTCTTCGCTTCGTGATTCCCGCAGAGAATGAAGCTGCGGTGATGTACGATGACGGTGTACTCAAGGCGACCTATATTCCCGTATCCCCTTATGAAGGAACACCTCATTTTGCTATACTGATCGAGGCAGAGGGGAAGGCAGTGCTTTTTACGGGTGATCTTTCAGAGGGACTCAAGGACAATGATTTTCCAAAGGTTGCCTTTGAGCGGCATCTTGAACTGATCGTTTGCGAGTATGCACACGTCTTAGCGGAGCATCTGGATCCGTGTATTGAAAAATGTCTCGCAGAGCAGATATGTTTTAACCATTATGCGGGCTGGCGCCGCGATGAGCTGTCCGCTGTGGTTTCCGATCCAAAGTATAAAATCCCGCTTCGCGCCGTGCGCGACGGCGA
Source organism: Oscillospiraceae bacterium (assembly GCA_015064025.1). Classification (GTDB taxonomy): domain Bacteria; phylum Bacillota; class Clostridia; order Oscillospirales; family CAG-272; genus UMGS1865. Next base: position 6,614 of record SVSZ01000051.1, on the reverse strand, counting down.
CGAGCTTGTGCTTTGAAAAAATGCAAAGCGCCGATGGGATACAAAAAAGCTCCAAGGTCATGAGGTTGACCTTGGAGCTTTTTGTATGTCTGCGGTTTATCAAATATCTTCCTTGTGTGCCGTTCCGCCGAGAGGGGGCAGAGTGAAGTGATTTAATCCGTTGGCGGGGAGACTGTGATAAAGCGCTTGCAGCTCTGCAAACATTTCCTGTGCCTCGCGGTCATTGATCAGAAGATCTCCCGAGAACAGTGAGAAGCGCTTGACGTGCTTGGGATCGTTCGGATATGCCGTTTGGTAGGCGATATAACGCTTTTCGTCAAGAATAGCACGGATGTAAAGGATCCTCCAGCGCCAAGCATTGCGCGCCCGTTGATCAAGGCGTGAATCTGCCGCCCTTGCAAGCTCTGCGGCGCGCAGAGCGATGCCAAGCTCCGGCTCTTCGCCGTTTCCGATGTGGGTGTGGTTGCGCTCGATGCAAAGCATCATTTCAAGAACGTCCTCTACGACCTCCGGGCTATACTCAAAGCGAATATACTCGGATAGAATCTCCTGCCACGAGGCGTCCGGATTCCAATAGTAACCGATGCATTGGATCTTGGAGATGTCCTCATAAACTCCTTCGGAATACGGGAGTCCACCCGAAAGAAGATGCTTCGAGGAATCCCAAAATTCCTGAAAGCGAGTGGGAAGAGGATTGGCGCCGAAGCCGCCCCACGGGATGAGTCCCCACATGCTGATCTCGGGGAAGTTGATAATGGGCTTGATCACCTCGTGCTCAAGCGCATAACGCGGGAATTCTCCGTGGGAGTCGATCATCAGATAATCCACCCAATCAAGATCCGTTTTAAGACGCCTGTAAAGCCCTTCGTATTCCCCCTCGTCGTCGGGGTCATCGAATGCCCACGTGGAAACCACAAATTTTGCATGGGGGAAGCGTGCGAGCACGACCTTGCGAAGCTCAATGACCGTATCGAGATACTTGTTTGCTCCCCAAGGACGGCATTCCGCACATCCGCAGCCGCCCTCGTCGTACGGCCAGGAAACGATATAGTCAAGACCGATCCCTTCAAACAGGTCAAGCACGTGCGACCAAACCTCCTGCATGTGCTCCAGTGCTCCCGGCTTTGACATACAGATGTTTTGTCCGTGATTGCCGCGCATCAGAAGATTGAAGGAGGTATCGTTGATCAGCTCCGCAGGGCGTGAGCGAGTTGTTTGATTGACGCAGGACAATATTCCGACCCGCATACCGTATTTTTTTGCAAGGGTATAGATCCGACTTATTTTCTCTGCCGATTCGCGGTGGAGATCGTCCCCCCAGTACGTGATGTTTGCTACGGGGAGAATGGAAAGGATCGCATTATAGCCCCAAAGAAGCATATCCTCAACGTAGCTTTCCAGCTCCGCAACAGAAGCCATATGGTACCAATTGTAGAAGTGGACCGAGAAATACATGGCGCGGAAGGGGGTGGCGGGAGTGACGGTGCCGTTTGTCGGGGTGGGGATCATCTCCTCGTTTGTCCATTTTGCGCTGTGAAGAAGCTTTCCAATTCCGAAGAAGAGCCCAAGGGAGCATGACCCGACCACAGAACAGCCGTCTGTGTCCGAAAGAATTTGATAACTTTCTTCCTTGCCAATTGCGGCGTCAATACGCAGATCGATCCGATAGCCCGCCTCCGAAAGAGTAACGGGAATGCGTTCCTTGAGGCGGCGCATCAAAAGCTGCTCGTGAAGAGTGTTTCCGTTTGCTTTGATGTATAATTTCATACAGCTCTCCTTTTTTTTTCGTGTATGTGTAATTGTACTTTCTTTTTCTTAAAATTGCAATGCAAAAAAAAGTATGTTTTTGGCAATATCAAGCATACGACAAAAAACCGATTGACAAGGGAAGGTGGGGTAAGATATAATTAACTCACATGATGACCTTTATGAACTGTTTTAAGATTTTCAAAAGGAGGGATCACGATGTCGGAGCGAGCATCAAATAACGTTTTCAATGAAACACCGAATACGCGTATTTTTTCGGTGACATCTCTCTTGACAGCGCATCATTTTACCTATAACCCCGAGCTTCAGCCTTATGAGGAGGAATATCCCTTCGCGCAGATCTTTCTTACCGTTGAGGGGCGCGGAACCTATCGAACGGATGGGAAAACCTACCCTATCACGGCGGGAGACATGGTTTGCCGTCCTGCGAACAAACGGTCTATGATCAGCTGGGAAACGGGGAAATTGCATTTTCTGTTGGTCAGCTTTGCGTGCACCTCTGAGGCAATGAAAGCCTTTGAGGGCGCGCCGATTCCGCTTTGCGGAGAGGATGAGGAGGCTCTTTTTGAGTTGATCAAGATCTGTAAGCGCATATTTGAACCGATGGAGGAGACCTCGGAGCTCAGGGGCATGCGTCTGAAGGAGGGGGTGCCGATCGCGGCGCTCGCTTACGTCTGTACCTCGCTGGAGCGCTTTTTGACAATGCTATACTGCCGTTTGCATTATCCGGAGATGTTGCTTGATGAAACCCAAAAAGCAAACACCTATGCAGGGAAGTCCTCGTTGGTGCTTGAGACCGAGCGCTATCTGCATGAGCATATTACCGATGCTTTGACCATGGCGGACATTTGCTCACATCTCGGTATTTCTCAAACGGCGCTCTCGAAAAAATTTCATGCCGAGACAGGTTGCGGCGTCATGGAGTATTTTAACCGCCTTAAAATCGAGCGGGCAAAGGTACTGATCTGCCAGTCCACCATGAATTTCACACAGATATCCGAGCATCTCGGCTTTTCGTCTGTGGGATATTTCGGCAAAAGCTTCAAGGCGAAGGTGGGACTTACGCTTACAGAGTTCAGCAAGCACGCACCGAAACGGCGAACGATGATCATAAAATGAAAGGATGTCGCGGATGGCGGTCTGTGCAAAAGTGTATCGGTTTTACAGGAGCATTTCAATCGTATTTTGCAAAAAAAGTGCTGGATTTTATCTTGCAATGCCATAAAAGCCATGCTACAATGAAAATGTGTTCCCTATAAAAAAGATCGGGAGGATGTTATGAAACGAAATGCAGTAAAACTGATCGCCGCCGCTCTTGCCATGGCTATGCTGCTTCCTTTGTTGGCAGTTGCTTCCTTTGCACAGGAGGATCACTACGTCAACGAGGATTTTGAAAGCTTCAGTGCGGGGGCAAAGCTGACACGGGAGGATGGTTTCTCTGCTACTCCGCCCTACAATGAGGTTATGGCGGAGGGAGAAAACAATTATTTTCACATCCCTTTTATGGGGGCTTGCGAGACTTATTCCACGTATGAAGGAAACGTAGATGAATCGCTGATCGTATCCAACACAAAAATAGAGGCTGAGAACGGTAATTTCGTTCTTGAGGCTTCCTATCGCCCTCACTGGGTCGACGTTACGGATACGCGCGGATACGCTGCCGCCAAGACGGATGATCCTACCGTTCAATGCCAATTCTTATCGGTTACAGCAGATACCGCTCCGCAAGACAGCAGTCTCAACTTCAAGGGGCTTTACATCATTAATTTGCGTACGGGACATCTCTCCATCATGGGGACACATACGGGCGCTGCAGGACTTGTACAGGATGAGTGGAACACGGTTAAGCTTGTGATCGATCCGCAAAATGCGGTGTACGATACCTACGTAAACGGTGTGCTTTACGCAACGGACGGCTTCTTTGGCGGTGACGATAACGTGGACCAGGGGCTTCGCGGCGTCGACGTTCCCGAAGGGAAGATCATTATTGCGAAATGCAACAAGAACGTAGGTGCATACGTCAAGAATGAAGACGCAGAGGAATATAGCTACGTGGACGTAGACAACGTCAAGGCATATCCGACGGAAGAAAAGCTTGTTGTGCGCGATATTTGCAACGTGGATTTTGAAAATTTCAATGTGGGCAAGGTTCTTGCAAAAACAGACGGCTTTTCCGAAACGCCTGTATACAATGAGATCAAATCGGAACCCGATAACAGTTACGTGCATATTCCGTTCCTCGGAAAATGTACGGTCTCTTCGGGAAGCGGCAACGAGGGAAACCCCGACACTTCACTCAAGATGAGCCATCCTGCGATCCCTTATACGGATGGAGCTTTTACGGTAGAGGTCTCGTACCGCCCGCATTATGAAGACGTTTCGAGTCTTGCCGATTATATCTCCACTCATCAGGATCCGACCGTGCAATGCCAGTTTTTCGAGGTTTCTGCCGAGGAAAATCCGAACAATGCGGGGGTTCGTTTCAAGGCAATGTACAAGATCAATCTTCGTACAGGCGCGTTGCTTGACGTCGGAACCTACACGGGGGCAGCGGGACTTGTTGCGGACGAGTGGAATACCGTCAAAATGGTGATCGATGCGGAAAACGCGGTGTTTGAAACCTATATTAACGGTGAGCTTTATGCAACGGACGGTCATTTCGGAAGTGACGACAACGTGGATTCGGGAATGCGTAAGCTTACCTTGAAGGAAAATTCTCTGATCGTTGCTAAGTGTAATAAAAATATCGGGGCGTACGTCAACGATGAAGATGCCACGACCTATAGCTATATTGACGTAGATAACGTTTCCATTAAGCTTCTTCCCGAGGTTACGGTGACGGTAGACGGAAATACGAGCACCGTGTATGACGGCTCCTACATTTCTCTGGCGACAGAGGGAAAACGTTTTCTCTACGCATCTGTTACGACCGAGAGCGGCGGCTCCTACATCACCTACGATGATTTCATCCTCGCGGAGGAGGGGCTTGTTGTCGATACCTTTTCCATTGATTTTTCAGAGCATTCCGTAGGTCTGCGTACGGGTGAGAAAACAGGACTTCGTTTTGTCTTCAAGCTTGGTGCTGAGGACTATGCGGCGCTCAAGAACAGCGAGCACATTAAGAGCATCAGGCTCGGTAGGCTCATCATTCCGTATCTTTGGTGCGGTATGTCTCCGGGAAGTCTGTTGCCGGAAAATTTCAACGGTGCCCAAATACTTGATTTCCCGATGCAGGGTGAACATTGGTATGATGGGGATTCGTTGAGCGGTTATCATCTGATGGCTGCATCTATTGTTGATATTTGGGAAGTGAACTATAACTATCAGTTCTCGGGAGTCGGATATATGGAGATCACAATGAACGATGAAAAGGAGACCAAGCTGGTTCTGACCACGGCAACCGCCAAAAACCTCACCGCCACCTCCATCGCGGAGGAATCGGCGAAGGCTCTCTCACGTGGCACACTTGATGCGGAGAGCGCACAGACCGTAGCCCCTTATGCAGCTGCGTATACTGCGGACGTCACCGCGCAGATGAAGGAGGAGCTTGAGGGCTTGAACGTCCTTGCAATGGGAGATTCCACCTTTGCGGGGGATGCTTTGGGTTGGGAGTATCAGTGGATCAATTGGCTTGCCTCCGAGTTAAATTGGAATCTGACGAATCTTGCTGACGGCGGCTCGTCGATTTCCTATAGAGAGGGGCAGACGCAAAGAAGCATTGTAAACCGTCTTTTCAATGAAGCGGAATACAAATTCGGCGCTTCTACTGTGACGGATCCAATTAATCAACCGTGGCGTTATTCCACTGCGGGAGCGCTTGGAAAGAGTGCGGAGGAGGTGGATCTGATCCTTCTTACCGCAGGCTTTAACGACTACGGAGGAAACGGGCTCTATGCCGAGGTTGGAGACATGACGCTCGAGAACCGTGACACGGAGACCTTCATCGGTGCCTGGAACGTTGTTCTCGATGAGCTGCAGAGAACTTATGTCAACGCAAAGATCGTGATCATCAATCAATGGCATTTGGATACTGCTTACGCATCGGAAGCGAGAGGCGATACGATCACCTGCTATGAGTTTACCAACTCGATTGCAGACATGTATAACCTCTACTATTACAACAACGAGCGTATTTTCCTGCTTGACTCGGGAGATCCCAATATTTCGGGATGCTATATGATGGATGCTGATTTCCGTGCGCAGTATTCAAGATATCCGTACGATGTTTTCCATCTCAATAAGGACGGAATGAAGATCATGAAGGAAGCCGTGCTTCCGTTCCTTTGGAATTACGTCACGCGCAAAGTAAAGGACAATTGATAGGGAAAACGACACAAAGGAAACGCAAGGGGGCGAATCAATTTTGATTTTCCCCCCTTGCGTTTCCTTTCTTGCCGCAGGGGTCAAAAATAAAAATGTCATCTGGACGTATAAGAAGAGGCGGTGTTGCATAATAATATAATGGATCGCAGGGAAGGGGCGTTGAAATAAATCTTACCCGTAGCGAAAAACTTTACGAAAAGGTATTGACAAATCACGGTTGATGTGCTATAATACATGATGCGAACCGAAAGGACGCAAGTCTCTTGGTGTTACCTGCCGGTGTGGCGGAACAGGCAGACGCCCGGGACTTAAAATCCCGTGGGTAGAAATACCCGTACCGGTTCGATCCCGGTCACCGGCACCAAGGGATCATTAAATATCGCGGAGTAGAGCAGCCTGGTAGCTCGTCGGGCTCATAACCCGGAGGTCGTGAGGTTCAAATCCCACCTCCGCAACCATATTGTGCATCCTTAATGGATGCCACCCCAAAAAACCCAGATGTCGTAAGGCTTCTGGGCTTTTTT
>SVSZ01000050.1 GCA_015064025.1 Oscillospiraceae bacterium | reverse complement strand
TCGCGCGCCGCTTTTGCAGTCTCCTCTCGGGGCTTCGCCCCTCCTTCCGACTGCAAAAGCATCTAACTAAACTCGTTACTTTTATTTTTTCCTTTTTTAGTCTCACATCATTGACAAAACTACAAAAGAAAAAAGAAACGGCGGGGCTCAAACGCAAAAATGCATTGAAAGCCCCGCGATCAAAGATATTACAGCAAAATACAGATCAAACCGTTGCTTCCCTCATTGATGATGCGCTCCAACGTTTCGGAAAGCTTTTTGCGCGATTCCTCGGGCATATGCTCAAGCTTTGTATGAAGTCCCTCGTTGACCAATTCATAAAGCGATTTTCCGAACATATTGGACTTCCATATACTCTTGGGATCCTCCTCAAATTCCTTGAGAAGATACCGCACAAGATCCTCGGATTGTTCCTCTGTTCCCACCATCGGATTGATCTCCGCTTCGATGTTTGCGCGTATCATATGCACAGACTGTGCCGCCGCGCGAAGCTTGACACCGTAGCCTCCCGCCTGCTTGACGATCTGCGGCTCCTCCAGACGCAGATCCTCCACGTCGGGCATTACGATCCCATATCCGCCTGCATTCACCTCGTCAAGCGCCTCTGCCACCTTATCGTAGCGTTCCTTCATCACGGCAAGCTCGCACAATAGGCCTATCAGCTCGCGCTCGTTTGCGATCGAAAAGCCCGTCAGCTCGCTGATTACCTCATAGTAAAGGCCGTCACGCATACGCAATTCAACGCTCGCCTTTCCCGTACCGAGATCCAAGCGCTCAACCGTCGCTCCCTCGACATACTCGTTCTCCCGCATGCTCTCAAACGCCGCCTTCACGTCTCCTGCACGCTCGACGTGCTCGGCACAGCGACAAAGAGAGGCGCGCACAGAGGATCGGATGCGATGCTCCTCCTCCAAGGCGTTCATCCATTCGGGGATCCTTACCTTGATCTCTGTAACCGGAAATTCTTCAAGGATCAATCCCAGAATATGACGGATATCCTCTGCGTTGAGCTCCAGACAGCTGACAAGCGCCACGGGAACACCGTATTTTTCTTCCAGCTCAAGCGCAAGACTCAAAGCATTTTCCGATGCGGGATACGCCGAATTGAGGATCACTGCAAAGGGCTTCCCCAATGCCTTCAATTCCTTTACGATCCTCTCCTCCGCTTCCACGTACGCTTCTCTCGGGATTTCACCGACAGAGCCGTCCGTCGTCACAAGCATACCTATGGTGGAATGCTCCGTGATCACCTTATGCGTCCCCATCTCCGCAGCCCGGGCAAAGGGCATCGGCTCCTCTTGCCACGGAGTCCGCACCATACGCGGCTGTCCGTTTTCGATCGCCCCCATCGCCTCGGGAATCAAATAGCCGACGCAGTCGATCATGCGAACCCGCATTTGCGCATTGTTATCCAATACGACGGAAACGGCTTCCTCCGGGATAAACTTCGGCTCCGTCGTCATCACCGTTTTTCCCGCCGCCGACTGCGGCAGCTCGTCACGGGCACGGTCGCGTGAATATCCCTCACCGATATTCGGAAGCACGACCTCCTCCATAAATCTTTTGATAAAGGTGGATTTCCCACTGCGGACGGGTCCCACGACTCCAACGTAAATATCTCCGCCTGTCCGCTCGGCAATGTCCTTGTAAATTGAATGCTCCGGCATGATAAAACCTCCCGTATATCGCGTTGATACAATATATGGGAGGTCACAAATATTTAGAACAAGCCTATTCTGTTTTATTTCAAAAAAGTCAAACGATCCCCTTGGCAAGGCCCGTGGAGTATTCCCCCTGGTGCGCGTCATACCCGCACAGGTGCACACGGTAGCTACCGTCCTCCATGTAATCCACCACAGAGACAGACGCATTGGCACAAAACGCCACACGGGCAAGCTCCTCGGGGGCATACCCTTCCCAACGTGCGCGCAAAAGGCGTATGGGAGTCGCGTGTGAAAAGACAGCAACGCACTTCCCCTCATTTTCCGCGGCGATACGGTCCACCTCGCGATAGATCCGTTCGGAAAGCGCGACAACGCTCTCTCCCCCATCGGGATGTGCGCGCCCGCAATCGGTTCGCCACGTGGTGTAGCTTTCCGAAAAATCGCGCATAAGAGTCTCGTAAGGAAGAGCCTCCCACGCGCCTGCGTAGATCTCGCGAAGCGCCTCGTCGGGAACGATACCGAGCCCGTGCATTTTTGCGGTCGGCACCGCCGTCTGCATGGCTCTTGTCAGATCACTTGCATAGATCTTATCGATCGGATAATCCTTGAGAAAAAGAGCGGTACGCTCCGCCTGCTGCTTTCCAAGCTCTGTCAGAACCGTATCGACGTGTCCCGCAAAAGCACGTTCAAGATTCGCAACGCTCTGCCCATGACGCACAAAAATCATTTTCGTCATTTTTATCAATTCCTCTTTCCGTTATATAGTAAAAGTGCCGCAAAACATGCAACGGGAAATACCGCGGCAAAGCAAAACGCCCACTTCAGATCTCCCCCCAGAAGGTCGGCAATTCCTCCCGCGATACTGGGACCTGCAAGGCACCCGAGATCTCCTGCCATGGCAAGGATCGCAAACATGGAGATCCCCCCAAAAGGAAAGGCGCTCGCCGCGCGGCTCAGGATCCCGGGCCAGAAAATACCGACACTCAGACCGCACAGAGCACACCCGAAGAGAGCTACGGCGGGATGCGGTGCAAACGCAGCAAAAAGATAGGAAGCGGCACATCCCACACACCCAATCAGCATCAGGCGGTGCAGGTTCAGACGATCGCTGAATTTTCCGTAAAACGCCCGCGAGAAGCCCATCATCAAGGCAAACATACACGGTCCCAAAAGATCTCCCACCGCCTTGGGAACGTGCAGAGCGGACTCGGCAAAGGCGCTGGACCACTGACTCATCGTCATTTCTCCCGCCCCCGCGCAGAGCATCATTAAAAGGAAGAGAAAAAAGAGCGGCTTGCGGAAAAGCGCATCGGCTCCCAAGGACTTCTCCCCACTGTCTCCGGGTAGCTTATATATGGGAACAAGCATGAACGCAACAGCACCCGCCAGCGGAACGATCGCCCACAAAAAAGGCAGGTAGCGCCAGGAAATTTCGATATCAAAGAAATAAAAATACACCCCCGAAAAAAGAACGATCGCCGCCTGTCCCCAGCAATAAAAAGAATGCAAAAGACTCATGTTGCCGGATTTTCCTTCCGTCGGGCAAGCTTCAAGCAGAGGGCTGATCAAAACCTCCGTAAATCCCCCGCCAAGTCCCAACAGTCCCACCGCAAGCAAAAGCCCCACGTAAGGAGGAAGGATCAACGGAAAGACGGAAAGTCCCGCAAGTCCCACGACCACCAGGACGTGCGCAAGCACGGTAAAGAAGCGGAGATTCATGCGATGCGCAAAGCGGGATGCGATCACGTCGATCGAAAGCTGTGTGAAAAAATTAAATGCGATCAAGGCGCTCAGCTCTCCCACGGAAAGCCCAAACTCCTTTTGAAAGGTCAGATAAAGGAGAGGGGCGAGATTGATGGAGATTGCCTGCGTGATATACCCGTTATAGCAAGCGAGCATTGTGGAGCGATAGGTTAACTTCATTGGCTGTGATCCTTGTATTTTCAGTACCCATATTCTACCATAATCCGACCGCTTTGTAAATAGGAATTCCGAAAAAAACATTTTTCGACCGTCCGCAAAAAACTACGACATTCATGTCCATTGAAAATATAACCAAAAAAAGGAACCGAATTCCATGGAAAATTCTAACTCATATGCTTTTCCACAAATTTTTTTGCTAATTTTCGTCACTATTGATTATTTACAAAACGCGGGAAATGATGTATAATAATACCTGCCGGCGAGCAATCGTTCTCCGGGTTCCCCCCATGCACACCGCATACGCCCTGCGAAGTGTCAATCTTATGACACCTCCTCGCCGGAGCCACGGTGTGCAATTTTATTTTCAGGGCAAAAATTGCATACCCTCCTTTCAAAAAGGTGATACTGTAAGTAACCAAACGCTATCCGAAGTCTCCTCTGTTTGGTTACTTATATATTATGAAAGGATGACCCGATATGAACAAACCTCAAATATTGCGCTGCTGTGCCCGCGAGATCCTGGATTCGCGAGGAAACCCCACCGTTGAAGCAACCGTTTTTCTCACGGACGGAACCGTGGGAGTTGCAAGCGTCCCATCCGGCGCCTCAACGGGAATTTACGAGGCGTGCGAAAAACGAGATGCCAATCCTTCACGCTATCACGGAAAAGGTGTCAAGGACGCCGCCGCAGGTGTTTCGAAGATCATTTCTCCCGCGCTTTCGGGACTTTCGGCATCGGAGCAAACCGAGATCGATCGGCTTCTTTGTGAGCTTGACGGAACGGAAAACAAGAGCAGATTGGGTGCCAATGCCCTGCTTGCCGTTTCCCTTGCGGTTTCCCGTGCCGCTGCCAATTGGTATCATCTGCCGCTGTACAGGTATCTCGGAGGGGCGCAGGCAACCCGTCTCCCCGTCCCCATGATGAACATTCTCAACGGAGGCGCACATGCCTCCAACAACGTAGAGATTCAAGAGTTTATGATCGCGCCCGTGGGAGCCTCCTCTTTTTCCGAGGGGCTTCGCATCGGATGTGAGATCTATCACACGCTCGGAAAGATATTACGCGCTGAAGGCTTTGCCTCCACTGTGGGAGACGAGGGTGGCTTCGCACCGAATCTTACACACGATGAAGAGGCGTTGGAGCTGATCTGCCGTGCCATCACGCAAGCCGGATACGATACAGACCGCGTTAAGATCGCGCTTGACTGTGCCGCCGGCGAATGGTACACCGAGGACGGAGGATATTGCATGCCGAAGCGCAAAAAGCAATACACCCGTGCTTCTCTCATCGAAAACTGGGTCTCCCTTGCCGGCAAATACCCGATCTTCTCCATTGAGGACGCTCTGGACCAGAGAGACTTTGAGGGGTGGAAGCTTCTGACGGAGCGACTCGGCAAGGAACTGCTGCTCGTGGGGGACGATCTCTTTGTCACCAATGAAAAGCGTCTTTGCAAGGGGATCGAGGCAGGTGCCGCCAATACCATTCTGATCAAGCCGAATCAAATCGGGACACTCAGCGAAACGCTTTCCGTCATCGGAAGGGCGCGGGACACGGGATATCTCTATATCCCCTCTCACCGAAGCGGTGAAACAGAGGACACCACGATCTCCGATCTTTCCGTAGCGGTATGCGCCCCACTGATCAAAACAGGCGCCCCCTGCCGCAGCGAACGCGTGGCAAAGTACAACCGTCTGTTGCGGATCGAATCCGCACTTGGGACAAGCGCCAAATACGGGCTTGAACGCTTTCTCACGCCTATCCCCAAGGAATCGCATGAGCGCAAGCCGGCGATCATAGGATAAATACAAAAAAGGGATCACAGATCGGCTGTGATCCCTTTTTGCTTTTATCCTTTTTCTCCCGTGATTTTATTATATATCGGCTCGAAGCGATAGGTCTCCTCGTCAACGTCATAAAAATGCTCTACATCAAATCCGTTGGCTCCCATCAAGACGGAATCTCCCGAAACCTTCTGAGAGATCCCACATCTTGTCTTGATGATCGGCGTAAAGCGATTTTCGGCAATCACAAGATGCTCAAGGAGCGGAATGTCCATCAAGGAAAGCCCGTCGTACAGCTTCATGGTCAACGCCACGTCACTGTCGGAGGGGAACGCAATACCGTGCGGATGGTTATGCGCCAGAACAATGCTGGACGCCTTCTTTCCAAGCGCTTTTTCGATGATGGGACGGGTCTGAACGCTTGCGCTGCTAACGGTGCCGTCCGCAATCGGGACACAATCGATCATTCCCATTTTGTTGTTAAACATGAGCATATAAAGTCGCTCATGATCCAATCCGAAGAAACGGGGCCACATAAAATCCGCGATCTTCTTTACGGTATCGTATTGCGCTTCAACCTCCACAAAGGAGGTGGCATATATACGCACCGCCGCTTCCACAAGCTTTATCAGCATTGCCGAGGATTCTCCGATCCCCTTCACGTTTTTGAGCTCGTCCGGCTTCGCCTCGATCACGTGATTGAAGTCTCCGAAATGCTCGATCAGGCGGTGTGCCAATTCGTTGGTATCTCCACGCGGAATGGAATGATAGAGGATCATCTCCAGGATCTCATGATCGGAAAAGGAATCGAACCCGCTGACGTAATAACGGTTGCGCATGCGCTCTCTGTGATTTTCGTGCACGGTCATTCTCCCATCGGTTAGTATTATTTTCTTTTCAGTCTGCCTACGACCTGTCCCTTACACTGTACGTCGGAAAAATCCTTCAAAAGGATCGGACCGTACTCGGGATTCAAGGAAAGCAATCGGTCTCCGCCGAACACCTTGAAAAAGCCACAGCCGTCCAGAAGGAAGATGCCAAGCTCTCCAACGTCCACCGCATCCGTCGTCTTCACAAGCAATACGTCGCCATCGTGATATTTCGGCTCCATACTGTTTCCGCGGATGCGCAACGCATAATCTGCCTCTGCGGTCTTTTCCGTATTCGGAACGCTGATGCTTTCCGCCGATGCCTCATCCAGATAGACACCAACGCCTGCAGAAACGGGAAGATCGTAAAGGAAGATCGAACGCTTCTCCGTACGCACCTGCTCCCCTGCGTAGCGTCCGCGAGAGGTAAGCGGGCGCAGAATTCTCGCGCTCTCCCGTTCCTCGCGCAGCACAGGCTCTGCCACGTTCTTTTGCTCGGGAAGGTCAAGGGATGCTCCCACGCGTGCACGCTCCATGGAGATCACCGTTTCCACAAGCTCCCGCCCGTAACGGTCAAGGGTGCGAAAGCGCTCGATCATAGAGATCTCCTCACCGGAAAGAGTATAGTTGTTTGTATTCTCGGGTGTACCGCTGACAATATATTCCACCGAGCAATCCAATGCGCTGCAGATAGCTACAATATTGGAAAGCTTTGGAGAATCGCTCATCCCCGCCAGGATCTTACTCAACGTCCCCAAGGGAATGCCCGTCAACTCCGACAACTGATCGTTCGTCATTTTTCTTTCATTTTTTAAAAGCTTGATTCGATCCAAATAAGATTCCATAACGACCTCCGTTTTCCGATTACGGCATTATTATAGCACATTTTTTTGGGCTTGTAAATAGTTTTTTGAAAATATTTTTCTTTTTTTGGAAAAAAAGTATTGACAAACCGCGAAAGATCTGTTATAATGTCGTCACAGAGCAATTCCAATAACGGAATTTCGGAGGTTTAAAATGAACGCATATTACAATAAACAGGAACATTCTATTTCCAATAATGATATTTTCAGAGCATATCTTTTAGGAGACGCTGCACCCGTTCCCACGTGGAAGAGACGTGCGGATACAATTCTTGCTATGCTCCTTGCATGCATCGCAGCGCTCACGGGAAGCACTGCACGTCGCATCTGGCGCGCCTTTTCCGTAGCCATTCTTCTCATAGCGCTCATCGGTGTGATCGGTGCAATCGAGGTCGGCGCACTGGGGCTTGGTATGGGATTTCTCCTCGGTTCCCTCCTGATAGGCCTTGAGTTTCTTTGTTTAAGACGACACTGAAGCTTCATAATAAAAGATAACAAATCCGGCAGACGCTACGATGTCTGCCGGATTTGTTATCTTTGTTATCTTCCGCGAATCAGTGTGGCAAGAGCCTTTCCGACAAGAACCGCGCTTCGCTTGGCTTCCTCCACGGAATTTCCTCCCGTACCGATCTCCAGAAGCAGAGAGTACGGCGACAGCTCTTGATTGTAGGAAGCATTTCGAAGGACTGTCGGACGGCAAAGCGTCGGAACGTCCGCATTCAGGCTGCGGCACAGCTGCTCCGCGAGAGCAAGGCTTTCTTTCCATCTCTCATGCTTCGTTCCGTTTCCGTCGCTTCCCACCACTGCCATCACCTGTGCCAGCGCCTCACCGTTCGCATATGTCACGGCGCGGACGTATTCTCCTTCTGAGGTGAGGATCGCGTCACGGTGCAGATCGATCACGTACATAATGGACGGATAGTGCGACAGGAAAAAGCGCACGCTCTCCGCGGCAGTGGCATACGCGCCCTTCAAGCCTTCGGCATCGTGAACGGTCCTGCAATGGATCGCCGAGATCCCGTTTTCCTTAAGTGTATGACAAAGCACCTCACCGACGCTCAGTACGCTTTGCGCAGGATCCTTCGTATATGTAACCTCTCCAAGTATTCCCTCGATCAGCGCACTTCCCTCCTTTGCATATCCTTCACTCGTGTGTGTATGAAGGATCAGTACGAGCGGCGCCTCGCCGATCTCACACGAAACGTCCGCCTCAAGAAGTGCCCGATAGTCGTAGGCTTGAATGCTTTCATTATTTATATAGGTCTCTCCGTGAGGAGAGGAAAGCGTCATGGATAAGATCGGAGTTCCCGCCGTCGGATCATCGGGCACAGCCTCTCCTTCACTTTCCGTGGACAAAGCCGATTCGCTCAAAGCCCCCGTATCCTCCGTTCTGTCCGACGGGGCGGGTTCCGTCGTGCCGTTTTCTTCACTCCCCGTTTCAGGAGGCGCACCGTCTCTGTCTTTCCACGCACTGCCACCCTCCCCCCATGCGTAGCTTACGGCAAAGCCTGCGACGAGCATGGCGGCACAGATCAGAAACACGGCAAAAAAGCGTTTTCTTTTTCGGTAATACTCCGAAAGAGAAACCGACTCACCCGCACTCACAAAATCCCGCTTGACAGGATGCTTTTCCATGTCTGTACCTTCCTTTCTTTTACGTTCCGTCTTCGACATTTTCATCCTATGCGGACAGGTACGAAAATATTACATCAAAACGTCTGAGAGTCCCTCCGTAAACGCTGATTTGATCGCGTCCGAAAGAAGCGCACCTACCTTTTGGGAAATCAGATCGCACTCTCTGGGAGAAACGAAAAACGCCTCGCCCTCCTCTAAAACACGCAAAAGCTCGGGAGAGTGATTCTTGATCCCCGCACGGTTGAGCGCATCGTACACAAGCGTTGCGGAATTGACAACGGTAGGCACGCCAATGGCAATCACGGGAGTCCCCAACGTATCCCGATTGATGGCGGCACGGTGATTTCCTACTCCTGCCCCCGGAAGTATCCCCTCACTTGAGATCTGTACGGTGGATGCAAGCCTTGCACAGCTTCTCGATGCCAGTGCATCGATCACAAGAACAAGATCGGGGCGAACGTACCGAACGGCGCCCCGCACGATCTCAAGCGTCTCGATTCCCGTCTGTCCCAAAACTCCCGGTGCCAGTGCAGAAAGGGAGGCACAGCCCAGCGCACGGTAAAATTCTCCCTCGTGTGCTCTGAGATGTCGTGTGGCGGTCAACCCCTGTACGGTTTTGGGGCCTATCGCATCCGCAGTCAGCTCCTCGTTCCCGAGTCCTGCCACAAAAACGTCAAACTCCCCGTCGGCACGCCTTCCCGTCAACTGCTCTCCCATCATACGTATCTCACAGGCAAGAAGAGAAACGAGCTGTGTGCGCTCGTCATGGGAGAGGCGGTCCAGCCGTCCGCACTCGACGGTAACGTACGTACCGATCCCGCGCCCAAGATGCTCTGCCGCCTCTTTGGTCAGAATCTCGGCACGAAGAATGTGAAACGTCCCCCTTGTTTCCTCCGTGCTCTTCACACCGCTCTCCAAACCGAGCTTCCTTTGGCTCATGCTCTCACACGCCAGATCACTCCTTGTGTAATCCTTCACGGCATCTCCTCCTCCCTTTTCTGGATCTTACCACTAATTTGGTAAAAAAATTAACAAAATATACATCAAAAAATTTGGGAATCTATTGAAATCCAATAGAAAATAGTTTATAATGATAGAGTATATAATCGTGCATTACTGCCCGATCCTGATTATATCTATTTTGAGGAGGTTTTCCGCCATGTTAAAACGTATCTTTGCTCTTCTGCTGTGCGTATTGATGTTGGTTCCCGTCCTCGCTTCCTGCGCCGACGAAGGCGATGACAGCGATCCCGGAGCATACATCACTATGTATCTGACGGACGAGATCTACGACTTCGATCCTGTCAATGCATATTATAACAGCAGCACCTTCAACGTCGTCAGCTTGATGTACGATACTCTGTTCACGATGACCGAAGATGGCGAAGTCAAGAAATCCTTGGTAAAGGATTATAAGAAGATCGAGAACAAGGATGACAACGAGTACGCTTTGGAAATCACTCTGAACGAGACCCGTTGGAGCGACGGCTCTGCCATCACTGCAGACGACGTCATCTACGCATGGAAGCGTCTTTTGAACGTCAACTCCAACTATGAGGCGGCGTCCCTCCTTTTCGATATTAAGAACGCACGTGCCGTCAAGCAGGGGGACGCCAGCATCGACGACCTCGGTCTTGAAGCACTGGAGAGCAAGGTGCTCAAGATCACCTTTGAGGGTCCCGTCAATTACGATCAGTTCTTCCTGAATCTGACAAGCGTTGTCACCGCACCTCTTTCCGAGAGTGTGGTTGCAAAGGATACCGACTGGGCAAAGAAGAGCGCTACCATCCGTACCAGCGGTGCTTACAAGCTCGGAAAAACAGTTTATGCCAGAACCACAGAGGCTGAAACCTACGATACCACAGATAAGTACGTATTCGACGGCAAGGGCAACCTTACCTCGACCGGCGAAGTAGGCGCTTACGAGCAGAAGCTTGAGTGCTTTGTTCTGGAGCGTAACCGTTACTACTACCGTGACGATGCGCGCGATCCTCTCAAGGCCTCCGTGAAAAACTACAGAATCCTTGTGGATTGCACAAAGACAGAGGAAGAGGTCATTGAAGATTACAAGGCAGGTAAGATCTTCTACATCGGCGATATTCCCTACGCCCTCAGAGGCAACGAGACCTATGCATCCGATCTTGAAGCGGCAGAAACGAGAGATTCTCTTTCGACCCTTGTATTCTACATGAACCAGAATGCTCTGATCGATAACGGTGCAAAGGGTACGGCACTCTTCAAGAACAAGAGCGTGCGCGAGGCGCTCTCCCGTGCCATCGACCGCGAGGCGATCGCTTCCATGCTGGTGTATGCGGATGCCGCAACGGGTCTGGTTCCCAACGGCGTCATCACATCCTATAAAAAGAAGAAGTCCGCAGAGTTCCGCGACGAGGCAGAGGCTATTCTTACAACCTCTGCGGATATGACTGCAGCCAAAAAGCTTCTTTCCGATGCCAAGATCAAGGCATCCGACTACAGCTTCTCCATTACCGTTGCAAAGTACGACAAGGAAAACGTAGCTGTCGCAAAGGCAGTTCAAAAGGCTTGGGGTCCCGACGGACTCGGCTTTAACGTAACTGTTAAAGAGGTTACCACGATCCGCAACAACGACATTCTCAAACTGATCGGTTCTGCTCCCGAGGACGTATGTGACGACCAGTTCACCGAGGCACTTCAGAGATCCGATTTCGAGGTGATCCTTGCAGATGCAGTCTCTTATTCCGCAGACTCCTTCGCAATGCTCGCATGCTATGCAAAGGCATTCTCCGGTATGCCCGTTGATATGGATTCCACCGATTATGCTTTGGTTCCCCATCGCACAGGCTACGACAGCAAGACCTACAACAACTTGATCGAGGCTGTCTATTACATCCCCTATTTTGCAAGCCTCAGCCGTGACGATTCTTCCTTCCTCGGCGGCATCTACAAGACGAAGGCAGAATTCCAGGCTGTTTACGATGCTGTAAAGGCAATTTACGACAACTACGGAATCGCTCCCACGACCGACAGCTCAAAGTGGGCAGATCAAAAGGTAACACTTTTGAAGGCAGCAGAGAAGCAGCTTCTTAAGGATATGCCTGTGATCCCCGTTGTCTTCAATAAGGACGCAGTCCTTGTTTCCGATCAGTTGACCGATGTAGAAGCGACCTTCTACATCCCCGCCTACTTCCGCAATGCAAATCTGAAGGATTATCAGAATTACGCTTATGAGGATGATCAAGGCAACAAGATCTCTATTTTCGCAACCTTCCCCGAGATCCTTTGGGATAAGATCGGAAAATAATATAAAAAGAAAGAACGGAGATCCGCAAAACGCGGATCTCCGTTCTTTCTTTTTCAGCCAAGAGATGCGTAAATCTTTTTCATCCGTGAGAGCATTTCGTTAAACTGCTCGGTTTCGTGCGCACCGCCTTCAAAGCTGAGAGCTTTGTCATATCCGATGCTCTTGAGCTTTTTGATGCAATCCTCAAAAAATTCCCACTCCGCAGCCGTGGTGGGACGTGTACGGTTGACGGGGGTTGCAATGTGCGTGTGGTAAAGTAGATCCTTGTTTTCCACGATCGTTGAGAAGTCCTCTCCGTTTGCATCGAAATGATAGAAATCCACAAGCAGCTTGAAGTTGTCTCTGTTGACCCGACGGCAATACTCTGCCCCCTCGGAGAAGGTGTTGACAATGTTCACCTCTTCATAACGAAGGGGCTCCACGACAACCGTCTGTCCAAGCGGCTTTGCGATATCCGCCATCAGATCAGCGAGCTCGTAAAGCTGCTCCCAAGCCTTCTCGCGCGGAAACCCGTCGGGCACGTGCTTTGCCTTTCCCGACCCGAAGACCAGCACGGAAACCTTCAATTCTGCCATGCGATAAAAGGTTTTGTTGCAGTATTCGCGTACAGCATTCCAATCAACGTCTCCCGTCAGACGAAGATCCCGCGGAAAGAGCCCGTTCGAGCTGTAGGTCGTAAAGCTTCCGTCCTCGACTGCCTTTTTCAACCTGTCGAGCTTTTCCTTTTCAATGTTGACAAAATCCCATGCCGCAATCTCTACAAACTGTGTTTCGACAGGATAAGAATTCAACGCTTTTTCGTAATTGATACATGCTCCGAATTTCATATGCTTCTCCTTCACGCTTCCATCCCAAAATAATTTACAGAGTTGTAGTAAGAAATATCACGCACCACAGCACCGACCGTTTCCATATCGGAAGTCATCTCTCCCGCCTCCATCATCTCGCCGAAATACGAGCAGAGAATGCGACGGAAATAGTGGTGTCTGGGATAAGACAGGAGAGATCGACTGTCGGTCAGCATGCCGACAAACGCGCCAATATGCCCCGTGGCCGTCAGATCACGCAAATGCTGCTCCATACCGACCTTGTTATCGAGGAACCACCACGCGGGGCCGTATTGCATCTTCCCGCGCACCTCGCTCCCCTGGAAGCAACCGATGAGCGTCATGATCTCGGTGTTCATCTTCGGATTGAGATTAAACACGATGGTCTTAGGAAGCATTCCCTCACTGTTAAGACGGTCAAACAGGCGTGACATCCACGTAATGCTGTCGGTATCCGAGATGCTGTCAAAGCCCGTGTCAAGCCCCAAGCGGGAAAGCATTACGGAGTTGTTGTTTCGCATCGCGCCGACGTGAAGCTCGGTGGCAACGTTGTATTTTGCATAGAGCTTCATTAAGTAATAAGTAAGATAGCCCTTGAAGGTCTCGGTCTGCGCGGGCGTGGGACGATTTCCTTCAAGAACACAGAGAAGCACCTTTTCCGCGTCCTCAGCGCACGTGACGGGAAGCACACGCTCAAGTGCTATGTCACTGGCGCGCGCCCCAACTGCGAGGAATGCCTGCAAGCGCGCTTCCAGCGCCTCTTCCAGATCCTTTACCGTATGTATCGGATGCGTCAATGCCTCAAGCTTGGCAAGATACTCACGGTACGCAGGCGCGTCGATATTCATGATCTTATCCGCGCGGAAGGCAGGGCTGACCGTAAAGCGATATCCCTTTTCCTTAATGCGCTCGAACACACTCATATCGTCAAAGACCTCGTTCGTTGTATAGAGATGACGGACGTTTGATGCCTCGATCAAGGATTGCGGAGTAACGCTATGCGTGCGAATATATGCATTGCACTCCTCCCAGATCTTCTCCGCGTTTTTCTCATTGATCTCAAGCTCGCATCCGAAAAACTCACTCAGCTCCACCTGCGACCAGTGATAGAGAGGATTGCCGAACGCCGTTCCAAGTGCCTTGCAGTAGGCAAGGAATTTTTCTTTATTCGAGCGACTGCCCGTAATATATTCCTCATTCACTCCAAAGTTCCGCATCAGGCGCCACTTATAGTGATCTCCCGCCAACCAGATCTCAAAAATATCCGAGAAGGGGCGATTTTCAAGGATCTGCCTCTCGGGCAGATGGCAGTGATAATCAAAGATCGGAGTATCCTCTGCATAGGTATGATACAGCGTCCGTGACGTTTCGTT
Organism: Oscillospiraceae bacterium; assembly: GCA_015064025.1. Lineage (GTDB taxonomy): Bacteria > Bacillota > Clostridia > Oscillospirales > CAG-272 > UMGS1865. Next base: position 2,073 of record SVSZ01000050.1, on the reverse strand, counting down.
TTTTAACAAAAAATCATGATCGATATAGCTCATACGCATCTCCTTACCAACCGAGCTTTTCGGTGACACGCGCGATCTCGCCCCAGACGATATCCTCACACCACCAATGCTCTCTCGGGGTCACGGTCAGACTGCATGCATCCGACGCTCCCTCTTTTTTGTAAATTTCCTCAACGGTCGCATATCCTTCCCGTACACCTGTGATCGGGAAAATATTATCCTTGACGCCCGAGATCACGGAAAGGTGTCTCGGAGCGATCAGTGCCGCCAGATCCTGCATATCGAAATAGCGGTAAGCGCTCGGAATGTAGTTGCAGCTGCAATGGTACATATCAAGGATCGAAGGACCGTAAGGACAGAAGGCGCAGCTGGGAGCGCAAAGCTTGATCCGCTCGTCATAGCATGCGGAATAGAAGGATGCTGTTCCTCCCCCCGAGTTACCCGTGATAAGCACCTTGTCCGTGTCACACACGGGAAAGGCCTTGGAGAGCAGGTCGATCGCCTTGTGAACGTCCCATACGCGCTCTGCCAGGATCGTCCGTCCCATCTGAAGCGCCTGCATTGCCGTATACGTGCAGGAGCGGTAACAAGCTGCCTCAGTCGCACGCGGTTGACGCTCGCCCATACCGCGTTGCTCGATGCAAAGCGTCGCAAAGCCACGCTTGACCGCTTGCACACCAAACTGTCCGCGCGGATGATAATCAAGGTCACATGGGTATTTCATTTGCCCCACGGAATTGTGAAAGCCCGTGGAGTGTCCCTGCAGAGTGATCGCGACGGGGTATTTTTCCTTTTCCCCCTCGGGGATCAAAAGGAAGCAGGGCACGCGGTAGCCCTCTTCACTTTGAAAGGTAAAGCGGGTTTCGGTGTAGCCTTCCCTTTTCTCCGTATACTCAATTTCAAGCTTCGCCTCACACTCTGCCGCCGCTTCGATCATATCCAAGCCCGAAAGCTCCATGAACTTCTGCCGCAGTTCTTTCTTCCACGAAGCATAATCCTTTTTGGGATCGTATGCAAGCGTCTGCTTCATTGCATCTCTGAGATTCTTGTGGCGCGGTTCCTCCATATACTCATAAGCCTCTTGCAGTTTTTTTCCTTCCATACTTACATTCCTCTCTTTTTTTATTTTGATTGAGTTCCGTTCAAAAATTCAAAACGTCGGCAGAGATCAACGCGATCTCGCGCCGACCGTTGTGCACCGTATCAAAGCTGATATGCGTTCCGTTCCAAACAAATCTTGCATGCAGGTCACACCGTATGTCCACAAGCCCGTTCGGCGTTTCGGTCTTCACGCGGAAAAGCTCGCGGCTCTCCCCCGTGGAAACGTTATATGCCATCAAATAGCGATATCCGTCGATGGGATATCCGTCTCCAATGATATACGCACCGTCGGGAGAGGTGTTGCAATGAATATCGGGATTGTAGTTCCCATAGAAATAGGGCATGTCGTATTCCACGGTGCTTCCGTCCGTAACGGAGATGCTGTACATGCTTTTTTTCTCGCCCTCCACCGTGCAATGTGCAAGGATCCGATCGGGGGAGATCCAGAAATAATGCGACACGTAGGTTTTCTCCAGAACCGTATGTACCTTTCCTTCAAGATCCCCGATCATCATTGACGTCAGCCAATAGGGCGCCTCCTCGGTCATAAAGTTGCGCACCAGCATCACGAAGCGGTCGGAGGTCGTATTGAAGGTGATATGATTGACAAGAATCTTTGCGCTCCTCGTATCAAAGCCCGAGACAGGAGCAATATCCGCGTAAGAGCAAAGCAGCTTTGATTTTCCGCTCTCCATATCTACAAGATACACACCGTCATCCGCGGGCGCCTTGACGTCCTTGCCCACATCCTCAAAGCCCGCATATCCGTAGCCCGGACGAAAGTCATAAATGCGTCCGAAATTGACCGCCAAGCCCCACTTACCGTCGGGGGAAACACAGGCGGTGGCGCGATCGGTATATTTTTTCTCACCCGTTCTGAAATTGTGCGTCACCGTCATAAAGCGTCCGTTCTCGCACACGTTATAATACACGGTGTCCTTATAAAAGGGGTGATACTGAAGCATGGCACCC
>SVSZ01000049.1 GCA_015064025.1 Oscillospiraceae bacterium | reverse complement strand
AGGAGGAAACGCTTGTGCGGATCCGTGCCGAGATCTTTTGTGAGAAGGCATCGCATAAGGGAATCCTTGTAGGGAAGAACGGTGAGACACTCAAGCGGATCGGAAGCTATGCGCGCGAGGACATGGAACGGCTTCTGGATACGCAGGTGTATCTCAATCTTTGGGTCAAGGTCAAGGAGAACTGGCGGGAAAGTCAACGCGGTATTCTGGACTTTGGCTATACGGAGGAATGATTTTGAAAGGGGCAGACTGTGAAATACAACAGTATTGACGGTGTTGTGGTTCGCACAAGCGACTACGGCACGAACGATCGCTATTTGTCGATCCTGACTGCAAAGGAGGGACGAATCACCTTGCTTTCGAAGGGGAGTCGATCTCTCAAGGGAGAACAGCTTCCCATCAGTCAGCCCTTTACCTATTGCAACTACGAATATTACCGAAAGGTCAACACCAATATTCTCAAGGGGGGCTCGGTGCTCACAAGCTTTTACGGCATCGGGAAAAGCCTTGAGACGGTGGCTCTTGCATACTATTTGTGCGACCTTGTCTGTGAGCTTTCCGACGAGGGGGAGGAGGCGGAGGATCTGCTGCGTCTGCTTCTCAATTCCTTTTATGCCATTGCGACGGACGGAAAGTATCCTCTTGCGTTGATCAAGGGGGCGTTTGAACTGCGCGTCGCGGCAATTTCGGGATATACGCCGGAGCTTGATACCTGTGAGCATTGCGGCAAGGGCGGCGAGGACGGATTTTATCTTCACGTTATGAACGGTGCTCTTTTGTGCGAGGATTGTTTACGGCACGGAGGCGTCGGGCAGCACTCCGAGGAGGAGCGGGGAGAGGAGATCCTTTGTCCCTTGACGTCTTCGGTGCTTGCCGCCATGCGCTATTGCCTCTCGTCACCCGCGGGGCGTTTGTTTTCCTTCGCGTTTTCGGACGCGGAGGAGCTGGAAATGTTTGGTCGGGTAGCGGAAACGTATATTCTTTCCCACCTCGGAAGGGGCTTTAAGACGTTGGAATATTATCACAGTACGCTGGAGCTGCCAACATAAAATACTCTTGAAAGGAGAAGACGCAATTCAGTGAATTTTACCGAGAAAACGTGTACCACTCTTGAATTTGACAAAATCCGTGCACTTCTTGCCGATTGCGCCCCCACGGAGGGCTCGCGGTCTCTGGCGTTGCGCCTGGTTCCCTCGGGAGACATGACGGAGGTGCTTCGCCGCTTGCGGCGGACGAGTGACGCGCGACGGCTTGCGGACGTCAAGGGAATGCCGTCCTTCGGGAACGTATCCGACGTCGGAGAAGCGTGCGAGCGCGCATGCAAGGGCGCGATGCTCTCAACGCGGGAGCTTTTAGAGGTAGGGAGGCTGCTTCGCTCTGCCCGTACCATACTGGAATACGGCAAGGTCAACAAGCCCTTTGATACAAGCCTTGATGAATTATTCCTCCGATTGCTTCCAAACAGGCATCTTGAGGACAGGATCTTTCGCTCGATCCTTTCGGAGGATATGATTGCGGACGAGGCAAGCCGTGAGCTTGCGGATATCCGCCGAAAGATCCGCGATACGAACAATCGTATCAAGGAGACCCTGCAGCACTATATCAGCGGATCTTACGCAAGGATCCTTCAGGAAAACATCGTTACGCTTCGCGGGGGCAGATACGTGCTTCCCGTCAAGGCGGAGTGTAAGAACGAAATGAAGGGACTGATCCACGACACCTCCTCCTCGGGAGCGACCATTTTTGTTGAGCCGATGGCAGTGGTGGATGCGAACAACGAGCTTCGTATGCTTCAGTCCAAGGAGGAGCACGAGATCGAGCGGATCCTGTTTGAGCTCTCCTCCGAGGTGAGCGCCGCCGCAGAATCGTTGCGACTTGACTATTACAATATCACACAGCTGGCATTTTATTTTTCCTGTGCCGAGCTTTCCCTCAGAATGCGCGCGGTGGAGCCGAGGATCTCGGGACGCAAAACGGTCTCTCTCAAGCGTGCAAGACACCCGCTGATCCCCGCAGATCGCGTCGTTCCCACCGACATTCGCGTGGGAGAGGAATATGATACGCTCATCATCACAGGTCCCAACACGGGAGGAAAGACCGTGACCCTTAAGACGGTGGGACTTTTTGCACTGATGACGCAATCGGGACTGCATATACCTGCGGATGCGGAATCGGAGATTTGTGTTTTTGACAAGGTGCTTGTCGATATCGGGGATGAGCAGAGCATCGAGCAGTCGCTTTCCACCTTTTCCTCGCATATGGTAAACATAGTAAGAGTGTTGGGGGAAGTTGACAGCGGATCCTTGTGCCTTTTCGATGAATTGGGTGCGGGAACGGATCCGGTGGAGGGCGCCGCGCTGGCGGTTGCCGTGATCGAAGAGGTGCGCGCGGCAGGAGCTGTCTGCCTTGCGACCACGCACTATACGGAGCTGAAGACCTTTGCGCTGGATACGGAGGGAGTGCAGAATGCCTCCTGTGAATTTGACGTTTCAACACTCAAGCCCACGTACCGTCTGATCATAGGAACTCCCGGGAAATCCAATGCCTTTGCGATCTCTCAAAAATTAGGACTATGCGAGGAGGTCATTGCCAGAGCCCGGGCGTATCTGAACAGCGATCACACCCGTTTCGAAGAGGTGATCGAGCAATTGGAGGCGACGCGTCTTGAGGCGGAGCGTACCCGTGATGAGGCGATGGAGCTCAAGGCACAGTATGAGCGTATGCGTGCCGATGCGGAAAAGGAGATCAAGAGCCGATTTTTTGAAACGGAGCGTCAGATCGCCGCGGATAAGAAGAAGGCCAAGGAGATGCTTGACAGTGCGCGGCTTTCCAGCGAGTTTGTGTTTGCACAATTGGAGAAGGCAAAGCGCGCCGAGGAGGCGGGACGCCTTGCCGAGGAGCTGGAGAACGCACGGCGTGCCGTGCGAAAAACGATTCGCGAAAGTGATGATGCGATCAATCCCGTTGAGGAGAAGAAGAGCGATGAGAAATACGTGCTTCCGCGAGACCTTAAGTGCGGTGACCGCGTATATATCGTGAACATCGACAAGGAGGGGGTGCTTTTGGAGACCCCCGATAAATCGGGCTCGGTTCTTGTGCAAGCGGGGATCCTTAAGACGCGCACGAAGATTTCCAATCTTCAGCTGATCGAGGAAAAGCCCCATGTTATCAGCGGTAAGCAAAAAAAGCCCGCCTCGGATTTTCACGCCAAGGTCAACAGAGATTTTCGTGATGAGATCGATCTTCGCGGACTTCTCGGGGACGAGGGGTGGCTTGAGGTGGATAAATATCTGGACGCCGCGGTGCTTGCCAATTTTACACACGTGCGTCTGATCCACGGAAAAGGAACGGGTGCACTTAAAAATGCACTCTGGCAGCACCTGAAGCATGACCGACGTGTAGCAAGCTTTCGCCTGGGAACCTATGGAGAGGGCGACGGCGGTGTGACGGTCGTTGAATTGAAATAATGAAATAATAAAAAAACATCCGCTTTTTTGGAGCGCGTGATGCGGGAGGAAACAAAATGAAAAAAATCAACGTAACGATTTGGAATGAATTCCGTCATGAAAAGACGGAGGATGCAGTCAAGGCACTCTATCCCGACGGGATCCATGCCTTTATCAAGGGCTTTTTGGATGCCAATGAGGATATGAACGTCCGTACGGCTTGTCTGGACGATCCCGACCAGGGGCTTCCCGATGCGCTTCTTGAGGATACCGATGTGCTTCTTTGGTGGGGGCATATGGCTCACCGAGAGGTCAGTGACGCGCTGGTGGAAAAGATCCGCAAAAGAGTTTTTACGGGCAAGATGGGATTTATCCCCCTTCACTCCGCGCACAAATCCAAGCCTTTTGCGGCGATCCTCGGTACCAACGGCAATCTTTCCTGGGGAAGAGATCAGAAGGAGATCATATGGAACATGCTTCCCGCGCATGAGATCGCGGCAGGGATCCCCGATCATTTCCTTCTGGAGTTGGAGGAGCTTTACAGTGAGCCCTTCTTTATCCCTCAGCCGGATGAGCTGATCTTTGGCGGTTGGTTTGAGGACGGACATATCATGCGCTCGGGTGCGACCTTCTATCGCGGTGCAGGCAAGGTGTTCTACTTCCAGCCGGGACATGAGTCCTGCCGTGCATACTATCACCCTTGCGTACAGAGGATCATCACAAATGCCATCCGTTGGGCAAGACCGAATGATTTTGGCTTTGCGATCGAGGATGCATGCCCTCACGTCACTTGGAAAACGACCGACGAGTTTGACGCATAATACGCAGAGATCTGAGTCTGAATGCAATAAAATTGTGCAAAATGTAAAAAAACACTCTTGCAAAATACGAAAAACAGTGTTATAATGAAGTGGACGGTATTTTGCTCGGCGCTTGTGCGTGAAAAACGTCGAAAAGGAGTGTTTATGAAAATACGGATTTTTGCCGCAGTATTGGCTATGCTGCTCCTTCTTCCGCTTTCTGCGTGTGGGGAAGAGGAAGGGGAACCGCAGGATACAAAAGGCTCGGAGACTGTCTCGGATACGGCTTCGGATACGGAATCGTCCGCGGCAGAGGAAGGCGAAGAAGAGCCTGAGGGCCCTTCCGCTACTGCTTTGGAGGATTTTGAATACATCACAGACAGTCAAGGGGGCATCACCCTCACGGCAGTCAAGGATAAGGAAATCGTTTTCTGCAAGATCCCTGCGGGGGTTACTGCCATTGGCAGTGCCACCTTCCTCGACTGTACTCAGCTTGAGAAAATTGAGATTCCGACGGACGTCAGATCGATCGGCTTAGGCGCTTTCAACGGATGTGACAAGCTGATCGAAACGGAAGGAAGTGTATCCTACGTCGGCGCGTGGGCGATCGATTGCACCGAGGAGGTTACAAAGGCTACTTTGCGTAACGGTACCGTCGGAATTGCAGATTCTGTTTTTGCGGGATGCGAAAAAATGACAGAGGTTACGATTCCCGGCAGCGTAAAATATATCGGCACGTATGCTTTTTCACGCTGCAAGGCACTTGCTGCGGTGACCCTTCCCGAAGGGATCTCTTCCATCGGTGAATACACCTTCTTTGAGTGTGCGTCTCTTAAATCCGTCGCGATCCCCGTGGGCGTTGTATCGATCAAAGATTATGCTCTCGGAAATTGCAAGGCCCTTAAAAGCATAACGCTTCCCGCAAGCGTTACGTCGATCGGTGAGGGCGCGTTCTATAACTGCACTGCCTTGATAAGTGTATCCTACGGCGGTGATTCTGCCTCGTGGAAGAAGATCGAGCTTGGCACGGGCAACGGGGCACTCACCGGTGCCTATGGGAACGATTGATCCCGAAAAAAGTCATTGTTTGCATAACGTATATATACAAACTTGAAAGGAGCTTTTTATGAAACTGCGTATTGTATCAACACTTCTCGCACTTCTTCTTCTCCTCTCCTTGGTTGCATGTGCGACCGAGCCGCTGGTGGAGGAGATCAGTACCAGCGGGGAGACCGTGACCACCACTGCCCCCGTTACTGAATCCACGGCACCGGAATCAACGGTGACGACCGCGCCTCCCGTGGTGGACGAGGAGCCCGAGAATGACATTGAGGCATTTGAGCGTGAAACGGACGACCAAGGGAATATTACCCTTACCGCGCTGAAGGACAAGGAAAAGACCTCCTATGCGATTCCCGAAGGCGTTGTCGCTCTTGCACCGTCTCTTTTTGAGGGACACAAGACCGTAGAAAGCATCACGCTTCCCGCAACACTTACCACCATCGGTGAGAATGCGTTCAAGGGCTGTGAGGCACTCAGCGAGATCGAGATCCCCGCAAAGGTTACGGAGATCCCCGCAGGTGCGTTTGACGGCTGTGAGCTTTTGTCTACCGTGACACTGAACGAAGGTGTCCTGACGATCGGCAGCAATGCGTTTTCCAACTGCACGGCTCTGGGTACTCTTACGATCCCCGAAAGCGTTTCCCGCATTTGCAAGGATGCTTTCACGGGTAGTAACGATTTGATTCAGAAGACGATGCAGGGTGCGTTCTACGTAGATACCTGGGTCGTTGGCTGCAAGGTGGGTGCTGAGGAGGATATCCTCAATGATGGCACCGTCGGTATTGCAGACTCTGCGTTTGAGGGTGCTTCGACTTTGAAGAGCATTGAATTGCCCGCAACACTGAAGTACATCGGAACCCGCGCGTTTGCAGATTGCGCAGCGCTTGCAGATATTACGCTTCCCGCCGTTGAGGAAGAGACCGAGGTGCTTGTCAACGCACTTCCCGAAGGACTTCTCTCCATCGGTGACGGCGCGTTTGCGGCATGCTCTGTGATCAAAGAGATCACACTTCCCGCGACCGTCGAAAGCATTGGTGTCGGCGTATTTGCCGGCTGTGAGGATATCAAGTCGTTTGCTGTCTCCGAGGATAATAAGGCATATGCGGTGCTTGAAAATTGCTTGATCGAGATCGCAAGCAAGACCTTGATCGCAGGCTGCAAGAACTCCGTTCTTCCTACGGATGACTCCGTGATCGCGATCGCTCCCTCCGCATTTGAAGGAATCGAGCTTACGACTGCGGTGATTCCCGCCTCTGTTACCGTGATCGGTGAGAGAGCCTTTGCGGACTGCGCGAAGCTTTCCGCGCTGACCCTTCCCGCGGCACTTGCTACGGTGGAGAAGTCTGCGTTTGAAAATTGTGTTGCCATTACGTCGGTTGAGCTTCCCGCAACCGTGGTCTCGCTTGGCGAGAACGCCTTCTTCGGTTGTACGAAGCTTGCTACCGTTACGCTTTCCGCGGCGCTTGAGACGGTTGGCGTATCTGCTTTTGAGGGATGCGAGGCTCTTACTGCGATCACTATTCCCGAAAAGCTTACCGTTCTTTGCGACCGTACCTTCTACGGCTGTAAGAAGCTTGCTACCGTCACACTGTCCGCAGGGCTTACCGAGATCGGCGCCTCCGTCTTTGAGAGTGCCGTTGCGTTGACCGAGATCACACTTCCCGCAACTGTGACCGCAATCGGTGAGAATGCGTTTACCAATTGTGCGGCACTTAAGACACTGACCTTGGCCGAGGGCATTACCGAGATCGGTGCAGGCGCGTTTGCTTCCTGCCGAGTGCTTGAGAAGCTGAACCTTCCCGCAACCCTGACGGTGATCGGTGTTGCCGCATTTGTCAACACCCCCGCACTGACGGAGATCACCGTTGCGGACGGAAATACGGTATACGTTGCTGCAGGCAACTGCCTTATCGAAAAGGAGTCCAAGACGCTGGTTCTCGGTTGCAAGACCTCCGTGATCCCCGCAGACGGCTCCGTGACGGTGATTGGCGAAGAAGCGTTTGAAAACAACGACGGACTTACCGCCATCGTCATTCCCGAGGGCGTTACGACGGTCTCTGCGTTCGCATTTTCCAAGTGCGCAAACCTTACCACCGTTACCGTTCCCGCATCGGTTACAAGCATCGGTGAGGGTGCGTTCCTCCAGTGTACCAGGATTCTCACAGTGAACTACGGTGCTGACGAGGAAGCCTGGGGTAAGATTGAGATCGGCAGCAGAAACACCTATCTGACAGGGGCTGCGGCCATCAATTATACGACTCCCGTTGTGGAATAATTCAACAAAAACACCGCCTCAAATCAGCGATTTGAGGCGGTGTTTTTTGTTGTCCGAAGTGCGTATTTCATGCTGCGGAACAGCTCCGCTTTGTCCGTATCCGACAGCACTGCATAAACCACGTAGTTTCCAAATATCCTTACCTCGGCGTTGGCAAGCTTTGGCGTTTCCCTCGGCATATAGGAATCGTAAAAATCGCGGTTCTTTTCGTATGCTGCGGAAAGATACTCTTCTTCGATCATTCTCTTAAGCTTTTCGGCATTTCCTTCTGTGACGTGGAAAAAGCCGATCTCGTCAAGGGAATCGGTTTCCCTTCGATAAAGGATCGCATGCTCTGTGACGTAATCGGGGAGTGCAAAGTAGTCCTCCAAAAATCCCGAGTTGTCGACCAGATAAGCACCGTCAGATCTCTCGGACAGTGAGTAAAGCTCTCTGACCTCAAGGTCATCTCTGTATTCGTGCGTGGCGGCACAGGAAAGCAGGAGTGGGAGACACGCAAGAAGGGCACAGAAGAGCAATATCGTTTTTTTCATAAAGGGTTCCTCTTTTTAAATTCTGTTTTCATCCAAGCAAAGGAAGCGAAGGATCTCACGGTAGGCATCATTGCTTAAGTGGATCCCGTCGCCTGCGTCGTAATTTTTTTTCAGATAGCCGCTTTCATCCCGCAATACGGAGGCTGTGTCCAAAAAGGATACGCCGTCCGTCGTTTTGGAAAAATCGCGCAGGCATTTATTCAGCGCGGTTATATAGGAGTTGAGCGTTGCGGCATCACATCCAAAGCTTTCGGCGCGCCTTACGGGATACACGGATTGAATGAGAATGTGTGTTTCGGGAGAAAGCTCTTGAATGCGAAGGATCAGCCGCTCGTAGTCACGCAAAAATGCGTCCGTGTTTTTTTGAAAAAACAGGATTCCGTTCAGCCCAAAGGAAAGAACAAGACGGGAGGGGCGCTCGCAAAGAAGCGCTTCTTCAAATGACAGCGAGCGTGTGACGCCCTCTCTGTCGGTATAATCCACAAGGGAGGTAAGAATACGGCGATCAAGCATTCTTGTACCGCTTTGATCCCTCCATACACATCGGCGCAATAAGGGGGTGTCAAGGATCCCACCCGAGCGTGAAAGATGCGCGGTGGTGGATTCGCCGAAAAAAACCGTATCGGAAAGATATACCTCATCAATCACGGGAACGGATTCCGTTGTGTGTGCATAAAAGGCGGCACCGTCCATTCCTTGGATGTCTACTGCAAAAGCAGAGGCGTTGAAAAGAATGAACGGTGCCGTCAATAAGGCAAATATTCTCTTTTTTGGGGAGCATATTCTCATGTTTTCTTCCTTCTTAAGAGTGTTTGGTGCTTCCGCGACGTATGCGGAGCATATGTAAAACGCCGAAGACGATCCAATAGATCATAGACAGAAGGAGGAAGAAGAAAAGAAGGAAGGGAAGTGTTGCGGTAACACCCGAGGGGAGATAAAGAAAGAGTACAAAGGAGACCAGCGTGATCAGATAGTGAAGAAGCGAGCGAAGCCCCTTTGCGAGCTTTTGTGCTTCCGTCAGCATTCCCGCCGCGGACATGCAGAGCGCAAACGGGAAGAACAAAAGATAGGAGAGCGAGGCGATATAATCCATGCCGGGAAGAAAGATGATCCCGATAAGGAGCATCGTAAGCGATACGGCTGTAAACCACACGCATGCGCCGCACAGCCACTTTTTCAAAAATTGAAGAGCGTTCATAAATATTCTCCGATCCATAGTTTGGTTTGTGGATGTATTCAGTATACCACGTGCCTGTTTCCTTTTTCAAGAAAACAAGAAAATGTTTACATTTTCATAGGTTCGTAGGGAAAGGCACTCAAGGCTTTCACTGCCTTATTTTTTTATCACGCGGCAGGTTTTGATCCCATAATAGGAAAAGGCGGAGACAGCGCTTTCATTGATCTCCTCGCCCGAGAGCACGATCGGTACGGCGGGAGGACATGAAACGCAGGGGGAGGCGCAGATCCTGCCTGCCGCTTCGCCCACGCTGATCTCCTCACTCGGGGAGAAAAATGCTTCATGGAGAGAAAGCACGCGGCGTGCAGGGAGAAGCTGCGGCGGACATTCCGTGATCGCGGGACGCTTGGGAATGTCGCAAAGCGTTCGCTCCAGACGCTCGAGCTCCTCCAACGAGAGGAAGGGGGAGAGCATGAGCACTGTGAAATCGGGATCTGCGAATTCACATTCGATCCCTTCGCGTCGAAGGAGCTCTGCAAGCTCATCACCGCGATATCCGTAGTGCTTTGCTTTCAGAGTGAGCTTGAGCGGCTCGTCCGAGAGAAGTGCATAGCCTGCTTTGCGCAGTTTGTGCCAGAGCCACGCGGCGCGCGGAAGGAAATCTTCCAAGGACATGGAAAATTCCTTTTCAAGAACGGGATTTGCCGCGTCCAGAGATTGCAGGATCAGATAGGAGGGGCTTGTAGAGCCAAATAGCGAAAGCGCTTCTCTCGCGTGCTCCTCAAAAAAGCTTGGAAGCGTTGGGGAGAGATGCAGATAGGCACCGCCCGTCAGAACGGGGAGCGTCTTGTGTGCCGAATCGCAGACGAGATCGGCTCCAAGGTCGATCGGGTGCTGTGAGGTCGGGAGAAATTTAAAGTATGCGCCGTGTGCATTGTCTACAAGCAATAAGATCGCATGACGGTGGCAGACACGCGCTATCCCTTCAATATCGCAAAGATTTCCGAGGTAGTCGGGCGAGGTCACGTAAAGTGCCGTCGGTTTTGTTTCCTGTGCTCGCAGATACGCGTCCAGACGCGTGGGGCTGATCTCGGCATTGAGATAAGAGTCGGCATCCGTTGAGGGAAGCCAATCGACCGTGATATCAAGAAGTGCCGCGGCACCAAGGAGTGTCTTGTGCGCATTTTTTGCTGCGAGAATGTGTGTGTGACGGGAGGTGGCGCGTGCGTAAAGAGAGAGGAGCATCAGCATGGCGCGAATGCACTGAGAAGAGCCCTCTGTGGAATAATAGGTCTTGCAACCGAAGAGTCGGCTTGCGTTTTCCTCACTCTCAAGGATGATCCCTTCGGGGGCATAAAGACTGTCGGCTCCTTGCACCTCTGTAATGTCAAGAGCCTCCATACCGCTCTCGCCGCGCCCCTTGTGTCCGGGCATGTGCATACGAAGGGGGGCTTTTTGCTGATACGCTTTTACAAAATCACAGATCGGCGTGTTCATTTTTTGCCCTCAAGGGTACGCGCGACTTCAACCATGATGGCGCATTCCATGCGCTTGCGGAAGAGCTCGCAGCCGTACTTGTATACGCCCGTAACACTTCCCGTGGAATGGTAGGCGTTGGCTGCACACCCGCCGGAGCAGTAAAGCTTTGCCCAACAATCTGCACAGTCGGGACGGGCGTAAACGTTGCAAGCGGCAAATTCACACTGCCTTTGCGTATTGGTGACACCGTTCCAGATATCGCCTAACTTGAAGGCTTCCTCACCGACAAACTGGTGACAGGGGTAGAGCTCACCCGTGGGGGTAACTGCCATGTATTCCGTTCCCGAGCCGCAACCGGAGATGCGCTTGTAAATGCAGGGACCGCCCGTCAGATCGATCATATAGTGATAGAAGGTAAAGGGCTTGCCCGCGCGACGTCTCTCCAGCATCAGCTCCGCAAGCTTTTCGTACTGCTCAAGCACGATGGGAAGATCCTCTTGCGTCAATTCGGATTCATCTCCGGGAGCGGTGACGACGGGCTCCATGCTCAGCTCGTTAAAGCCAAGCTCCAGCATGGTTTGAATGTCCTTGAGAAAATCGGGGTTGCGGTGTGTAAAGGTGCCGCGCATATAATAGTTTTTGCCGCCGCGTGCTTCGACAAGCTTTTGAAACTTGGGGACGATGCGCTCCCAGCTTCCGTTGCCCGCATAGTCCACACGGTAGCGGTCGTGGATCTCTTGTCTTCCGTCAAGGCTCAGCACGACGTTGGCGCACTCGCGGTTGGCAAAATCGATCACGTCGTCGTCGATCAGAAGCCCGTTGGTGGTCAGCGTAAAACGGAAATTCTTTCCCTTTTCCTTTTCAATGCTTCTCGCGTACGCGACAAGCTTCTTGACAACGTCGAAGTTCATCAAGGGCTCACCGCCGAAGAAGTCAACCTCAAGGTTGCGGCGATTTCCGGAATTTTCAATAAGGAAGTCGAGGGCGCGCTTGCCGACCTCAAAGCTCATAAGCGCTCGTTCACCGTGATATTTCCCTTGACTTGCAAAGCAGTAGGCGCAGTTGAGATTACAGGTGTGCGCAACGTGGAGGCAAAGCGCCTTGATCACGCCGGAGGTTTTTTCCTTGAGCGTTCCCGCCATGTCGCGGAAGGTGTCGGGGGCAAAGAGCTTGCCGTTCTCCTTCAGGGAGAGCACCTGCTCATAGCATTCCTCAACGTCCGCTTGCGTGACATCCTCTCGTGCCTTATATTTTTCCTTGATCTCGGAAAGGATCTCGTCCTTTCCCTTTTTGTCGAACAGCGCGATGATGTCATACGCGACCTCGTCCACTGCATGGATCGAGCCCGAGCAGGAATCAAGGACGATGTTGTAGCCGCCAAGCTTATATTGATGTACCATAATTTACTCCTTTGGTAAAGTGCAATAGGAAATGCCGCCATGGTCGGCGGCATTCCTAAGCATGTATTTTCTGCTGACGGCAACAATTACTTGTTGCTGTTCTCGCACTGCTGATTTGCGATGCCGCAGCTGGTCTTGCAAGCGGACTGGCAAGAGGTCTGGCATTCGCCGCAGCCGCCGTTCTTCGCGCTTTCGCAAAGGTTGCGAGTTTCAATGGTCTCGATATGCTTCATGATAGTTACCTCCAAGCGTAGTTTACTGTAATATTATAGCACGTTGTTTTGGGAAAGTCAATATCAAACGCGATATTTTTGTGCTTCCGTGTAATTTTTTTGCAGTGATCGGATGTTTTTTTGACGATCTCTTCTCTGACGGTTGACTTGCTTTGCTTTTTTTGGTATAATGTAAAAAAGTTTTGGCATTTGACAAAATATACCTGTTGGTGCGATTCTTGCATAAAAACGAAAAAAGTGAGGAAACATGATGGAATATCAGTGGTTTAAGGATGCAAAATACGGAATGATGATCCACTGGGGACTGTATTCTCTGCTTGGTGGGGAATGGAAGGGAGAGCGAATCTCGGAAAAGTATGCGGAATGGATCCAATCCAATAAAGCCATTCCCGTAAAGGAATACGAAAAGCTGACAAAGGCATTCAACCCCGTGTTCTTTGACGCGGATGAGATCGTTTCCACCGCCGTGGAATGCGGTATGAAGTATCTGGTGGTCACCACCAAGCATCACGATGGCTTTGCTCTGTATCATTCAAAGGTCGATGCCTTCAACGTTGTGGATGCGACGCCCTTTGGCCGTGACGTGGTTGGGGAGCTCAAGGCGGCATGTGACCGTGCGGGGCTTCACTTCGGTATCTATTATTCCCAGGACCTTGACTGGCACGAGGAGCACGGCGGCGGATACCAAAGCTTTACGCATTGCGACGGCGTTTCCTGGGACAACTCCTGGGACTATCCCGATCGATCCAAAAAGGATTTTTCTATCTGCTTTGAAAAGAAGATCCTTCCGCAGATCAAGGAGATCATGACGAATTACGGCAAGATCAGTCTTGCCTGGTTCGACGTTCCCATGACGCTTACCGAGGAGCAGAGCGATCTTATCTATCACACCGTCAAGGAGCTGCAGCCTGACTGTCTGATCAATTCCCGTCTTGGCAACGGCAGATACGATTACGTCTCTCTCGGCGACAACGAGATTCCCGAACAGATGGATGCGGCGACAGGGGCAGTGGACTATAATTCCATCAACGGATTTAAGCCCTCAAAGCTCGGGCTTTACGAGACAGCGGCGACCTTGAACGATACGTGGGGCTTTTCCTTCTATGACCACAACTGGAAGAGTGCAGACCGTATCCGAGAGATCAGAGAGCACTTGAACTCTCTTGGCATCAATTATCTTTTGAACGTGGGTCCCGATGCGCTGGGACGGATTCCCGCGCGTGCGCTGGATATTTTGCGCGCGGCAAAATAAAACGGATATAGGAGGTAGCGTATGAAAAAATCGGTATTGAGAAGCTACGCAAAGCTGATTGCGCAAAAGGGAGGCAACGTACAAAAGGGTCAGGACGTCATCATTCGCGCGTCCTTGGATCAACCCGAATTTGTCCGTATGCTTACGGAGGAGTGCTACAAGTGCGGCGCAAGATACGTGCGCGTGGAGTGGAGTGATCTGGGCGTGACGCGGATCACACAGAAGAGGGCAAGCCTGAGGGCTCTTTCGGCAACGGAGGAATGGGAGGAGGCGAAATATAAGCACGAGAGCGAAACTCTGCCCGTTACCATCTGGCTGGAATCGGACGATCCCGACGGGCTCAAGGGCGTCGATCAAGCGAAAATGTCAAAGGCTTCGCAGGCAAGATATAAGGTGCGTAAGCCCTACCGCGATGCCATGGAAAATAAGCATCAGTGGTGTATTGCCGCCGTTCCCGGTGTTGAATGGGCAAAAAAGGTCTTCCCGAACGAGAAGAAGAACCGTGCGGTGGAAAAGCTTTGGGAGGCGATCCTTTATACCTCCCGCGCGGACGGAGAGGATCCCATTGCGGCATGGGATGCGCATAACAAAAACCTTGCAAGCCGTTGCGACTATCTCAATTCTCTCGGCATTGATCGCCTGGAGTACAAGGCATCCAACGGAACGGATCTCACTGTCGGTATGATCGAGGATGCGCTTTTTATGGGCGGCGATGAGGCGACCGAGGGAAGAGGTGTGATCTTCAACCCCAACATTCCGTCCGAGGAGGTCTTCATTTCTCCCAAGCGCGGGCTTGCAACGGGCGTTGTGCATGCATCGAAGCCGCTTTCCTACAGAGGCGAGGTGATCGACGGATTTTGGCTTCGCTTTGAAGAGGGTAAGGTCGTCGAAGCGCACGCAGAGCGCGGCGAGGCGCTTCTTCGGGAAATGATCGCAATGGACGAGGGCGCCTCGTATCTCGGTGAGTGCGCGCTGGTTCCCGACAACAGTCCCATTTCCAATTCGGGTATCCTTTTCTACAATACACTCTTTGACGAGAACGCGGCGTGTCATCTGGCACTTGGCTTCGGCTTTACCAATACGCTTCGCGATTACGATCGCTATACGATGGAGGAGTGCCATCAGAAGGGCATCAACGATTCGATGATCCACGTTGATTTCATGATCGGAACGCCGGATCTTTCGATCGTGGCGGTGACGCGTACGGGAGAGCGGATCCGCATCTTTGAAAACGGGAACTGGGCTTTTTGACGGAGGACAGAATGAACGTACTTGAACGCTTTTTGCGCTATGTAAAATTTGAGACGACCTCGGATGAGGAGAGCGAGAGCGTGCCCAGCACGCCAACGCAAAAAAACTTTGCCGAAATGCTTGCAGGGGAGCTGCGTGAGATAGGTCTTGCGGACGTGCGTGTGGACGAATGCGGATACGTTTACGGCAAGCTTCCCGCAACAAAGGACTGCGAGACACTGGACGCGCTTGGCTTGATCGCACACATGGATACCTCTCCCGCAGTGAGCGGCAAGGACGTACGTCCTCGCACCGTGGAGTACACGGGTGGCGTATTGACGCTGGAAAACGGCGAGCGGCTGGATCCCGCGGTCTATCCTGTGCTTGAGCGCTACGTGGGTGAGACGCTCGTCCTTACCGACGGTAACACGCTGTTGGGCGCGGACGATAAAGCGGGCGTTGCGGAGATCGTTTCCGCTTGTGCGTATCTGGTCGCGCACCCCGAGATCTCACACAGAGCCGTATGCGTTGCCTTCACGCCCGACGAGGAGATCGGACGCGGCGCGGATCATTTCTGCGTCGAGGGATTTGAAGCCCCCGTTGCATATACGGTGGACGGCGGAACGCTTGGTGAGATCGAATATGAGAACTTCAACGCGGCATCGGCACGCATCCTTGTCAAGGGACTCAACATTCATCCCGGCAGCGCGAAGGGAAGGATGAAGAACTCCGTTTTGATGGCAAATGAGCTGATCGCGATGCTCCCCCCTGCCGAGACCCCCGCGCACACCGAAGGCTATGAAGGCTTTTATCACGTGACGGACATTAAGGGGGACGAGAACGAAACCCGTATCTCTATGATCGTGCGTGACCACGACAGGGAAAAATTTGAAGCAAGAAAGGCATTTCTTGTGCGCCTTTGCGCATATCTTGATGAGAAGTGGGGAAGCGGAAGCTTCGAGTTGACCCTGAAGGACAGCTATTATAATATGCGTGAGAAGATCGAGCCGTGCATGGAGCTGATCGAAAACGCAAGGGCTGCCATGGAATCCGTAGGGGCAGAACCGCTTGTCCGACCCATCCGAGGGGGGACCGACGGTGCACGCCTTTCCTTTATGGGCTTGCCGTGTCCCAATCTTTCCACAGGCGGTGAGAATTTCCATAGCCTGCATGAATTCATTCCCACAGCGGCACTTGAGAAGATGCGGGACGTGCTTGTCTATCTGGTGCGTGTGTAAAAAAATATTTCCGCATGAATTTTTTTGCAAAAAAACAGTTGACAACGTGCAATCCGTGTATTATAATTATTGGGTAAAAGAAGTGGATTTTGCGTAATTTTGGCGAAAAAGTGAGAAGAAAATGCAATTTCACGGCGAAAATCCTGCAAAAGAGAGCTTCACAAGGAGGAAATACATACAATGAGCATTAAAAACGAGTATTTGTTAAAGGTATTGGAGGACGTTAAAAAGCGTAATCCCGGTGAGCTTGAGTTCCACCAGACCGTCAGCGAGGTTCTGGAGTCTCTCGAGCCTGTGGTTGAGCAGAGCCCCATTTACATTGAAAAGGGAATCATCGATATGATCGTTGAGCCCGAAAGAATCATCAAG
>SVSZ01000048.1 GCA_015064025.1 Oscillospiraceae bacterium | reverse complement strand
GTTCTCCTTCCTTCAAAAACACCTGCGACCCTCCCATGGAAGCGGCGTTTGCAGAAACGGTGACTGTGCTGTCCAAATGAACGGTTCCGGCATCGACCGCCTCCATGATCAGCAAAAGCGTCATGATCTTTGTCACCGAAGCCGGCGGCAAAGCTTCATCCGCATTTTGAAGATAGAGAATCGTCCCTGTTTTTTCCTCCATCAGAACGGCACTTTTACAAGGAAGGTTCAAGCTTCCCTCCTCTATTCCGAATATGGAAGTCTCCTTTTGAGTTCCCGTCTCCTCTGCCGCGGAGATGGGGAGTGTTTCCGCAAAGCCCGGTATAACGTTACCCATCAGAAGAAGGACGGCTAAAATGATTGCCATCGGTATGCGTAGTGTTTTTTTCATAAAACATCACCTCGGAACAACTTATGAAAAGAATGACAAAAATATGAGGGGTGTCTCAAATTGAGACACCCCCCGGTTTTATAATGCTCAGTCGATTTTGGACAGTGACTTATCTTCTCTTTTCGGCGACCTCAACAAGCGCTTCTGCAAGGAACGTATCCACAGGCATGGTGACCGTTTGTCCCGCGCGATTGCGCACCGCAACGGTTCCCTCTTCCATCTCCTTTGCGCCGATGACCAGCATGTAAGGTACCTTTTGCAGCTGGGTGTTGCGGATCTTATATCCGATCGTGTTGGAGGAATCATCCAACTCTACGCGCAGTCCGACAGAAGAAAGCTTATTTTGCACTGCCTTTGCATATGCAATATGCTCATCTCCAATGGGCAGAATTCTGATCTGCTCGGGAGCCAACCACATTGGGAACGCACCTGCATACTTTTCTATCAAAAGTGCAAGTGTTCTTTCGTAGCACCCCATAGAGGTGCGGTGAATAATATAAGGTGTTACCATCTGGTTATTGGAATCCACGTATTCCATGCCAAACTTCTTTGCAAGAAGCATATCGATTTGGATGGTTACAAGTGTATCCTCTTTACCGAAAACGTTCTTGATCTGAATATCCAGCTTAGGCCCGTAGAAGGCAGCCTCGTCGATTCCGATGGTATAGTTGATACCGTTCTCATCGAGCAGCTTCTTCATAACCCCCTGCGCCTCGTTCCACTGTTCGGGTGTTCCCTCGTACTTATCGGTGCGCGCAGGATCCCACTGAGAGAAGCGGAAGGAGCAGTCCTCCTTCAATCCCAACGTTTCAAGAGAGTACATAGCAAGCTCAAGACACCCCTTGAACTCCTCTGCAAGCTGATCGGGACGAAGTATCAGATGGCCCTCGGAGATCGTGAACTGACGCACGCGGATCAAGCCGTGCATTTCACCCGAATCTTCGTTTCTGAAAAGTGTGGAGGTCTCACCAAGACGCATAGGAAGATCTCTGTAAGAGCGCTTTTTGTTCAAGAATACTTGATATTGGAAGGGGCAGGTCATGGGGCGCAGAGCAAAGCACTCTTTGGTTTCGTCATGAGGATCTCCTAAAACGAACATGCCGTCAAGATAATGATCCCAATGCCCTGAGATCTTATAAAGCTCTCTCTTTGCCATCAAGGGCGTTTTTGTAAGAAGATAGCCGCGTTTTTGCTCCTCGTCCTCGATCCATCTCTGGAGAAGCTGAATGACGCGTGCCCCCTTGGGAAGCATTACAGGGAGACCTTGTCCGATTACATCGACCGTTGTAAAGAGTTCCAAGTCACGTCCAAGCTTATTATGGTCGCGCTTCAGCGCCTCCTCCTGCTGCAAAACGTAAGCGTTTAATTCTTCCTTTGAGGGAAAAGCGATTCCGTAAATGCGCTGAAGCATTTTATTGTTTTGATCCCCCTTCCAATACGCACCGGTGCACTGTGTAAGCTTAAAGGCTTTCACAGCACCCGTGCTGAAAAGATGAGGACCGGCGCACAGATCTGTAAATTCACCTTGACGGTAGAAGCTGATAACAGCGTCTGCGGGAAGCTCGTTAATAAGCTGCACCTTGTACGGCTCGTCCTTTTCGGTCATCAGTGCAATTGCTTCCTCTCTGGGAAGCTCGAATCTTTCGATCTTAAGATTTTCCTTTACGATCTTTTTCATCTCGGCTTCAATCGCCTTCAATGCCTCGGGAGAAAATGCAACCTCGGAATCGATATCGTAATAGTAGCCATTTTCAACAGCAGGACCGATCGTGAGTTTGGCAGAGGGATAGAGACGTTTGACTGCCTGTGCAAGAACGTGCGCTGCCGTATGGCGGAAAAGATGCTTACCGGCGGGATCCTCAAAGGTGAGAAGACGAACCTCTGTATCAGTCGTCAGTTCCTCGGTCAAGGCAACAGTCTTGCCGTTGATCTCGGCACCGATCACTGCCCTTGTAACCAGCTCCATATCGCGAGCTGCGTCATACACGGTAAGCGGAGCGTCATATTCCCGCTCAACACCGTTCATTTTAATTTTCATACCTAAAAACCTCTCTTTCATAAGATGAATATTAAACAATAAAAATCACACCCCGCAGACCCAATTTTAATGGGGTCTGTTCGGGGTGTGGAATATTCCGCACGGTTCCACCCGGACGTTTCACTTCATTGTGTTCGATTGTTAGGAATAAGTGGTACCTTGTAAGCCTGCGTTGGGATCTCACAGCGAATCCGTAAGGAAACGATCCGTTCTCTGAAACACATCGCATTACAAAGCATGTCTTATTCGTGGCTGTTGCACGCTTATTCTGCAGCAGCCTTCGCTTTCAACTTCATATTATAAGCCGAACGCGGGTTGATGATCTCTCTCCAATCCAGATCTCCGCGATCAAGTGCGGTAACAATGACCTCGGCGGTAGCAATATTGGTAGCTACCGGAACGTTATAAAGATCGCACAGACGCAAAAGCTCTGTCTCTACCTCGTCTGTTTTCGCATCCGGTCTTGTATCCTTAAAGTACAAAAGAACGTCAATTTCGTTGCAGGAAATGCGCGAGGCAATCTGCTGTTTTCCTCCTTGCATACCTGCCATGAGGCGTTCGATCTCAAGTCCGGTTGCTTCGGAAATATATTTTGCGGTAATACTCGTGGCACATAAATTGTGCTTGCTGAGGATTCCGCAATACGCGATGCAGAACTGAGTCATCAATTCTTTCTTTAAGTCGTGTGCAATGATAGCAATCTCCATTGATTCTGTGGCCCCCTTCTATAATTATGTACACCGCAAAAAGCGGAAATCGAACTCTCAATGACAATTATATCACAAAATACCATGAATTGTCAATAGAATTCTCTGCATTTTTTTAAAGGATTGTGTAAAATAGAACCAAAAAGCAGCGCTTCATTCACACAAAAGAAAATTATTCGTACCTTGCACGGATTCCTCCGATATATTTGGGGCGGGTACGCGCACAAAGAAGATTGGCGTTTCCGATCCTTGCAACGGAGAGTCGCACAGGGACTGCAACATCACGCAGATGCATTCCGATCAGTGTACCGCCGATATCCAACCCGGCGTGAGCGCGGATATGCTCAACCGCAACGGGAGATTGGAAGCCAAGCCAAGCAGAGGTTGCAAAGGATCCGCCCGCCTTAGGTTGAGGAACGACCGCTACCTCCTCAAGACCGTATTTTTCTGCACATTCTCTCTCAATGATCAAGGCGCGATTAAGATGCTCACAGCATTGCGCTGCAAGATAGATTCCCTTCCCCTTCAAGATCGGATATACGGCCTTGAAAATCGCTTGTGCCGTTTCAAGGCTCGATCCGCGACCTATGGTCTCCCCCACGATCTCAGAAGAGGAACATCCGATCACCAGAATCTGTCCTTCCGAAAGCGCAGCCGTTTGTATCAATTCCTCAACCGCACTCACCGCCTGTGCTTTGATTATATCCACAAAAATCACCTCTTATTACCAATTGTCACTATCATCGTTCGGAATCACTCTTTTTACAGCGGTGATCGCACACTCAATCATATCGTCTGTCGGTTCAAAAACCGTAATATGCTGAAGCCAAACTCCGGGCAAAGAGATCGCACGGGTAATTATATTGTCGTGCCGTCCTGCGAATTTGATCAATTCGTATCCAAGACCAACAATGACAGGTATCAGAACAAGCTTTACAAGAACACGAAACACCGTGGGAAGCACGTTCCCTGTGAATGCAATAGAGATAGGGTCAATAAAGAAGGAGACAAAAATACTTACCAGAACCATCAAAATCAAAAACGAGGTTCCGCATCTCGGATGAAAACGTCGCTGAGCGCGCACGTTTTCCACGGTCAACTCCAGCCCAGCCTCATAGCAAAAGATAGTCTTATGCTCAGCGCCGTGAAACATGAACGTACGGCGTATATCCTTCATCAACGCGATAGCTCCCATATACCCTACAAGAAGCAGAATACGCAACACACCTTCAAAGGCAGATTTGATCAAGGAATTGACAATGGTGTTATGCCCCTGCAAAAATCCGATATAACGAGCGGCAAGATCGAACAAAAACGAAGGTAAGAAAATGAAAAGTCCAAGTGCCAATGCAACACCAAGAACAACGCTGATCACCATGGTAAGCGTCATGACCCAAGCGGGAAGCTTTTCTTCCTCCTGCTTGGTGTCCGAAGGCTCTGCCGCGGTTTCGGTATGCACGACCGTTTCCTCTGCGGAGACAGGCTCTGCCTCTACGCTTTTTTTCTTCTTTTTCTCTTTTTTGGGCTTTTCTTCAACAAGATCCTCAAGTCCGGAAATTTCGGCAGAACGCATCAAGCATTTGTAGCCCAACGACATACTGTCAATATATCCGAAAATGCCGCGGATGATCGGCCAGCGGCAGATGGCAGGACGCTTAGCCCCCTTGGTTTCAAACTCCTCGATCACGATCTCGCCCTTGGTGTTTCTGACCGCCATAGCCGTCATCTTCGGGCCTCGCATCATGATCCCTTCGATCAGAGCCTGCCCGCCGATAGAGGTCTTTCTGCGGCAAGCTGTTATTTTTTTTTCTTTTTCCAAAACGTTTTCCTTTCAGGCAAAGCCTACGTAAACTTACTGATGCTTCATTATACACCAACGGTATGAACTGTTTATGAACAAAACTCAAAAACCAGCAACAAATGCTTCATTCAATACGCTTTTGTCGGGGTACATACAAATGCACGGGCGCCCATTGCCTCTAATTTTTCCTGCGCCAGGACAGCCGCCTCTTTCGACGAAAAAATACCAAATACGGAAGGACCGCTGCCGCTCATCATTGCCTTAAGCGCCCCACACGCATACATTTCCCGCTTGATCCTCTCAACGTAGGGTTGCTTTGAGGGAACGACCTGCTCAAAAATATTGAAAAAGTGATCAAAAGCAACAGTTGCATCTCCGTCTTCCCATGCGTGCAAAATCTTATCGCTTTGGGCAGTTGTTGAATGCGGAATCGAAAAATGACTGTATTTTTCGTCAAGTGCACCGTAAGCCCACGGAGTAGAAACACCGTCACCCATGCATGCAATCACAATATCCGACATCGGCATACAAGCTGCATCCGCCATTTCGTCACCGATTCCCGTCACAAGTGCACTTCCTCCGCGAATGCAAAAAGGAACATCTGCACCAAGCGTAGTACCAAGCGCGCAAAGTGCCTCAACGGATAGCAAATTACCGCAAAGCGTGTTCATGCCGCGCAATACCGCAGCAGCATCGGCGCTGCCACCCGCAAGCCCCGCTGCCATGGGAATATTTTTTTCAATGTGAATGCTCACGCGCCCCGAGAGCCCTGTCTCTCGCAAAAAGCTGCTTGCGGCGCGCCAGGCAAGATTCTTGGCATCCGTCGGCATATCGGAGATTCCTTCAGAGCTTAAGGAGATGGACGTTTCCGATCCCGGCAAAAAGCCGATTGAAACAAGGTCACAAAGAGAAACGGTATGCATAATACTGACAATATTGTGATACCCGTTGTCGCGCTTTGAGACAACATCCAGATATACGTTGATCTTTGCATTCGCCTTTTCAATCCTCATATCGCACCTCCGCAAAAATTCCCTTACATTGTAGCACAAATTTGAAGCTTTTGCAACATTTCTCCAAAATAAATTTAAAAATATAAAAAAGCTATTGACTTGAGGATAAAGATAGTATAAAATTAATTATATATGCTTACATCTCCCAAGGAGGGATTCAAGAATGCTTCAGGAAAACAAAAAAACACTCAGCCAAAAAGTAATGTCTGCCACAGTTTGGTATGCCGTGGTTTTTTTTGCTTTGATTTTGATTTCCTACTACTTTGAGCTGAGCCAATGGCTGATGTCGATCATAGGTCTTTTCAGCCCTGTTTTACTGGGACTGGCATTCGCTTATATTCTCAATCCGTTTTTTCGTTTTTTTGAGAGGAAGGTCTTTTCAAAAATCTACCCGTCTCCGCTTCGTCGGGCAATTGCTCTTTTGTGCACCTACCTCTCCTTTATTCTGCTTATTATGTTTCTTCTCCTCTTGATCATTCCGCAGTTGATCAGCGCGATCATTGGATTTATAGGAGAATACAACACGCATATCAACGCAGCGGTTTCGGGAATCAACACTCTTCTTGGCTGGTTGAACAGCTTTTTTCAGAACACGGTTGGCAAAGGAGATTTCTTCTCTCCTATAGACGGCACCCAATTTTCGGACGGACTTTATAAGATTCTAAACGGATATCTGGCACAGATCGACATTGGATTTCTCCTCTCCGCGGCGGGAACACTGTTCTCCGGAATTGCCGACGTTATTTTTGCTTTATTCATCTCTCTTTATCTTTTGAGTTCAAAGGAAAAGAGATATGCACAAGTCATGAAATTCCGCAACGCGATGTTCAGTGACAAAACCAACAAAGGAATTACAAGACTTTGCACGACCATTGACAATCTCTTTGGAAAGTTTTTTGAAGGAAGACTTGTGGATGCTCTCATCGTAGGAACCCTTCTTTACGTGCTCTTTCTTTTATTCAACATTCCTTACGCGATCATCCTCGCATCCTTCATTGCCGTCATCAACATCATTCCGTATATCGGTTTCATTATCGGAGCAGTCCCTGCTACCCTCCTCGTTCTTTTAACGGATCATACAAAGCTTCTTCCCTTTTTTGTGATTGTTTTTATCATTTTCCAGATAGAAAGCAATATTATCAGCCCTAAAATTCTCGGGAACAACACCGGAGTAAGTTCTCTGTGCGTCATTGTCGCGATCTGCGTAACGGGCTCCATATTCGGCTTTGTCGGCATGCTTCTCGGAGTACCTTTGTTTGCCACGATCCTCGATTATGGGAATTCGGTAGTAGAAAGACGGCTACAGAAGAAGAGACGTCCGAGCGACGTTGATAACTACTACGCCCCCGATCCGATCATTGACCCGATGCAAACCAACCGCGCCAATGCAAATAAGCTTATCAATCAGATTGAGCGCCGCTCGCTTCGGGCAAAAAAACTGATCGATATCGGTCGTGAAGCGGATATCAAAGGAATAGACAGATTTTGTTTTTCCGTTCATAGGGCAGGCTGTAAGCGCCACCTTTTCAATAGCACATCTCCCGAGCTTTTAACGCATTTTACTGTCGGTGAAACGCAAAAAATCATACGCGCGGATACAAATTCGCACTTCTGCGGATTAAAAGAAAAGCTTTTCGCATCAAAAACGACCAAGGAGGATTGACATGATATCACAAAGAAAAAAATTGCTTTCCATATCGCTCTTCCTTCTTGCCCTCATTTTTCTTTTCACCATTCTTCATATGGAGCGGATCAACGTATGGCTTGGATATCTCATGTATATTCTACGCCCCGTACTGATCGGTCTTGCGATCGCTTATTTGTGCAATCCGATCTTCCGTATGTTCGAACGCAAGCTGTTTTTCAGTGTGCACCCGGATAAACTGCGCCGTGTGCTTTCTCTCATTGCTACCTATCTGATTCTTCTTTTGGTCTTTGTTGCATTGATCATGCTGATCGTTCCTCAGCTCATCGGAAGCATCGTTGATTTTTTCAACAGCTATGAAAGTTATTTAAAAAACGCATTGGTCAGCGTTAACGAGCTGATCAATTATATCAACGTTAACTTTTCCACACAAATAGCTCCCCTGGTTTATGAGGATATCAATCGCACCATCACAGATTTCCTCATGAGTCTCGATCTTCAAAATGCTTTGCAGAATCTTCTGACCTATGCGAATATTTCAACTGCGTTTGCTGTGCTCGGGAATGTCTTCTTCCTCCTTATCGATATCGTTTTCGGAATATTCATTTCGGTTTACCTGCTTTACTCAAAAGAACGTCGCTATGCACAGATCATGCGTCTGCGTGCCGCATTTTTCAGTGATACCGTAAACATGCACATTACGAGAATATGCACGATCGCAGATCGTTCCTTCGGCGGCTTCTTTCGTGGAAAGATCCTCGATTCAACCATTGTCGGTGTGCTGGTGTATATCATCATTTCGATCATGCAGGTGCCTTATGCCATCCTGATCGCAGTGATCGTCGGAATTACGGATATTGTCCCGATCATAGGTCCCTTTATAGGTGTCATTCCCTCTGCTGTCATCATTCTGCTGACAGATCCGATCAAGGTAATTCCCTTCCTGCTTTGTATTCTGATCGTCCAGCAAATCGACGGAAATATCATCGCTCCTAAGATTCTCGGCGAAAACACGGGAGTCAGCTCGCTTTGTGTCATGATTGCCATTACAGTTATGGGAGCTGTTTGGGGGCTGATCGGTATGGTCATCGGTGTTCCGCTCTTTGCTACGGCACTTGATCTTGGAAGCGGTTATATGAATCTCCGCTTAAAAAAGAAAGGGTTGCCGACCGAAACCGAAAGCTATTACGGAGCCCAGACAAAAGAGAAGATCCCTGTGCAGAGAAAACGAAAAAATACTCACCGTACGGCGATGCATGAAACATCCAAGCCCAGGTACGCAGCAGTACATGCAACTACTGAAAAGGAACGCCTTCAAATTTATATGCTCGCCAAAAAGCATCAGATCATTTCCGAACCGAGTGATGAGGCTTTGAAAAGCTTTCATGACGAATACAAATCACAACTTCAAATAAAAACACACTAACCGTACAAGGAGAACCCAAAAATGAACAACGAAACCATCAACAAAAAAGGCGGCATTTCCGTCGAAACAGCTCATATTTTCCCCGTTATCAAGAAATGGCTCTATTCGGAGAAGGACATTTTTCTGCGCGAGATCGTTTCCAATGCGTGCGACGCGGTAACAAAGCTGAAGCGACTCTCTTCACTTGGCAAATACGATGGCGGCGACGAAATTTATCGCGTAGAGGTAAGCCTTGATAAAGATGCCAAGACCCTTACCGTCTCAGACAACGGCATCGGTATGACCGCCGAGGAGCTGGATCGCTATATTTGCCAGATCGCACTTTCCGGTGCTCTGGAATTTGTTGAAAAATACGAGGGAGACAATAAAAACAACGGTATCATCGGTCACTTCGGACTTGGATTTTATTCATCCTTCATGGTTAGCGAAAAGGTTGAACTGATCACAAAATCCTACACGGGCTCCTCCGCGATCCATTGGGTGTGCAATACGGAGGGAGAATACGAAACAACACTTGGAGAACGCGCAGAGCACGGCACTACAGTCATTATGCATATCTCCGACGAAGAGATCGTGTATCTTGAAGCATACAAGATACGCGAGATCCTTGACAGGTATTGCGCATTCATGCCGGTTGAGATCTATTTCATCGATGATTCGGACGATGCAGAAAAAAAGAAAGAGGATGACGCCAAAGAAGAGCCGAAGCCTGTCAACGACACAACACCTTTGTGGCTGAAAAATCCCTCTGATTGCACTCCCGAGGAATACAAGGAATTTTACAGAAAGGTGTTCCACGATTACAGAGAGCCTCTTTTCTGGATTCACGTCAATGCAGATTACCCGCTCAATTTCCGCGGTATTCTTTACTTCCCCAAGCTCACAAACGAATATGAGTCCATTGAAGGACAGGTCAAGCTGTATTACAATCAGGTATTTGTTGCCGACAACATTAAAGAGGTCATCCCGGAATATCTCTTGATGCTCAAGGGAGTCCTCGACTGTCCCGAGCTACCCCTGAACGTTTCTCGCAGCTATTTGCAAAACAACACCTACGTTTCGAAGGTTTCCGCGCACATTGTAAAAAAGGTTGCCGACAAGCTTAACAGTCTGTGCAATGTTTCAAGAGAGGAGTATGAGAAGGTATGGAATGATATCCGCACGTTTGTAGAGTATGCATGCATGCGCGACCGCAAATTCTACGACAGAGTAAAGGATTCCATGCTTCTTGAGCTTACAGACGGTTCTTATCTGACGCTTCCCGACTATCTTGCAAACGCCAAGGATACCCACGAAAATACGGTTTATTACACCTCGGACAAGGCAGCACAGGTACAGTATATTTCGATGTTCGAAGCAGAAGGCATTCAAGTCGCGCTCTTTGAAAAGCAATTGGATTCTCAATTTCTCTCCATGATGGAATCCTATACCCCTGAAACAAAATATCTCCGTATAGACGCAGACGTTGCGAATGCATTGAAGGCATCCTCGGAAAATGCGGATAATCAAGCTCTGACAGAGCTCTTCTTGAAGGTTTCCGGAAATGAAAACCTCAAGGTGGAATTTGCCGCATTTAAGGACGGCTCAGTTCCCGTTCTGCTTACCATTTCCGAGGAATCCAGACGCATGGATGAAATGATGAAGCTCTATTCCATGGGAGGAATGAATATGGGAGCTTATCCTTTGGATGCCAAATTGACGGTAAACACCGCCTCTCCGCTTATTCAAAAGCTTGAGTCGATGACGGAAGAGAAAAAGGAAAAAACGGCTTCCTACCTCTACCAGCTCTCCCTTCTCTCTCAAAGAAAGCTGAGTGCGGACGAGCTTCAAAAATTCCTTTCGGACAGCTATTCCGTTCTTGATCTTTTATGATAAGAGAATTCGGAGTATATTCTCCTGCGGACGTTATCGCCTCAAATCTCAGTGAGAGTGCAGATCGCCTGTTCATGCTCACCGAGCAGGAAATATCTCATTTGTACGACCTCGCCCACGAGGTGGTTGACGGGAAGGATGTGCAGGAAATTCTGGCTTCCCTTCCCGATCAGCAGCCGCCGGAAGCCGACTTAAGGAAAGACGTGCTTTTGCAAAACAGAGAATTGCTTTCACGTCTGCAGCTTCACCTTCAATCACAAAGACGCATTCTTCTCTGCCATGCGATATGCGATCTTCTGAAGAAGCAACGCCGGCTTACACACGATGCTTTTTTTGCGGATACAGAGCATCCGACCTTCAAGACAAATCCGCGCATCACATATCAGAAAAGCTTGTATACGGATTCTGCCTACTTGCAATTTTCCTCTTTTTTCAAGGAACCGCACGTTGCATATACACACGGTTTTATCTCAGCTTGTGAGGACGTCTATAACGGTCTTTGCGACTATTGCATCCTTCCGCTTGAAAACTCTGCAGAAGGATTGCTCGGTAGCTTTCTCAAGCTCATTCTCCGATATGATCTGAAAATTGCGGCAACCTGTGACATCAGAGAAAGCGGAACGAATCGCGTAACTCGCTTTGCCCTTCTGCGGCCATCTCTCCTTCCTCTCTTTGAAAAAGCGCAGGGCAAAATGATTTTTGAGATTTCAATTCCCACAGAAGACGTGTCGGATATTTCCGATATACTCTCTGCAGCCTCTTTTTTTGAGTTGCCGCTCATGAGTGTCAATTATATCTCATACACGGGGCAGGATAAACACATATATGCACATTGCGCATTCTCCTCTGAGAGCGGAGCGCTTGATGCATTTCTGATGTACCTCTCGATGGAGATCCCCCACTATACGCCTATCGGACTCTACCCCCATTTATCATCAAAAAAAGAAAGGACTTAAAATTATGGACCGCTTTACTTATCAAACTCACGGTGTTTGTTCCCGCAGCATTGACATTTTAATCGACAACGGAACCGTCGCTGAGGTAGAATATCACGGTGGATGCTCAGGCAACACGCAGGGCGTCGCCGCACTGGTAAAAGGAATGACAATTCAAGAGGCAATCGACCGCCTCAGCGGTATTCGCTGTGGCTTCAAAAACACCTCTTGCCCCGACCAGCTTGCTACGGCACTGCGTGAATATCTCGCGAAGAATTGACATACGCTATTTTAAGAAAAACAAGACAAAACGGAGGTAAAAAGGTGGAATATATTAAGAATTACGAAAAATGGCTGAATTCAACAGCACTTTCAACCGAAGAAAAGCAAGAGCTTCTTGCAATTGGCAATGACAAAACAGAGATCGAGCTGCGTTTTTCCCATGGGCTTTCTTTTGGGACCGCAGGACTTCGCGGCACAATGAAAACAGGTCTCAACGCCATGAACCGCCACACGGTCGCCCATGCAACACAAGGACTTGCCTCACTGATTTTGAAGGAAGGCAGAGAAAAAGACGGCGTCGCAATCGCATACGACAGTCGAATCAACTCCGATCTTTTTGCAAAAACCGCAGCATGCGTCCTTGCGGCAAACGGCATTCTCGTATATCTTTTTGACGCACTGCGTCCGACACCCGAATTATCCTTCGCACTGCGTGAGCTGAGATGTGTCGCAGGCATCAACATCACCGCATCTCATAATCCTAAGGAATATAACGGCTATAAGGCATACTGGGAGGATGGCGCACAGCTTCCACCGGAGCATGCTGACACCGTATCTGCCGCCATCAACGCTTTGGATATCTTTGAGGACGTAAAGCTTGCGAATTACGAGAGTGCTCTTTCTGCGGGACAGATTCGTCTGATCGGTGCTGAAATCGATGAAAAATATCTTGCAAACGTAAAGGAACAGGCAGTCAATCCGGATGCCGTTGAAAACGTTGCGGATACGTTAAAGATCGTTTATACCCCCTTGCACGGAACAGGCCATAAGCTTGTTCCCGAGATCATGAAGCGGATTGGGCTGAAGCATCTTTATACTGTTGATGAGCAAATGGTCATTGACGGTGCTTTCCCAACTGTAAAAAAACCCAATCCGGAATATTCCGATGTATTTGAGCTTGGCATCAAGCTTGCCAATCGTGTCGGATCCGATCTGATCGTCGCAACCGATCCGGATGCTGACCGCGTCGGTGTGATGACAAGAACAGCTGACGGCTCCTTCATTACAATCACCGGTAACCAAATGGGTGCTCTTCTCGTCGATTATATCATTACGGCATATCAAGAAACTAACACTATGCCGAAAAATCCTTACGTTGTGAAAAGCATTGTCACAAGCGAGCTATCCGCTAAGATCTGTCGCGCAAACAACGTAAAAATGCATAACGTTCTCACCGGCTTCAAGTTTATTGGTGAAGTCATCAAAAATTACGAGAGAACCGGGGACGGCTCCTTCCTCTTCGGCTTTGAGGAAAGCTACGGCTATCTGAAGGGAACGTACGCACGCGATAAGGATGCGGTGGTTGCATCCATGTTGATCTGTGAAATGACCGCATATTACAAAGCAAAAGGGATGACGCTTTCCGACGCCCTTAACGCTTTGTGGGCGAAATACGGTTATTGCTTTGAAACCAACGTTGAAATATACATGGAAGGACTTGACGGTCCCGCAAGAATGGATGCACTGATGAGCAAGCTTCGCAACGATCCCCCCACAAGCTTCGGTGGGATTGACGTAGCCCTTGTCGGAGACTACAAAACCGGGATCTTTACGGAAAACGGTAAAACCTATCCGACCGGTCTCCCCTCCTCCAACGTACTCTATTATCGTCTTACAAACGGCGACGTGATTGTCGCACGCCCTTCCGGAACCGAACCCAAGATCAAATATTACTATATGCTGGAGGCTAAAAATCGCACAGAAGCGGAAGAAAAGCTCACTCGCTACGCAGAAACGCTTAACAGCATCGCTTAACAGAAAAGCTAAGGAGGGATTCTATTGTCAAATATCGAAAAAAGCTATATAGACTCCTTGTTGGAGCTCTTGGATGAACGAAAATACACGGCATTTATGCATGAGATCGACGAGATCAATCCGATCGATGCCGCGGAGTTTTTTGAATTCCTCCCCAAAGAACGCATTCCAATCGTCTTCCGCCTTTTGAAAAAGGATACCGCTTCCGAAATTTTTGCAGAGCTGGATTCTGATCTGCAGGAACAGATCATCAAAGCAATGTCCGACCGAGAGGTCTCTTCAATGCTTGAAGAGCTTTACACAGATGACGTCATCGATATGCTTGAAGAAATGCCTGCCGGAGTTGTGAAGCGTATTATGAAAGCTGCAACGCCTGAGATACGTGAAGAGATCAATCGTTTTCTGGCATATCCCGAAAAAAGCGCCGGCAGTGTTATGACAAGTGAATTCATCGACCTTCACAAAAACATGACCTGCGATGAAGCAGTAAAACGAATCCGCAAAATCGGTCTTGACAAGGAAACGGTCTACGTTGCGTACGTGACCGATCAAGCGCGCGTACTGGAAGGCGTCGTCCAATTAAAGCAGCTTTTGTTTGCCGAGCCTGAGTATATCATCGGAGATATCATGGAAACCAATCTCCCGTTTGCGTATACGCATGATGATCGGGAAAGCGTTGCGAATATGATCTCTCACTACGATATCATCGCGCTTCCCATCGTTGATAAGGAAAAACGTCTGGTCGGCATCGTCACAGTAGATGACGCTTTGGACGTACTTGAAACCGAGGCGACAGAGGATATCGAAAAAATGGCAGCAATTCTTCCCACGGACAAGCCTTATCTCAAAACCGGCATTTTCGAAACCTGGAAAAAAAGAATTCCTTGGCTCTTGCTTTTAATGATATCGGCAACCTTTACAAGTGCGATCATACAAGGTTACGAGGCAGCGATCGGCACCTATGCAATTCTGACTGCATTCTTCCCTATGCTGATGGATACGGGTGGAAACGCAGGCGGACAAACCTCTGTTACGATCATACGCGGTCTTTCCTTAGGAGAAATCGAGCCTCGTGACGTTCTCCGCGTGTTGGGAAAAGAAATCTGCGTAGGCGCATTTTGCGGCATCACGCTGGCAGCTGCAACCTTTCTGAAGGTCATGGCTTTGGACTTCCGTTTTCAGCAATACACAATACAGGATAACGGGCTCGTCCAAGATAATCTTTTGATCGCCGCAATCATTTCAATCACGGTATTTTTTGCCATTATGATTGCAAAAACAGTGGGAACGCTCCTTCCCCTGGGCGCAAAGAAAATTGGACTAGACCCCGCAGTCATGGCAAGTCCGTTCATTACGACCATCGTTGACACGATCACCTTGATGATCTATTTTACGATCGCGTCATCGTTCCTTCCCTTTTAAAAAGAAAGAGGGCTGATTACCAGATCAGCCCCCTTTGCTTTTGTAAAACCTCTTGATAAAGCGAGGTCACTTCATCCGCCATTCTCTCTGCTGTATAAAAGTGTTCATATCTTGCGCGAGCCTCCCGTCTCATTGAGGATTCAAGATTAACATCGGATGCGATCCTGCAAATACATTCAGCCAAAGCGGAATCTGACCTCGCGGGGAACAAAAAACCGGCTCTTCCGTCTCCGATCATTGCGGGATTCCCACCGAAATCACTCGCGATCATGGGGAGTCCCGCACTCATTCCCTCTGAAAGAGCCAAAGAAGAGGTCTCCGTACCGACAGAACAATTTACATTGACGTTCATCAAGTGATAATACGGCGCAAGATCACTGACAAAACCGACAAAACGAACCGCATCGGAAATGCCGAGCTCTTCTGCAAGACTTTCCAAGGATGCACGAGCAGATCCTTCACCGATGATCAAAAAACGAACGTTCCGAGCATGACAATGATCCAGCACTATACGCGCAGCCTTCAAAAATGTTGTATGCCCCTTGCATGCTTCAAGACGGGCACAGATCCCTACAACGAAATCGGTGCTTTTTAAGCCAAGAGCATCTCTAAGGCCGGTCAACTCCTCCTCATCCGCCTCTCTGACAGGCTTTGAACCGTTGACAATGACCTTGATCTTTTTTTGCGGAATACCTAAAACGTGAAGATTTTCGGCGGCGGCCTCTGCTGTGGCGATCACGCGATCGGAAAGCACGCGATTCCCAAGTCCGCCAAGCTGCTTTACCAAGGGAATATGCCAAACAAAGGAGGGGGAAAAACAGCAATGACGGGTGTGAACCACGGGAACACCGCAAATGCGCCCTGCGATACGTGCACACAATGCAGCATTCGCATGAATCAGTTCCGTATGTGTTTCCCGTATACATCTGCACAGCTCGCGAACGGAAGGGAGTGAAAAGCCGGAAACAGAACTGTAAAGCGGAATCGTTTTGATCCCCATTTCCTCAATCCTTTTGTATAGCTTGCTTCTTTGCGGCAAAGCTACCGTACTTTCAACACGCTCTCTGTCAAACAGTGACAAGAGATTTGTCAGTAAGATCCCCGCTCCTCCGATATTTTCGTCACTGATCACATGTAAGATTTTCATAAGTCAGTCCTCCCGATCCAAAACCAAAAATACTCGAAAAATCTGTATTAGTATCTTGCAATTGTGGGAGAATTATGTTATAATTAGCGCAGTAATTCTTGCCATGCAAGAATTGGGCTTCGCATCTTGCTTCGCCCCCCACACACTCCGTGTGTCTGCGCTATTGACGGTGTCGCAAAAACGTTTGTGCAAGC
>SVSZ01000047.1 GCA_015064025.1 Oscillospiraceae bacterium | reverse complement strand
TGCCCGTCAGTACGCGGAGCATGGAAAGACCAAGTGCCGCCGCCACACCGATAGAGAGCGTCAGTCGCATGGTGCCCGATGAGATCGCACCTGCCGTGATCTGCTCAACCTGCTTGTTAAGGACGTAGACTGCGGGCTCTGCATTGACGATGAAGTAACCGAGCAGCATTCCTACGGGAATGAGGAGCCAACCGCCTTGAAGCCTTGCAAGGCTGTCGCCAAGGGCTTGACCTACGGGCAAAAAGCCTTCGTTTGCACCCGTGAGGAAGACGACGAGACCGACAAAGGTGTAGATGATACCGATGCCGATGCGGAGCAGCTTGCGCACGGTAAAGGCGCGCGTGAAGATCTGGAAGATCAGCGCAAAGGCAATGATGGGAAGGAGTGCGATCGCAACGTCGGCGGCGTGCTCGGCAAAGCTGTGAAGATATGCTGTGGTAACGGTCGACGTGGTGACGCTTCCCAAAGGATCCGTCGGGTGGAACAAAAGCTCCGAGGCGCTGTACGTAAGATCCTTTACGGAGAAGCAGATGCCAAGGATCATGACCGCAATGATCGGACCGATGCTGCAAAGCGCGACGAGACCGAAGGCGTCGTCATGCTCCTCCTTGGTCGCGCGGATGCCGGCGACACCCGCACCGATGGACATGATGAAGGGGACGGTCATAGGACCTGTGGTCACGCCTCCCGAGTCGAATGCCAGTGCCCAGAAGCTAGGGTCGACCTGTGTGCAGAGGACAAGGGCGACGGCGTAAAATCCGATCAGCAACCAGGAGAGGCTGATGCGGAAGAGTACGCGAAGCATGGCGATGATGAGAAACACGCCCACGCCCGCAGAGACGGCGAGGATCAAAAGCCAACGGGCGCTCCCTTCGAATACTTGGTCGGCAAGGATCTGAAGGTCCGGCTCGGCAATGGTGACGAAAATACCGATGAGGAAGCTGACCAGAGTGATCAGCCATACCTTACCCGATTGTGCCAGATGTGTACCGATCTTGGCACCGATGGTCTGCATAGACATCTCGGCACCCGTGGTGAAGATCGAAAGCCCGAAGATAAGACAGACAACACCGAACACAAACAAAAGAAAAGTGGCGGTATCCATCGGCGTGAGAGTAACGGCAAGCAGGGAAACGATCAGAGCGATCGGAAGGATCGACTGAAAGGATTCCCAGAGCTTTGATTTGATGAGATTTCCCAAAAGCGTTACGGTTCCTTTCCTAAAATATACGAGCTCAAAATATACCTATTATATTATAGCATACCCAAATGTCGATTGCAAGGCTTTTTGTCATTTCAAAAACCGATTTTACGGAAACGACAAATGCTTTTACGCTTCGGACATCCTTTGTATGCTTTTTTAACATGGTTATTTCCGCGGGAAAGCTTTTTCACGGAAAAGTTTACAGAATATTGAAGAAGTATGCACGTATGTGTGATAAAATGTAAAACAGATTTCTTTTGAAGGAAGGTTTTTAAATGAAAAGCAAGTACGGAAAGCGTATACTTTCATTCGTTCTTTGTGCAGTCCTGCTCCTTGCATTCTCCGCCTGCACTCAAGGAGAAGAGGGGGAGGTTGCGCCCGACGGTATGCAATTCGCGACTGCGGCGGGGGCGGATTACCGTCTCTATATCCCCACGCACTGGAGTGTGAACGTCGATTACGGTGTATCGGGCGGATATTACAGCCTTGGCACACAGTCCACGGTCAGCGCGCAGAAATATCCCATCACCGAGGAAATGCGGGATGCAATGCCGGGGGAGGGGGCTTCCAACGCGAAGGCGCGCGCCGATTGGTTTTACGAGCAGTCCTTAAAGCCTCTTGTTGCTTCTCTTGCGTCGGGTGGGCTGGAAACGGTAGATGTCAACTGTGTTGCCGTACTGCTTGACGGTGTCAATGCAAGACAGTACCACGTCACTGCGACGATCAAGGACGTAAAGCTTCAGTTCGTGCACGTGGTAGGGGAGAGGAAGGATGCCTTTTACGTGATCGCTCTCACCGTTGCGGACGAGCTGTACGTAAACCTCAAGGAGGATTTTGCAACCATTCGCGATGCCTTTGTTTTTTCGGATACTCCCTACGCGCCCACGGAGACGATGAAGGAGCTTCCTGCGGATGAAAATACGCCCGACGGAATGCAAGCTGCATCCAATTCCGACGTGGCATACGGCTTTTACGTGCCTGCCTCATGGCGCGTGGATCGCAATCACTCGATCTTCGCGGCGGTAGCGCCCGACGGCTCCTCCTCCGTCAGTGTGGTTCCGTACCTTCCTCACAGCGACGAGCAGATGAGCGTGAAGGACTATTTTGATTGGAATCGCGCGAATCTGAAGAAGACCTCGCCCGAAGGATACACGGACGTTTCCGAAAAGGAGATCACTCTGGACGGCGTTCCCGCGATGCAATATGAGTACACCTATACCGTTGGTGGCAGGACTTATTGCTATTTGCAGGTCGTTGCGGCATGGCGCGGTATGTTTTACAATCTGACCTATACGGCGCTTCCCGAAAATTACGAGAGCAATCTCGGTGACGTACAACGGATCATCGAAGCGTTTGATTTTCGCTGAGGAGTGCTTTGAGAATGAAGGAAATTTATCTTGACAACAGTGCGACCACCGCGCTCTCACAAAGAGCGAAGGAGAAGATGCTCCACGCAATGGAGATCTACGGGAACCCCTCCTCGCTCCATACCATGGGACAGACGGCGCATGCGATGATCGAGGAGGCAAGGGCATCCGTTGCACGCTCCCTGGGGCTTCGTGCGCCGCTCTCTGCGGGACAGCTGCTCTTCACCTCCTGCGGAAGTGAGGCAGACAATCTTGCCGTGCTGGGGTGTGCCTATGCAAAGGAGCGCCGCCGCGGCGGATACATCGTTACGACCGATTCCGAGCATCCGGGAGTTCTGCGCGCTATGGAGGCGCTTGAGCGGGACGGCTTTCACGTTTTGCGCATTCCCACTGTTGGGGGCGTGCTTGATTGGGAGCGCTATTGTGAGGCACTTGAGAAAAAGCCTTTTTTGGTATCGGTCATGGCGGTCAACAACGAAACGGGCGCTATGTACGATATCCAACGCGCCTTTGCGATGGCAAAGGCAAAGGATCCCGACATCGTGACGCATACCGACGCGGTACAGGCATATCTGAAATGCCGCCTGGCGCCGCAGGCGCTTTCCTGTGACCTTATGACGCTGAGCGGACATAAGATCCATGCGCCCAAGGGTGTGGGTGCGCTTTACGTTTCCGCAGATGCCAAACGGCGGCGGGATATCGTTCCCACTCTGCTTGGCGGCGGTCAGGAATTCGGCTTCCGCTCGGGGACGGAGAACGTCATCGGCATTGCCGCCTTCGGTGCGGCGGCGGAGGATGGCTATCTTCACCTTGCAGAGCGGGTAGGGCACATGAGCGAGCTTTTGAAATATACGGAGGAACGCCTTTCCTCTCTGCCCGTGCGCATGCATATTCCCCGTGGCGCGCGCGCGCCTCATATTTTGAATTTCGCGCTGCCCGACATCAAGAGCGAAACGGCGGTGCACGCACTCTCTGCACGCGGTATCTTCGTGTCAAGCGGCTCGGCTTGCTCCTCGCATGCAAAAAGCGTCAGTGCCGCCCTCCTTGCCTTCGGGATCGGAGAGAGTGAGGCGGAATGCTCCCTGCGCATCAGTCTCTCGCACGAAAATACGCGTGAGGAGATCGACCTGTTTGTCTCTGCGCTCGAGCAGGCGCTCGGGGGACTTGTGCGGATCCACAGATAAAAATGCCGCTCTGTCGGAGCGCTAAGAAAAGGAATATACCAACAGAAAACGGACAGAGAATCTTGCGTTCCCTGTCCGTTTTCCGTGTGCGCTCGGCACGTGTTACAACTTGGTGGTGAAAGTCCGCTACAGACTTGGCAGTAGGAACTGTTAGCTGAGGGCAAAGGCGTCCGTCGTGAGGCGGAGTCTGAAGGAAGCCTAAAGCAAAGCCTCGGTCTGACGAACAGAAATTGCATATAAGGCACACTTGGAACGGATGAGTTTCCACGACAGAACAAAGTCCAATACTGCCCGAATTCCAAGGTGTAAATGCAGCAGATATATGAGGTGAAAGTGGTAACACTTACCCGAGGAGGTCTTGCCGACGGAAAAAATCCGTAGTAACAACGAACGGCAAGAAGTCAGCAGAGGTCATAGTACTAAGGTAAAAAAAAACCTTAGGAAGGACCGAACAATCATAAGTCTTAAGTAAACGGCTAAAGGAGGTCGGTATGATGAAAACAGAATACACCGAGGATGGTGGCTTCCTGCAAAGGGATGGTGTGGAACACAAAGAGTATGCAGAAGCGTATAGTACCGAAAGTCAAAAGGTTGAAGAAAGAGACGGTGCAGATTTGCTCGAAAAGGTTCTTGACAGAGAAAATCTCAACAGAGCCTACAAGCGAGTAAAAGCCAATAAGGGAGCAAGCGGAATAGACGGAATGACCGTAGATGAAGCCCTTCCTTGGCTGAAAGAACATCGGGATGAACTGCTCGAAAGCATAAGGAACGGAAAATATAAGCCGTCACCCGTGCGCAGAGTGGAAATCCCGAAGGATAACGGCGGTGTACGAAAGCTTGGAATACCAACTGTAATAGACCGAATTATCCAGCAAGCAATAGCGCAAGTGCTAACACCAATCTATGAGCCAAAGTTTTCGGACGGAAGCTACGGGTACAGACCGCACAGAAGCGCAAAGGATGCAATACTGAAAGTGAAAGAGTGTGCGGACGAGGGATACAAATATGCGGTATGCCTCGACCTATCCAAATACTTTGACACACTATGCCACGAATTACTTATGAATATGCTTCGTCAGGATATTAAGGATAAGAGGTTAATCGACCTTATCAAGAAATATCTCAAAAGCGGAGTAATGGAGAGTGGTATTGTAATGAAAACGGAAGAAGGGTCGCCGCAAGGTGGAAATCTCTCGCCGTTGCTTGC
Organism: Oscillospiraceae bacterium; assembly: GCA_015064025.1. Lineage (GTDB taxonomy): Bacteria > Bacillota > Clostridia > Oscillospirales > CAG-272 > UMGS1865. The sequence continues at coordinate 12,011 of SVSZ01000047.1, read as the reverse complement.
CAATATCTATCTTGACAAATTCGACAAGGAGTTTGAGGGCAGAGGGGTAAAGGTAATCCGTTACGCAGATGACATAATACTTCTTGCAAAGAGCATTCGTGCGGCAGAAAGATTACTCGGAACAAGTACGGAATATCTTGAGAAGAAATTAAAGCTTAAGGTAAATACGGAAAAGAGCCGAGCGGTAAGTGTTTACTCAATCCGAAATTTCGGTTTCTTGGCTTTGCGATGGGAAGGAACAGGAGAGGTACATATATCCGAGTTCATCCCAAAGCCAAGAAGAAAGCCAAAGAGAAGCTGAAAAGACTTACTTCCCGAAGTCAAGGCAGAAAGTTAGATACCGTGTTTGAAAACATAAAGGTATTTATGCGAGGTTGGCTTGGATATTACGGAATAGCAGAAATGAATAACGAAATGGAAAGGTGGAACGAGTGGCTACGCAGAAGGATACGAATGTATATCTGGAAGCAATGGAAGCTGCCGAGAACAAGGGTAGAGAACCTAAAGAAATTAGGAATGCCTAATTGGCAAGCCTACCAAAACGGAAACACTCGAAAAGGTTATTGGGCTGTTGCGGGAAGTGGTATATTAACACATACCATAACAAACAAAAGACTTGCATACCGAGGATATTATGACATATCCGAGGCATACAAGTCTCTGCACTATTTATGATTGAACCGCCGTGTACCGAACGGTACGCACGGTGGTGTGAGAGGACAGCTAATCAATTAATGGTTAGCTTCCTACTCGATTGCACTGTCCCGTTGATATTCAAAAGGCGTTTTTATTTCTTTTCAAAGCCGTGCACAAAGCCGGAGGCGTCCGCAGAGCAAACGTCACCGCCGATGACGCGGTTGCGGTAGACCAGAACGTTGGCATACACGGTGCCCTCGTAATCCTCATAGTTGGTGATACGGAAGGTGTAGCGTGTGACGTCCTTGCTTTTATATTTCGCGAGATTGAGCCCTTGAATCTTCTGGAGCTCATTGTAGGCTGCGAAGACCTTGTCGAACTCCGCGGGAATGGTTACGGTCTTGATCTCAGCGGGGGTGGAATCGACCTGCCAGCCGAACTGGGAAAGAAACGCGGCGGCATCCGATACGGTCTTGATCTTGTCGTAGTTATAGGAGACCTGTGCATCGGCATCGGCGGCATTCTTTGAAACGGCATAGGTTGGGACAAAGGCGATCAGGGTAATGAGGACGGTCAAAGCGACACAGATCACGCCGACCAATTTGATGGTACTTGCACGCATGGAATAAACAAACATAAAGCGCCTCCCGAGGTTCAGATGGTTTTGATTCACCATATGAAGGAAAGGCGCTGTTTATGAATCCAAAAGTGAAATATCAATATCCAGAGTGTCGTTTTTTCCAAGCCTTTGCACGGCGTCCGAATGGCTGTAGACGTTGTGCAGAAGCCCCAGCATCATAAAGGTGGCAAGCATGGACGAGCCTCCGCAGGAAAGCAGGGGAAGGGTAAGCCCTATGACGGGAAGCATCGCAAAGCACATTCCCACGTTGAGCACGATCTGGAAGATGAGCATGGCACCGACACCGACGCAGATGAGTCCACCGTAATCCGAATGTGAGGCTGTATGCGCGATCATAAAGACGCGGACGACCATCACGATGAAAATGATCAGCACCGCGGCGCCGCCGAAGAAGCCGAATTTTTCGCAAACGGTTGCGTATATGAAATCGGTGTGCGAGGCGGCAAGATCCTCGTACAGATATCCGCCGAAGATGCCGTTGCCGAACAGCCCTCCCGCGGCGATCGCCGCACGGCTGCGAAGCGGCTGAAGCCCCTTGCCGAGGGGGTCGAGCTCGGGATTGAAGCCCACAAGAATGCGCGTTTGCTGATAAGGCTCCAGAAGCTCCCACAAAAAGGGAAAGAGAAGAACGACGAGGATCGCGGCGGCAACGAAATACAGGGGATGAAGCCCTGCGCAAAAGAGCATGACCGCCATGATAAAGATATAGACGAGCGCGACACCGAGGTCACCCGAGAGAAGGATCAAGCCGATGATCAGTGCGGCGTGCAAAAGGACGGGCAGGAGAGTGAGAGGTTGGTTGATGCGCTCCTTGACAGAAAAAAGATGTCTTGCAAAGGTGCAGATGAAGGTGAATTTGACAAACTCCGAGGGCTGGATCATCACGCCGATGAAGGGGATCACAAGCCAGCTTTTGTTGGAGGTCTCAAGATTGACGCCGGAGGAGCCGACGATCAGTGTCAGTGCAAGGATCGCAACGGAGCCTACGAGCATATAGAGCCACAGCTTGTCCACGATCGTACGGAAATCAACGTATGCGACAAGCACCGTGACGGCGATCCCGACGAAGAAGATAAAGACCTGCATATACAGCTTCGACATTCCGAAGTTGTCTGCCGCGCCCCAGATCGTCACGATGCTGATGACGGAGAGAAGGACGGAGCAAACAAAAAGCACGGGGTCAATGTTTCGGATGGCGTCAAGAAAAATACGCTTGATGCGTTCCATAGGGCGTCCTCCTTTCCTTTAAGACTGAAAAATGCAAAGGGGCTGAGTCATTCGACGAAGCCCCTTTTTTGAACGTGTAGAATCAGTACTGTCTGCCCCAGATGACCATGTGACGCGCGGGCTTTCCGCAGCAAACGCAGGTGTCCGAGAGGTGCTCCTCAACAAAGGGGATGCAACGGGATTTTACGCCGCCCGTGATGTCCTTAAGCTCCTCCTCGCAGGCGGTCTCTCCACACCACATCGCCTTGATGTAGCCCGACTGATGCTCGGCAATGTCAAGGAATTCCTCACGGGTGTGAGCGGTGAAGGTGCGTGCGGTCCTGTTCTCCAGTGCACGGTTGTAAAGCTCCTCGTGTACCTTGGCAAGAGCCTTTTCGACCTCCTCTGCCAGATTGTCAAGAGAGACGAAGGTCTTCTCGCGCGTGACGCGGCTGACGAGCACGCAGGAATTGTTTTCGATGTCGCGCGGACCGATCTCAAGACGCAGGGGGACACCCTTCATCTCATACTGTGCAAACTTCCAGCCCGTGGAGTTGTCGCTGTCGTCAAGCTTTACGCGAAGGGTCTTGGCAAGCGTTGCGCGGATCTCCTCCGCCTTTTCAAGAACGCCCTCCTTGTGCTGTGCGACGGGCACGATCACCACTTGAATGGGAGCGATGCGCGGAGGAAGGATCAGACCGTTGTTGTCACCGTGCGTCATGATGATGGCACCGATGGAGCGGGTGGAAAGCCCCCAGGAGGTCTGATGCGGGTATTTGAGTGTATTGTCACGCCCTGTGAACTTGATGTCAAACGCCTTGGCAAAGCCGTCGCCGAAGTAGTGAGAGGTACCGCCTTGAAGCGCTACGCCGTTGTGCATCATGGGCTCAATGGTGTAGGTCTCCGCAGCGCCCGCAAACTTTTCCTTTTCGGTCTTGCGGCCCGTATATGCGGGAATCGCAAGCGCTTCGCTGTAAAAGTCCTCGTAGACCTTCAGCATCTGCTGTGTTTCCGCTCTTGCTTCCTCCTCGGTCTCGTGCATCGTGTGTCCCTCCTGCCAGAGGAACTCTGCGGTGCGCAAGAACGGGCGAGTCGTTTTTTCCCAGCGGACAACGTTGCACCACTGGTTATAAAGCTTCGGAAGATCTCTGTAGGACTGGATGACGTTGCGGAAATGCTCGCAGAAAAGTGTTTCGGAGGTGGGGCGCACGATCAATCTCTCGGGAAGCTCGTTCTGTCCTCCGATGGTGACGACGGCGCACTCGGGAGCAAAGCCCTCGACGTGGTCCTTTTCCTTTTGCAAAAGAGATTCGGGGATGAACATGGGCATATAAACGTTTTCATGTCCCAGTGCCTTAAAGCGTGCATCAAGATCCTTCTGAATATTTTCCCAGATGGCATAGCCGTAGGGGCGGAAGATCATACAGCCCTTGACGCCCGAATAATCCGCAAGCTCTGCCTTTTTGACCACGTCGGTGTACCACTGACCGAAGTCAACGTCCATCGAGGTGATCTGATCTACCATTTTTTCATTGTTTTTTGCCATAAGAAACCTCAACTTTCCATCCGCCGCGCATGGCGGAACTGTGTCACAATTTTACATCCTACATTATACCAAGAGACGCGCGGATTGTCAAGTGGTTTTCGATAATCTGCGCATAAGCCTTGCTTTTTTGCGGAAATATTTAACGCGGTAAAAATCCTTGATCGGGGAAAGGCTAATAAAAAACAAAACGGAGGCTTTTATGTCAAGAATACGGTTGTGCGGAGTGGATATTGACAACGTTACCAAAGCAGAGGCAGTGCGGCGCGCGCTGGAGGCGACGGGAGAGACGACGGTGGTTTTCACCCCCAATGCCGTGATGCTGGATAAGTGTCGGCGGGATGCATCTCTTGCCGATCTGATGTCGCATGCCTCCCTCTCTCTTCCCGACGGCGCGGGGGTGCTTCTTATGGCGCGAAGGCTGAAAACGCCGCTGCGTGAGCGTGTTGCGGGGATCGATTTCGGCATGGCGCTTCTGAAGGAAGCGGCGGCGCGGGGCTTGCGTGTCTTTTTGCTCGGCGGCGGCGATGGCGTTGCCTGCGAGGCTGCCGAGCGCTTGAAGGAGGCGCACCCCGCATTGCAAATTTGCGGCACCTGGTGGGGATATTTTGATCGGAGCGGCGAGGAGAACCGACGCGTGCTTTCCATGATCCGAGAGAGCCGCGCGGACATAATGCTTGTGTGCATGGGCTTTCCCGTGCAGGAGCGGTGGGTGATCGAGAATCTTTCGGCGCTTTCTCGGCTTTCGGTGATCGCCTGTCTTGGCGGCAGCCTTGACGTTTGGGCGGGACGCGTGAAAAGAGCCCCGCGCGCCCTTTCCCGCATGGGGCTGGAGTGGGCTTGGCGCATGGCGCGTGAGCCGCGGAGATTGCGTGACGTGGGACACCTTGCGCGTTTTGCACTTCACAGGGAATGATGTATTATAAAAAAACGCTGCGGTTGGTGCATCTGTAAAAAACAGTTAGACCGAACGGTATGCACTCTTAAGCACTGCTTTTTATGCGCTGTGTCTTGACAAATACAAAAAATGTGCTAAAATAGACTTGAAAATACTTGTTTTGGGAGGCTCTTATGTTAGTCAGCAAAAACGGAGACGGCATCAGCCGTGAAGGATGCCGTGCCATGGTTGCGGCAGGATGGCAGGCGATCGATCTGAACGACACGTGCGAGCCCTCGCTCTTTTATAAAGAGGAGGCGGAGTATCTTGCGTATCTTGAAAAAGCCATTGCCACTGCGAAGGAGGAAGGGCTGGTCATCGGGCAGTGCCACGCACCGATGGTGCGCCTTTTGAAAAATTCAAACGAGGAGGAGCGCGAATATTGGATCACCGCCATTGAGCGCTGTATTGCGGCGGCGGGGAAGCTCGGCATTCCCTATACCGTGGTACATCCCTTTGAATACGAGTGGAATTCACAATCTCCCGAAGGGCTGGGCCCCGTCTTTGATCTGAACGTTGCCTATCTTCGTCGCATTTTGCGCGCGGCAGAGGGAACGGTCGTATGTCTTGAAAACATGCCCGGAAGACGAGTCTTTCTCAAGGGTGGTATGCAGATGCGGATGATGCTGGATGCCGTTGGGGATGAAAGACTCATGGTCTGTCTGGATACGGGACATCTTTTTTCGCAGAGCGAGAAGACATCTGCCTTTTTTGAACGTGTCGGAGACAGAGTGAAGGTCACGCATATTCACGATACCTGCCCCGATGAGGATCACCACCTACCCGTATACGTGGGACGCGGAGACTGGGAGGACTTCAAGACAACGATCAAAAAATACGGATATACGGGAAATCTCAACTGTGAGAGCTCCTTTGTACGCCGCATGCACCCCGCCTTCCGCGCCGAGGCTTCCGCGATGGAATGTCGTTGGGTCAAGTCGCTGATGGAATCATAGGGCATAAATAAAACCCACCGATGGTACACGAAAAAACAATGTACGCCATCGGTGGGTTTTATCAATGAAAGGCTTCAAAGGGGCTTGGATATCTTTTCGTCAAGGGGAAGCCCCGTTGCAAGATCGACCGCCTTATGGTGAGAAAGTACCTCCGGACCGACAGAAAAAAGAGGTGTGACGCGTGTGTGTACAGTCTCCAGCCATTCGGAGAGCTCTTTTTGGGGAACTCCCTCCAAGCCGTTGACAATATCTCCTTTGTTTCCGGGCATGGGGACCACACTGAATTTTCCCTTGATGCCGTGGCGCTCGATGACGTCGCAGAATTCGAACAGAGCGGTGTTTGGGAAGGTCGGGATGAGAGGACGCCCGTCCTTTGTGGTGCGTGAGCGAGCATGCTCGTGATAGACAGAGATGATGGGGGCGGGATCGTCGATGATGAGGCTGATCGGTACTTTTTTCATGGCTGCGTCCTTTTTTTGGTTCTTGCATTCCACGGTGCGTTTTTTCTGTATGAAAGCGGGGAGACTCCGTGCTTTTGCTTGAAAAGCCTTGAAAAGTAGGCGGCACTTGAAAAGCCGACCTTTTGGGAGATCTCTTCAATGCGGTCCTCCGTGCTTTTGAGCAGCTCCTCGGCGCGTTCAATGCGGCGTGCGTTGATATATTCGTTTACGGTACATGAAAAATGCGTATGAAACACGTTATAAAGCGTCGTTTTGGAAAGATAGGTGTGCTCGCAGATGTCGGTAACGGTCAGATGCTTATCAAGGTTGCGCTCAACGTAGTCAAGCACCTTTCCGAGCGACGTGCTTTTTTCCGGCCTTACGATGTTTTCAAGAAGGACGTGCTTGGCAAGCATGACGGCGATGCTTGATATCGCGTCAATGCGCTCCTTTGTGTAAAGCGTGAGAGAATTGTAGCTTTGCCCCAGCTGCTCTGTGTCCTTTGAAAGCTCGGAAAGGATCGGGCGCAGGGGAGATAGGTCGGGGGAGGTCTTCATTTGCCCTAAGATGATGTAACCGAGCAGAAGCCCCTCGTATTCTATGGGAACCGCCACGTCGGTAAGTCCTGCGTGACAGACGTGGCATTGCATGCTTCCGCTCGTCCTGCAAGCATCCAGGAGGGCGCGATCGGAGGCGAGACAACGCATATATCCCATTTTTGTGCTTTGTATGGCGGCACAGTAAGGATTGTTCATCGCCTCTCTTCCGGGAAGAGTCAGATATTCCTTGTCCGCAAAATTGATGATGATCCCCGTTGCGCTTGAAAAATCGGCAAGCACACGGTTCAATTTTTCCATATCGCATTCGATGTGCATCATTTTCCCCTCCGTTTCCTGTACCATTGTACCGCATTTTCTATCTTTTTGCAATATGTTTCGGGAAAATTTAATATAGTGCAAAAAAACGGAACGCTTTTGTATGTTTTTTGAGGTGCTTTTGTGATACAATAAGGAAAAATAGGGAGGTACATATTTTGGAATACGTTTTTTTGTGCGGAGTTGTTCTTATGCAAGGCTTGCAGGTGTTCTCTCGCAAGCTTTACAGTACGCATGCCGCGGGCGGTGCGTATGCGTTTTCGATGTTTTCGGTCCTCGCGGCGGTTCTTTTCTTTCTCGCCGTGTCGGGTGGGGAGCTCAATTTTACACCCGAGGTCCTCGTGTATTCCGTCTTTTTTGCAATCGCTTATGCGACTGCACTGGTCGGTATTTTTTTCGCGATCAAAACAGGTCCCCTTTCTCTTTCCTCGCTGTTTGAGGCGTTTTCTTTGATCATTCCCACCTTTTACGGCCTGTTCTTCCTTGGCGACGAGGTCGGTGCGCTGCTTGTGATCGGTCTTCTGATTCTCGGTGCATCCATCTTTTTCGTGAATTTTGAAAAGCGAGGGGAAGAGAAGCGGATCACGCCGATATGGATCCTTTATATCCTTCTTGCTTTTGTCGGAAACGGTATGTGCACCGTGGTGCAGAAAATGCAGCAGGATGCCTTCGCGGGGGCATACAAAAGCGAATTTATGATCGTGGCACTTTTGATGGTGTTAGCGGTCCTTTTGGTGTTCTCTCTTGTATTTGAGCGACGCGAGATCCTTCCCACCCTCCGATACAGCGTGCCCATCGGTCTTATGTGCGGTATCGGGAACGGGGCTGCCAATTTCTTTGTTATGATGCTTGTTACGCTGAAGATGCCCGCATCTGTGATGTATCCTCTCATTTCCGCGGGCGGCATCATCATCTCTTACCTGCTGTCAAGGTTTCTTTATAAGGAGAAGCTTTCCGTGTGGCAGAACGTCGGGGTGCTTCTCGGCGTTCTTGCGGTCGTGCTTTTGAATCTGTAAGAGGGGGCTCCTAATGAAATTCTTTCACGTTTACAATGAAAATTATTTTGACGGTCTTGTCAAGAACAATATGATCAACGGAGATACGGGCTTCAAGCTGCAGCATGCCTTCTCCGTACCTGAGACGTTTCAATTCAATAATCTTGCCGCAAAGGGCGGGCAGCTTTACGAGCTTCTCAGAGAAGGGAAGCATCCCTTTTACGTAGACCGTATTGCGGGGGGGATCACGTATTACGAATACGAGTTTGACCGCGGTTTGATCGATTTGTATCGGGAGCTTTTGGGGGAGTGGTTCCTTGGATTTCAGCTTCACGAATCCGCCTCTAACCGTAGGCATGACTGGAACAGGATGATCGAGCGCATGGACGGAGAGAGAGGTCCTTACGATGAAAAAACGCTGGCGGAGCGCTCATGGAGAGATTTTGCCGTGACGCCCGACGGCACGCGACTGTTCGCTTTTTCGCAAGGTACTCCTGCGGAATATGCGCCTCTTCGTTACGCCGAGACCCCCGAAGCATTTGCTCGTGAAATCGAGACGATGTTTCGCGCACGCATGCGGAAGACGGACGGTATGATTTTGCCGTGTGACAGTTTTTTCCTCTTTACAAGACTCCAAAATGAGGTCGGCATGAAGAGCTTCATGCCCGAGGTGGGCTGTCAGATCCCGGGGATGCGCATTGCCGTGGCACTCGCACGCGGCATGGCGCGTGCGTACGGAAAAACGTGGGGCGCGTACTATGAGTGCTGGATCGGCAATCTCGAGGAAGGATACTCCATGCCCTGCTTCAACCGTGAGGAGAGGAACGAGTGGTATCTGACCCAGAAAATGCACCCCGACGATTTTACGGGCAATGGGCAAAACGGTGGAAGCTCCCGCCGTTTGCAAAAACGCATCTATTATCACGCGCTGATGAGCGGTGCGGACTACTTTTCCGAGGAATGGGGACTCAATTGCAGCTACAGTGATATGAACACCTTTGAGCTTTCCCCTTACGGAGAAGCGAAGAAGGAATTGATCGAGGATGCAAGGCGGCTTCTCGGCATACGTGCGATCACCCCCTTTGCCATCGTTCTCCCACGCGATTTTTATGCAATCGAGTTACCCGACGTATATGACCCGTGGAGGATTGGCGAGCGACGCGGTAAGTTGATGCATTCCACGCTTGGAGCGGACGAGACCGCATACTACGGACACATGGAGGACGTGCTTAAGCTTTTCTACACAAGAAACGGCGAGATCTACGGCAACGAAAGTCACGTGTTGACCAATTCCCGCTTCGGAGATCTTTTCGACATCCTTTACGAGGACGCCCCCGAGGCGGCATTCGCGGCATATGATACCTTGATCGATGCCACCCCGGACGGGAAGATCGCGAGAAGGCTGGGAAAGACCTTCCGTGTTCTTGAGAGCGACTCACTTGAAAGATTGGAGCATGCGGTGCACCAAAGAGAGAAGGAGCTTCTTCCCGCCGTTGCCGATTCGCTTCATTGGTTGCTTTCCGAGGATTCGGAAGGACGGCGCTATCTTACGCTCTTTAACAATGAGGGAAATGAGCGAAGCATCAAGAGAGGCGACACTGTACGGCACGAGGCAGATGCGTGTGTGCGACTGACCTTTCGCGATCCTGTCGAGGAGATTTCCGTCATCAAGCGCTCCTCTTCGGAGATCGGCGTCGAAAAAAAAGACGCGCATACATATTTTGTCAATTTGCCGGCGACGGAGTTCATAATATTTGCGTATTGAGGATGGAGGAGAACATGCAAGAGCTTGAAATCAGAGATTTTTCGGGTGAGGAGGTTTACCGTTACGAGCAGTTGGTCTCGACGGCATTCCATTATACATATCCCGAGGTATTGGACCGGGAGGCACTTTGTCGACGGATTGCAAGGGAGGATGAGGAGCGAGCTCGGGAGAAAACGCCGCTCCGCGGTAACACCTTTGTTCGAAAGGGGGCGTTTTTGGACGGAAGGCTTGTCTCCGCATTCAAGATGTATCCGTTTGTGGCGAATCTTGACGGAGAGCGTTGCGAAATGTGCGGGATCGGAGGCGTTCTGAGCGATCCCGAGATGCGCGGAATGGGAGCGGTTTCAAGGCTGTTTGAGACTGCGTTTTCCGAAATGCGTGAGAGAGGGCAGATCCTGTCACATCTGTATCCCTTCAGAACCTCCTTCTACAGAAAGTACGGATATGAGCATATTGTCAATGCGGTGCAATGGACGGTGCCAATCGAATTTCTTCCCAAGGATCGCGTCGACGGAATCCTGCATTTTGAGGGGACGGAGCGACAGACGGAGGATATCAAAAACGTTTACAAAGCCTTTTGCAGGAGGTACAATCTTGCAACGGATCGTGATGGCTTTTTATGGAAAACACGGTATTTCAAAATCTGGGCACCTTACGGAACAGATCATTTTTCCTATCTGCATTATGATGGGGATACGGTGGACGCATTTCTTTCGTATACCGTCAAGGAGGATGCGCGGGAACCCATGCTCATTACTGTCGACCATCTCTATTTTACAAGCCGACACGCACTGTATGCCGTTCTTTGCTTCCTCGGTACGTATTCCTCCTATGCGAAGGGCGTTAAGCTGACGCTTCCTTCCAATGTTGACATTGGTATGCTGCTTTGTGACCTTCAAAGCGCTTACGGGAAGGTTGCTGTCACGCGCGAATTGCTCTATCGGGGAGCGACGCGTGTGGTTGATGCGGAGGCTATTCTGCGCCTTGTGCGATATCGTGGCGCGGGGAGTGCACGCATCCGCATCACCGATCCGTACTGTCCGTGGAATGACAAATGCTTCCGTGTGGAGTTTAACGGTAGTTGTCGCTCGTTTTCCGAGGTCGCCTTGGAGACTGCCGATATTGAAACGGACATCAATTCATTCTCTGCGTTGATTTTGGGCGGCGTGTCACTTTCGGACGGTGTCATGATGAAAAACGTAAAAATTCATTCCCATGCGGATACGCTTGAAAAGATCTTTTACAAAAAGCCGCTTTGGATCGAGGATACCTTCTGAATCGAAGGAAAAGAAAACGTGGGACGCTTCAAAAAAAATCTTGGAACGTCTTGCTTTTTCTTTTTTCCTGTGATACAATAAAACCAAGACAGAAGACTTTCTGCTCCAAGGAGGATTGTTATGAACTATCGACCGGAATTAAAGGATATCAGATATCTTGCATGCCTGCAAGGAGACTTCGAGCTCCCCGTCGGAAAGGTCGAGGAGAGGGACGGCTTACACTTTTTTGCCGGGGACGGCTATGAGTGGAGCAGTGAAACGACCGCTCATCCCTCGGGTGTTTTCAAGCGTGTGGATAAGATCAAGAACGTCTCCGATCGACCTCTTGCATTGCGTACGGCGCTCTCACGCTTTTCCTTTCCCGGCGGAGAGTACGAGGTCTACACGCAGTATAACGAATGGTGCGGCGAGGGACAGGGAAATTGGTCGGAGCTTACCACCGAGATCAGTGCCGAGGGTGAGAGCGTGCGAAGCAACAGCGGCGCGTCCCCCTTTGTGGCGCTTTACAGTAAGCAAACCTCGCGCGGGATGGTGTTCCACATCCTGCAAAACGGGCTTTGGATGCTCAAGGTCAAGCGTTTTTTCAAAAGCGGTGTGGACAAGCGCGTGGAGGTGGAGCTCGGGCTTTTGTCCCGTGGGTTGAATTACGTCCTTGCCCCCGGAGAGGAGCTGACGCTTCCCGCGATCCTTTATTACGAGTTTTACAACAAGCTCGATCTGGATGCGTACCGTCTTCACCGC
>SVSZ01000046.1 GCA_015064025.1 Oscillospiraceae bacterium | reverse complement strand
TACAGTGAAAACCCTTGAAAAAGCTTATAAAACACGAATTTTATAATCATTTTTTAAGCGAATTATGAAATAGTAGTTTTATAACGCAAATTGCCCCTAAAATTATAAAAGGGGTTGCCCCGTAACAAAATTATAAAGGGTCCCCCAAGCATGAACCCGTGCTTGGGGGACCTGTATTTTTTTCGTAAAAGGACCTCTGCTGCATATCGCGGTAGAGGTCCTTTTTGTGTGTTATTTGATTTTGAATCTATGTCGCAGTCTGAACAGATAAAAGGTGATGATCCTTGAGAGCGCGATGTCATAGACGATAAAAACGGCAAGGGCAGCTACGTAAAGCCCTATCAGTATCAAAAGCTGGAGATTTCCTTCAAGCATCGCGGGGAAGAAGAGCCAGATTCCCAAAAACATCAAACCCATGCACACGTGGAAGGTGACGATTTTAATGATCCAGGAAATGACGTTTGGGCGCTTTTCCGCGATTTCCTTGATCATCGGATAAAAGCCGAAGGCGATCGCGTAAAAGAGCGCAGGAGTCTTTAAGGGGAGAAGGAGAAAGCCTACGATAGAGGTGACGAGCCAGATCATCCATGGATACATACCCCCCATCTCGATCACAGCCCAAACACAGAGAAATGAAGCGACGACCGCAACGGTCAGATCGATCACCTCTATGAAGGCACCAAGCGCCAGAATGATCACACCGAGAGCCGAGAGCATGGCACTGATGGTCAGATATTTAATTTGCTTACGTGAGTTTTTTGCCATGGCAAGGCTTCCTTTCGCATCAGCAGCAGCTGATGAGGTCGCCGCCCATCATCTCGCAGCAGCAATCGGCGCAGATCAGATTCGAGCAGCAGTTGCATGCCGTGTCGGCATTTGACGTAGTGCGGTACCCCGCACCGTAATTCGAGGAGCTTGCACGAAGCTGATCTCTTGCGTTACGGTATTCCTGATTGTGAGGATCCATTCCGCAGGCGCGGTCAAAAAGATTTTGCGCATCCACGTAATAGCCGCGCTTCAGAGCGATACATCCCATGAGGAAGTGCCATTCCGCATTTTGCATGGAGCTGTCCATAGTGCGAAGGGCATTTTCTGCCTGTTGGATATTATTCTGGTTGATCATGCGGCGGATCTCAGCAAATTGAGGTGTTGATCCGGAGGCATTGGGATTGCCGTTGTAAGCACCGTTTCCACCCTTGTTTTTGCCGCCCTCGCGCATTTTCTGTATTTCCTCGTAAGCGGCATTGATCTCCTTCATTTTTTCGGTGGCAAGATCCGCCAGGTCACTGTCGCGGTACTTGTCCGGATGGTATTTGCGAACAAGCGCGCGATATGCCTTTTTGATTTCATCATCGGTGGCGTTCGGTGAAACGCCGAGAACCTCATACGGGCTTTTCATGTTTGCTTACTTCACCTTTCAAAGTTTCATTGAGTATTTGCTCCGCAGTTTGCGGAAGTCCGAGGTAGAGAATGTTACAAAGAATTTCCTTGACCTCGGGGGTGGGGAAATCGTCGATCAGAGCAAAGGCACGGTCCGCCTCCAGAAGATGGTTGGTCATTGCTACGCCAACAGACGCGCGGCGCTCCTTTGAAAAATCGTCTCCGAACAGGCGAGCGTACGGGTTGAAGCTGTTGCTTTCAAGATCCTTTTTGTAGTCGTCTGCCGCATCGGCAAGATAGATCCAGTTTCCTACCGAACGCCCGATAGCCGAGGCAATGCGTGCGTCAACGCCGTCAAGTCCGTGAGAAAATACGTCTTCCATAAGAGAGGCAAAGATCGAGGCGGGGACGTCGGCACTGGGGGGGGCTTCCGTGTTTTTTTCGTAGTCACCAAGCTCCCGCAGGCGCTCGGCGATGGACGCGTCCAATGCGGGGTAGCGCTTTTTTGCCCGTCGGTAGCCGCCGACAAAGAAGACGAGAGATATGCGCGCGCGAAGCTTTTTAGAGCCACGCTCATCCGCAAGATCATCACGAAGCTTATGATAGGTAAGCAGTGCTGAGGCATCCGCGCAATAGCGGAGCACAGGAGAATCGATGACCGTATTTCTTTTTTTGAAGGGATGAACAAGACAGCGCTTCTTTTTGAATTTCAATTCCTCGCCGGAGAGTGACATGCGTACGGCGGCGAGGAAAACAAAGTCGTAGGAAAGGGAAAGGCGGGAGCACTGTCCCGTGCATTTTCCCATGTGGCGGCAAAGTCCGCAATACATGGAACGGTAGCACTCATATTCTCGCATACGCAATTCCGACATCTGTGCGCGGACATAACCAAGCATGGAAAAACCTCCCAAGGCAATACTACTTCATTCTATCTTATATATCATACTCTATTTCTTTGTAAATTGCAAGAACAAATTGTGTTTTTTTTGAAAAAAACATTGTTTTTATATAAATAATGTGATAAAATTGTTTCGTAATACACGTTGCTGTTTTTAACCAAACAAAAAAACTTAGGAAAAAAACGATGAAAAAATATCTTTTGCCAAACGAAAATTCTTTTTTTAAAGCTAATATGCATACGCATACCACGGTGTCTGACGGAAAAATGACCCCGGAGGAAATAAAGCAAACGTACGTCAACGCCGGATATTCCATCGTTGCGTTTACCGACCACGAGGTTATCGCCAATCACGGGCATTTGAGTGACGACCGTTTTTTGGCGATCACCGCCTACGAGTATGCGGTCAACGAAATTTGCGAGGGGATTCCCCGAGAATTTTTAAAAACCTATCATCTCAATCTTTTTTCAAAGGTGCCGCAAAAGACCGACTACCGCGTTTTTTCTGTGGATCATGCAAATCTCTTTGAAAAAGGCAGACAGTATATCCCAAAGCAAATGGAAGAGCGGCGCTATCCGTCAAGCTATTCCACTGCCTCTGTCAATGAGTTGATCCGTATCGCAAATGAGGAGGGGTTTCTCGTTTCCTTAAATCATCCGACCTGGTCATTGCAGGATCATGAGGATTATGCAGACCTACACGGTCTTTGGGGTGTGGAGCTTTACAATACGGCATGTGTGAATATGGGATATACCGATACGCCGGTACCGCTTGATACGCTGCTTCGAAAGGGAGAAAAGCCGTTTCCATTGGCAACTGACGACGCGCACAGCATTGGCGATTGCCATGGGGGCTGGCTGATGGTGAGTGCTGAAAAGCTGGAATACACAGCGGTAATGTCAGCATTGGAAAAGGGAAATTTTTATGCCTCTACGGGTCCCGAGATCAAGGAGATCTCCTTTGAGGACGGAAAGCTTACCGTGCGTACCTCAGAGGCTGTGGGGATCTCCGTCAGCACCGATCGCCGCGCGAGTTACTTTAAAAGAAGCAAGGACGGAGCGTTGATCGGCGAAGCGGTTTTTGATCTTAGCAGATACGTTAACAACTGCGCATTGAGAAACACCCCTCATTACGTTCGTGTAACGGTACGCGACAGGGAGGGAAGACAAGCATGGAGCCGCGCGTATTTTCTTGATGAATTGAACTGATATCACCTGTTTTTCAGAAGAGAGGGAAGCGTGTGAGATATGACGTTGAACGTGCGGTACTGACAATGTCGGTACGCGAGCTTTGCGCGCTTGCCGAGGGGCGGTGAGACCTTGAGCTCGGGCAGTCAAGCTCTCGCTTGCCTCTCCCTTCGACCGTGAAAATCTTTGCACCGTGACGGGAATCAGCGCAAGATACGAGGATTGTGTTTTTTTCAAAAAAGATTGTTTTTATGTAAATAATGTGATAAAATTGACTTAGCTATATACACAGCATCATCTTTTCTGTCAAAAGGAGATTCTCATGAAGTACGAGCTTTTACCTTCAAAAGGACACTTTTATAAGGCAAATTTGCATACACATACGACGGTTTCCGACGGAAGCCTTACCCCGGAGGCAATGAAGGATGCCTACAAAAAGGAGGGCTATTCCATTCTTGCCTATACGGATCACGAGGTGATCGTGCCGCAGAATCAATTGAGTGATGAATCCTTTCTGGCACTGACGGGATATGAGATCTCGATCATTGATTGTGCTCCCGGAAAACCCTTCCAATACGTTGACTGTTATCATTTGAATCTTTATGCCGAGGATCCCGAAAACGATATCAGCTCGGCATTCACCCTTGGCAGTGTTTGGCTCAAAAACAGTCACGTGTACGTAACCGAGGAAATGAAGAAGTATAACTATCCGCGCCGCTTTACGGTAGAGTGTGCCAACGAGGTGGTGGAAAACGCCAAAAAAGAGGGGTTCTTCGTATGTCTGAATCACCCTGCATGGTCTTTACACGATTATAACGATTATGCGGGAATTGACGGGCTTTGGGGTGTCGAGGTCTTCAATACGGGCGGTGCTCGTTCCGGCTTTTATGACAATTCGCAAGCATTTGAGGATCTTTTACGCCTTGGTAAGAGTGTTTATCCCATTGCTGCGGACGATTCACATTCTCTGCGTGATGCGTTTGGCGGTTGGAATATGGTCAAGGCAGAGTCCTTGGATTATTCAAGCGTGATCGGGGCTTTGAAGAGAGGAGATCATTATGCCTCCACAGGTCCCGAAATCAAGGAGCTTTATCTTGAAGACGGAAAGCTTTACGTTAAGACGAGCGAGGCGATCGGAATCTACGTCAATACCGAACGGCGTGTTACAAAGGCTGTAAACGCTTCGGAGGAGGCCCCTGTGACCGAGGCTGTGTTTGATCTGACGCAATACCTTGCGGACTCTGTTCCGAATAAGCTTTTGAACCGTCCCTTCATCCGCGTGACCGTGAGAGATGCCAAGGGAAAAACGGCTTGGAGCCGCGCATACTTCCTTGATGAATTGGAAGAGTATAAGGACGTTTGGACGGAGAAAGGCTGATGAAAATTATCTTTTGTCGCAAGGGCTTTCCGCCTTTAAAGCGAACCTTCATATGCATACGGCTGCACCCGATGGGGTGTCCGTATTTTATGAATGAACTGATCTGATCCTTACAAAACATCAAGAAAGGAGGGGGACGTATGAGATACGAGCTTGACCGTGCGGTCGTCACGCTGTCGGTGGGCGAATTATGCGCGATGGCTGACGGACCGCGGGATCTGGATCTGCGTTACGGGTCGGGGCGTCCTCCTCTTTCCCGTGCACTGTTGGGTGCGGAGGTGCACAGACGTTTGCAAGCCGAGGCGGGAGGGCTCTACACTGCCGAGGTCTCTCTTACCCACAGTGTCTTTTTTGAGGGGCTTACTTTTGAGATCTCCGGACGTGCGGACGGTATCATCACAGGAGACCGTTTGACCGTGGATGAGATCAAGACCGTCAAGGCACGTGCCTTCAGGTCGCCTCCCGCCGCGGCGCATACGGCACAGCTTGCGTGCTATGCCTATTTTTTGTGCTGCCAGCGTGGAATTGACGAAATTCAAACGCGTCTTTCCTACTATTGCATTGATGACGAAAATATTCGGTATATCACGTCACTTCAAAAAAAGGAGACGCTGGAGGCTCAGTTTTTTTCTCTCCTTCGGCGTGCGGTGTGGCGTGCCAAGATCCTTGAGGAGCACGAGCGCATTTTGCGTCCATCGGCGGCGGATGGAAGATTTCCGTTTTCCTCGGTGCGCGACGGGCAGGATGTGCTGATCAAGGAGTGCTACCGTGATATCAAGGCGGGGAAGCGACTCTTTGCGGAGGCTCCCACGGGAATCGGAAAAACAGTATCCACGCTCTATCCTGCAATACGGGCATTGGGGGAGGGGCATGCAGACAGGATCTTTTATCTCACGGCAAAAGCGGCGGTGCGGCGCGAGGCGTTCTCGGCAGCATCGGCACTTTTTGAGGCGGGGGCGCATTTGCGTACGGTGGTTCTTTCGGCGCGGGATCAGCTTTGTGTGAATGAGGCGGCAAGACACGATCCTGCGGGGATCTCACGCCATTGCAATCCTTCGGACTGCCCACGCGCCCGTGACTTTTACGAGCGATGTGCTGCAGCGATCTGTGAGCTTTTCTCGGGGCAGTACGGCTATAGCCGCGCCACCGTAGAGGCTGTAGCGAATAAATACAGGATATGTCCCTATGAATTCCAATTGGAGCTTTCCGAGCTTTGCGACGTGATCATTTGCGACTACAACTACGTTTTTGATCCCATGGTCTATCTGCGTCGCTATTTTTCGGACGATGCTCTTCAGGGGAGAAGCGTGCTGCTTGTCGATGAGGCACACAATCTTGCCGATCGTGCCCGCGCCATGTATTCCGCGCGTCTTGACAGCACGCTTTCCGCTGAGTTTTACAGGCATCTTTCGGCAGAAGATGCTTTGCGCGACAGGATCGAAAAGCTGAACGTTGCCATACTTGGGATGCGTCGGCTTTGCCGTGACTCCATGGAAAAGGACAGTGAGGGTGTTGAGCACGGTTATTACGTCAATCATGCTTCTCCCGAGCAGTTTTTGACAGTGGTCCACGAAACCTGTAGGGCTCTGGAGGCATGGCTTCGCGAGCACAAGGGGGACGTCCTTGAAGCGGAGGGGCACTCGCTTCTTGTTGCCTTGAAAAAGCTTGACGTGATCGGGGAGTGCTTTGACCGTTCCTTTTTAACGTTTTTGGAGGTGTGCGGTGACGGCGTTTCGGTGCAGCTTTTGTGCCTTGATCCCGCGAGTGTGCTCAGCGCCCGTGCGTCGCGCGCGCACGCGGCGGTCTTCTTTTCCGCAACTCTGACCCCTATTGATTATTTTGCGGACATTCTCGGCGGTGGGAAGGGAGCTGTCAAGCTATCCCTGCCGTCACCCTTTGACAGCCAAAACCTTTATCTTTGCGCCATGACGGGGATCAGCACGCGGTACGAGGATCGGGAAAAATCTTACCGTAAGCTCGTCTCTGCCATCGCCGCAACAGTGAGCGGTAAAAAGGGAAACTATATTGCATATTTTCCGTCGTATGATTATATGGATCGGGTTTGCGCGGAATTTCAAAGGAAATATCCGGACATTCCCGTCATCAGACAAACGCGCGGTATGAGCGGTGCGGAAAAGGAATCGTTTCTCGACGCCTTTGCCGATGACCAACGTCTTCGGATCGGCTTTTGTGTTCTTGGCGGCTCCTTTTCCGAGGGGGTCGATCTTCCGGGGGGGAGACTCATCGGCTCGATCATCGTGGGAACGGGACTTTCCGCGCTTTCCAACGAGGGAAACATTCTCTCCGAGCATTATGAAAGTACCCGTGAACGAGGCTTCGATTATGCATACGTTTATCCCGGGATGAACCGTGTGCTTCAGGCGGCGGGCAGAGTGATCCGCCGCGAGGAGGACTGTGGCGTTGTGATACTGATCGATGACAGATATGCCGATGCACGCACGCAGATGCTTTTTCCACTGCATTGGTCACATATTGAATATGCAGGAAATGCACGGGAACTTGCAGAAAATGTCTGCGCTTTTTGGAAAAAACACGAAAACTGAAAATATATTTGCAAGTTTCGAGATAAAAATATGCAAAAATATATTGCATTTTGTGGGATTGTGTGCTATACTGTTAGAGATATGATAAAAGGAGACCGAACCCATGGAATTTGCAAGCTTGAATCAAGAGGCGCTGGCGCAGGAGCTTTCCCGTCTGCTTGGCGAATACGAAAATATAAAAACGAAGCAGCTTTCCCTTGACCTTTCCCGCGGGAAGCCGGGGGCTGATCAGCTCGATCTTTTGCAGGGAATGCTTCACTGCATTGATTCCTCCTACGACTGTCGCACGGCAGACGGCTTTGATTGCCGAAATTACGGAGTGCTTGACGGTATTGGTGAGGCGAAGCAGCTTTTCTCCGAACTTTTGTCTATCCCCAAGGAAAAGCTTTTCATCGGAGGAAATTCATCCTTGAATCTGATGTACGACACGGTCGCACGTGCGCTTTTGTACGGTGTTTGCGACAGTGACCGCCCTTGGATCCGTGAGGATAGCATTAAATTTATCTGTCCCGCGCCCGGATATGACCGCCATTTTGCGATCTGCGAATCCCTTGGCATCAAGATGCTTCCCGTCGCAATGACTCCTACGGGCCCCGATATGGATGCGGTTGAAAAGCTTGCTGTGTCCGATCCTACCGTCAAGGGCATCTGGTGCTGTCCCAAGTACTCCAATCCCGACGGTATTACCTATTCGAAAGAGACCGTTGAAAGATTCGGAAAAATGAAGACTGCGGCAAAGGATTTTCGCATTTTCTGGGACAATGCGTACGCCGTGCACGATCTGTATCACGATCGCGCGGATGTGCTCGCAGATATTTTTGAGGAGTGTGAGAAAAACGGAAACGGAAACCGCGTTTTCTATTTTGCCTCCACCTCGAAGATCTCTTTCCCCGGCTCCGGTGTTGCCATCATGGCGGCATCGCGTGAGAATCTTGCGCAGATCATGCCGATCATCGGTGCACAGACCATTGGCTTTGATAAGATCAATCAATTGCGCCACGTCCGTTACTTTGGCTCGGCGGCAAATATCCGTAACCATATGATGGAGCTGGCAGATCTCATTCGCCCTAAGTTTGAGGTCGTGCTGGAGACGCTTGACCGCGATCTTGGGGACACGGGCATCGCGCGTTGGACCAAACCTCTTGGCGGCTATTTTGTCAGCCTTTATCTTATGCCCGGTTGTGCGAAGCGCACCTATGCACTCTGCCGCGAGGCGGGAGTTAAGCTGACGGAGGTCGGCGCGACCTATCCTTATCATTCCGACCCGTATGACAGCAATATCCGTATCGCACCCACCTTCCCTGATATGCGAAGCCTTAAGACTGCCATGAAGGTGCTCACACTTTGTGCGCGCATAGCGGCAATTGAAAAGCTGATGGAAGATAAGACGACTTGTATTTGAATCAAAAAAGCCGCCGTGTCCTATGCACGGTGGCTTTTTATAAAGGAGAGCATCTCTATGTCACAGACAACGGAAAACCCGTTTTTGTACAGCGATACCAACAAACGGTATCACACGTACGATTATCATATGAAGAAGCACTTCGGAGGCAAATGCGCAAAGCTTCCCTTGGATGCGGGCTTTACCTGTCCGAATATCGACGGCGGATGCTCCACGGGGGGCTGTATCTATTGCTCGAGCCGCGGAAGCGGTGATTTTGCACCCGAGCCACTTCTTTCCATTGGCGAGCAGATACGGCGGCAGAGAGAGCGCTATGCGCGCAAATGGGATACCTCGCGCTGTATCGCGTATTTTCAAGCCCATACCAACACCTATGCTCCCACTACGGTGCTCAGAGAGAAATTCGAGTCTGCACTTTGTGAGGAGGGGATCGTCGGACTTCACGTTGCGACCCGTGCGGATTGTCTTCCGGAGGAAACGGTGGAATATCTTGCACAGCTTTCGGAGCGCACTTATCTCTGCGTAGAGTTGGGACTCCAATCCTCTTCGGATGAGACGGCGACGCTGATCAATCGGGGGCATACCTACGCGCAGTTTCTTGACGGATACGAGCGGCTTCGCCGTGCGTCGGATCGGATCCGCATCTGTGTGCACATCATTCTGGGGCTGCCCGGGGAGGATGACGAGCGGATGCTTCGTACGGTACGTGACGTGGCTGCGCTCCGCCCGGATGAGGTCAAGCTGCATCTGCTTCACGTTCTTCGCGGAACGCCGCTTGCGAAAATGTATGAGGAAGGGAAATACGTTCCCTTGGAGCGTACGCATTATATCCGCTTGGTTGCGGATGCGTTGGAGCTCTTGCCGCCCGAAACGGTCATTGCGCGTCTTACGGGGGATGGCATGGGAGAGGAGCTGCTGGCACCTCTTTGGAGCTTGAAGAAAACAACGGTGATCAATGACGTGGATAAGCTTTTGTTCTCTCGCAATTCCTATCAAGGAAAAAGGTTTGAAAAATAACGTTGAGGCTGTTCCGAATCGGCAATTCGGGACAGCCTCAATGTTATGAAACCAAAGCAATTCTCGTTGTGTACGTTTTGCTCTCTCCCGATTCCAGAGTGACAAGCCCGTATTCGGTCGGGCTGCCCGATAAATGGAAGCAGTCGATCGCAGTGGTCTGCGGCTCGCAAACGAAGAAGCCGCCGTCCACACTTGCAAAGAGCATGCGGTAAATGAACTGCGCATCCCCCTCGTACATGACGGAAAGACCGTGCTTTGTGTCGGTCAGTACCATCGTATCAGCACACTCGTAAAAGGCGGAAAGGTGTTTTCCGTGTGGGGCGTAGGAGCCGTTTGAAAGTGCCTCCTCACGTGCGGAAGGCTCACGGAATTCACCCGTTGGGATGAATTTCTCAGTTCGCATTTCCTCGCGTCCCACCCGAAGCTTTACTCTTGCGTCCTCAGGGCGTGAATCCTTGAGGGGGGCTAAATTGAAGGTCGTATGGTAAGCTAAGAGAAAGGGCATCCGCTCGTTACTTTCGTTTTTGACGGTATCCTTCTCGTGAAGTCCGTCCGAGTCAAGGGTGTATTCTCTTACAAAGGTGAAGGCATGAGGAAAGCCGATGTATTCTCCCTTGGCAGCGGTAAAGGAAAGACGCACGTAATTCTCGGTCAATGCCTCCACTGTAAAGGGTTTGGAATAGAGAGCACCGTGAACGTGACAGCCCGTATCGGGCTCGTTGAGGGGTAGGACGTATTCCTTTCCCTCAAACGTAAATCGCGCGCCTCGGATGCGGTTGGGAGGAAAGAGAAGGGGATTGCCGAAAAGATACACGTTTTCCATAAGGTGCTCTTCATCGCGCGGCGTACGCAGAATATCCGCACCCGTAGGCGTGTGTAAAAGGCGAAAGCACGTGCCTCCGCGCACGGAAGAAATATCCGCCGTATAGGCGTCGGAGGAGAGATGAATATCTGTTTCAATCATTTGAATGTCTCCGATCCTTATCTGAATTCCGTCTCGCCATCGGCAAGATAAACGTGTGTACGCAAAATAGAGTAGGATTCCCGTGCGGGATTGCCCGAAAGAATTCCGCATTTCTCGCGCGCAGCATTGATGATCAGCTCAGGATTGAGATGTTCGGTGTTGCCCGCCGCAAGAACCGCGGTGATGTGAAGTGTGTTTTCCTCTTCACACGTGACCTTGACAGAGCGGATCAGCGGGATGAGGTCGATCTCCCGCTCTCCGGATTTTGTTTTCTTTGTCATCATCAGGGGAGACGTTGTGTAAAGCGCCTCCAAACGGTGAGCCAACTCTTCGTCCGCGTGCTCAAGAGAAAGCTTCATTTCATATTTCGCCCAACCGATCTCGTTGAACTTTGCGGTGGGCTCGTATGCATCAAGCACTTGCATTTCATCCGTTAAATGCAGGTTGAGAAGCTCCTTGACCTCCTCACCTGTAATGTCGCGGTCCACACGCAGATCAATGAACTCGCACTCGCTTTCCGTGCCCACGGAAAGAGGAAGTCCGAAGATCACCTTCGCGTGAGGATTGTAGCCCTGCGTATACCACATCGGCAGTCCCGCACGGACAAGCACACGGGAGACGGTGCGTTGCAGATCAAGATGCGAAATGTATTGCAGATCTCCCACCTTGCGGAATTTGATGCGAATGGATTTGAAGGAATCCAGAGGCTTCCAGCTGTTTTTCTTTTGTGAGGGAAGGACAGGGGAGGAGGATACGCTTACCTCGTTTGGTGCGGTGCCGCAGCCGGGGCAGACTGCACGCACGCCGCCAAGCTTATTGGCGCCGCAGGCGGAGCACTGCTCGCGGCAGTTGGGAGTGGTGACTTCAGCATATGCTTTTTCTCGCTCGCGAAGGAAAAATTCCTTGCTGACCCCACAATCGATGATATCCCACGGAAGGACCTCATCAAGACCGAAGCGGCGGTTTGCGTAAAAGGCCGGATCGATGCCCGTGCGCTCAAGCACGGAGATCCATTTATCATAATCGAAATATTCATCCCATGCATCGAAGTAAAATCCCTCGTGGCATGCAAGCTCCAAGGCATCCGCAAGACGACGGTCGCCGCGCGCGAGCACTGCTTCGATACGGGAGACCTTGGCATCATGATGCTGATAACGGACGTGTTTGCTCTTGATCTTAGTCTTGAGGAATTCCTGTTTTTCCGCAAGCATTTCCATGGTGTCCTGTGCCTCCCACTGGAAGGGGGTGAAGGGCTTGGGAATGAAGCAGGAAACACTGACTGTTACTTGCACAGGACGTGCGCGGTTACGGTTGGGATTTTCGTAATATGCTTCTACCACGCGCTCTGCAAGCGTGGCGATCCCTTCGATGTCCTCGTAGGTCTCGGTGGGAAGTCCGTTCATAAAGTAGAGCTTAACGGTGTTCTTTTTTGCGTCAAAGGCAACGTTGACGGCGCGCAAAACATCCTCCTCGCGGACGTTTTTGTTGATCACGTCACGAAGCCTTTGCGTGCCTGCCTCGGGTGCGAAGGTCAGCGAGGAGGATCGCACCGATTCGATGCGGCGCATCAGATCCTTGTTAAAGCTGTCTACCCGAAGAGAGGGAAGCGTGAGGCTTACCATGCTGTCGTCCGTCCAGGAGAGAAGCTTATCGCAAAGTGGCTCAAGCGCTGTGTAATCGCTGATGGAGAGAGAGGAGAGTGAGATCTCCTCGTATCCCGTGGAGCAGTAGAGTTTTTTTGCCTGCTCGCTCAGCACCTCGGGGGTCTTTTCTCTGACGGGACGGTAGATCATACCCGCCTGGCAGAAACGACATCCGCGGATGCATCCGCGGTAAACCTCCAGCATGATGCGGTCGTGTACCGTCTCAATATAGGGCATCACGACCTTGTCCGGAAAGGTGACAGCGTCCAGATCCTTAATGATCTGCTTTGTCACCCGCGCGGGCACACCTTCCTCTGTGGGGGTGTATGCCTTGATGGTGCCGTCCTCATTGTAGGTAACCTCGTAAAGGGAAGGCACATAAACACCGGGGATGGTTCTTGCTGCCTCCAGAAGGAAAGACGCTCTTGAATAGCGGCCCTCATCCTTCATTTGGATATAGAGGCGAACGATGGCGGGGAGCATATCCTCACCCTCGCCGATATTGAAAAGATCAAAGAATGGGGCAATAGGCTCGGGATTATATGCACAGGGACCACCTCCGATGATGAGCGGATCCTCCTCGCTACGCGCCTCTGCGCGAAGCGGAATATGGGCAAGTGAGAGCATGTTGAGCACGTTTGTGTAGCTCATTTCGTATTGCAGGGTAAAGCCCACAAAATCGAAGATGCTCAAGGGATCGCCACTCTCCAGTGCTGTCAGGGGGAGTCCGTGCTTCTTCATTTCCTCCTGCATATCCGTCCACGGATCATACGCGCGCTCGCACCAGATGTCGGGGTGCTCGTTGAGAGAGGCGTAGAGCAGACGCATGCCGAGATTGGACATACCGATCTCATAGGTATCGGGGAAGCAAAAGGCAAAACGCGCCTTGACGCTTGAGGCATCCTTGATGATCTGCCCAAATTCTCCGCCCGCATATCTACCGGGCTTGGAGACGGATTTTAGGATGGTGCTGTTGGGCGCCTTTTTTGAAGGGGAAGTCATGATGTAAAAAACCTTTCTGTGGGGATTTTTAGAAGAAATGGCTGATACGAAGTGTCTGACGGTTGATGCTGAGATGTGTTGCCAGCCAGGAAAGTCCTATGAATGCCCCGTGATAGAGGGTCACGGAAAGAGGTGTGAGAATGTTGATTTCCGGGAAAAGCGCGAAGATGGCTGAAAGAATGATGCCCAGGGCAAAGGAGAACCATTGCAGGTGCATGCCAAAGCGCTTGCATTCTCTGACACAGTGTGCCGCGTGTAAGGGATAGACAATGCAATGCTTGTCACCTACTGCGACAGCGCCCGTATCGCATTCCTTGAGAAGCGAGTCTCCCTCGTATCTTCCGGGCTTGATGACACGGATCGGCGTTCTTTCCGAGGGGCGGCTTGTTTGCATGAAGCGTTCATTGAGAGACGGGTCATAGGATTCGATCGCCACCGAGGTGTCGATCGTGGAAAGATCCTTCGCCAAAGCGAGGAAGGAAAGCTTTTCCGTGTATTCGATCTCATATGTAAATTTCAGAACACCGTCGATCGCAATGTAAATGACACCTGTATTTGGGGTGCGTCGCAATACGCGGTCGGGATCCTCGCGAGGCACGCGGATGCCTGCTTTTTTGAGATAATCGGCGCTTCCTGCGACGATGCGGACACGGCGGTCTGCGAGAGCCTCTACGCCTCTGTCTGAAATGCGCTCAAAGGAGATCGAAGGATCCTCACCTACGACACCGACGGTTTTTCCAAGGCCCTCAAGTGTGCCGCCGAGACTGCGGAAGAGCGCTCCCGCAAGCTTCATATCGGCACGGAGTGTGTCGCTGTCCTCTACGGTGACCTCGGCGCGCTTTTCGGCACTGTAAAGATCGGTATCATCGAAGATGATCGTTTTTTGCGTCGCATATTCGTTGACAGACTCATTACCGAGCAGGACACACTTGCAACCTGCGAGCACCTTATTCGCTCTGTAGAGCGGGTAGAAAAAGCTGAACATAGCAGTTGCGGGTGCCGAGATGAAAAGAGCGGTCACAAAGGAGGAAAAGGCATAAGTGAGAGAGGGGGTGTTAACAGCTCCGATGAAAGCCACGATGATCGAAAAACCGATCGAAAGGCAAATCAAATATTGGAAGGGAAGATGTGCCGTTTGTGTTGTGTTGAAGCGGCGGAAAAATCCCGTGATCTCTTCTGCGCGTTGAATGCGGTAAAAGCTTTTGCCTTCGTCGTCATTGATGATTTTGATCATTTTGTTTCCGCGGCGCAGCTTCTTTTTTCTTGGATGCGCAGGCTCAAGGACTGTTTTTTCCTCGTTCGTTCCGAGAATGTGAAGGGCGCGCATTTCCTGTACCAGACGAAGCACGTCACAAAGCGCGAGTACAAGAAGAAGCGAGCAGGTCAACATATTGACGTGAAGAACCTGTCCCCAAAGAAAGAGTGTTCCAAGGTCGTATAACAGCACAACGAGAAGCGTGGTTGCGGGCACAGAATAGGGGGTGGGAGTTGCCTTGAGAAAGCTTCGAAGTCCCGCATTGAGCTGTCTGTACGAAAGGGAAGCGACGCCCAGAAGGATCACGAGCGAGAGAATCGGGAAGAGAAGCGGGAGCTCCTTGGCAATCGGTCCCGCTGCATCTCCGAGCAGTGCGGGATAATCGAAAAAGAGAAGAACGAATGCCGCAATTGCTGTCAGAACCGTGCGCAAAATGAGAAATTTACGGTCATGCAAATATTTTGCAATGATGATGGGGAGTGTTTCTTCATTGATTTCCTCTTGACCGCTGTAGCCGAAGGCGGTACGGTAATGCTTATAGCCGGGTTGTCCGTAGTGCTTCTTATGATCCTGCTTGAGCTTTTTGAGATTTTCGTAGCCCACAATGCGGGCAAGCTCGTCCTCATAGCCAAGCTCAAAAATCAGAGCGATATCTTCCTTGGAAAAACCGCTTTTTTTACGTATCCATTCGATTTCTCCTACCCGTTGCTCCGTTTCCTGCTCCTTTTTTCTTCGGAGTCTGTGAAAAATGTTGCGCGGGGGAGTGCTTTCTGCGTCGGGAGTATCGGGGGGAGAATCCAAGGGGATCTCCTCCTCTGTATCCTTTGTGATTTCCTCGGGTTCCTCGTAGAGCTCTTCCTCTGTAAGAGGCGCAGGACGGTTCCAGTCAGGAAAACGGGGAAGAGGCTGCGGGGCCTCGGAATCGGTCTCCGGCTTATCGCCCGATATCGGTTCATTATCCGCGGAAGAGCGGACGTCGTTCACAGGGGCTATTTCTTCCTTTGCGTCAACGTCCTCGCCCGAAGGGGCATCTTTCGTGACAGGGGTGATGGTTCCCGTGTCACGTGGGTCCTCGGATCCTTTTATATCCAACGGCAGCGACGTCATGTCTTCGCCGCTTGTGTTTGTTTTCATAGCGTGCTCCTTTCCGACAAAATAAGACTTTGCGGTCAGCTTGTATGATGACGGCGTGCAGCTTCATAAAGAAGGATCGCCGCCGCAGTGGACACGTTGAAGGAATTGACCTGCCCGTACATGGGAATGGAAACGATGGCATCGCACGTTTTTTTTACGATCTGCGAAACGCCGTTTCCTTCACTTCCCAGTACCAGGGCGCAGGGACCCGAGAAATCGGTGGTGTAAAGGCTTTCACCGCCTGCCTCCGCCGCATAGGTCCAGATGCCAAGCTTCTTCAGTTGTTCAACGGTTGAGGCAATGTTGGAGACCTTTGCCACTGCCAGATGCTCGATGGCGCCGGCAGATGCCTTGGTCACAAGAGGATTGAGCCCCACGGCACGGCGCTTGGGAATGATCAATCCGTGCGCACCGCAGCATTCGGCACAACGGATGATCGCACCGAGGTTATAGGGGTCTGTGATCCCGTCGCAAACAACGATCAGGGGGGCTTCATTTCTTTCGTTTGCGATGGCAAGAATATCCTCTACCGTGCAGTATTCTTTTTCTGCCGCGTATGCGATCACACCCTGGTGTGGCGCAAAGCCGGCAATTGTATCCAGCTTTTGCTTTTCGGTTTCGATGACGGGGATTCCTCGTTCGATCGCTTCGGCGACCAGAACCGTAATGGATCCTGTGCGCTCTCCCTTTTGTACGAGCAGTTTGTCCACGTCACGCTCGCTTTTGAGAAGCTCACGAACCGCATTTCTTCCGATCACGGCACCGTTTTCATACGCTCCGTGAATTCCGTCCTGCTCCCAGGTTTCATTCTCGGTTTGGGGAGGTGTTGCGGGAGGGCGGCGATCCTTTGCGTGTTCACGCTCACGCCGATGGGTGGGAGCGCCCTTTTTGTATGTATTGCTTTTCTTTTTGTTTTCCATGATAAGAACTCGTCCTTTCCTCGGTCGGCACTGTACGGCATAATTACAGATATTTATATCTATTATAACATGAAAAAGCTTTTTTGTATAGCCTGTTTTCCAAAAAATATCCCGTATTTGAGATATTTCGCTCGACGAAAGGCGACAATCTGGGATCTGTTTCCAATAAAAACAGTTGACAAAAGATCGCTTTCATGATATACTACCCGAAGTGCCAAAAGAAAAGGATGTTTTTATGCAAAACTATAAAATTGTTTCTGCCGATCTTGATTCAACGCTTCTTTCCTCGGATATGACAGTCAGTAGGGAGAATGAGGAAGCCATTCATGCACTTGCGCAACAGGGGGTGCATTTCGTTCCCAATACGGGACGCACGTTTGGGGAGATCCCTGAGGCGGTGAAGCAGAATCCCGATATTCGCTATATCATTTATTCCGACGGCTCTGCCATATACGATAAGCAGAGCGATACCACGAAAGGGGCATATCTGCCGCGGGAGCTGTACTTACGTATGCTTTCGCTTTTGAAGGAGTACGAAGCCCTTTCCAGTGTGCGGACGGGAGGTGTTTCTTATGTGGATGCCAACCAATTTACAGAGGAATGCATGATCTATCATCAAGTCGGGAAATACTATCGGGACTTTCTCTTTGAGACCAATGTTCCCGTAGAAAAATTCGATGAGTTTTGCCAAGGGCTTGATGACATTGAAATGATCTGTACCTTTTTTCATGACGATGAGGATTGTAAGGCATGTATCGCACGTCTTGAACAGATGGGCGGCGTGATGATCGTTTCCTCCATGGTACATAATATTGAGATCCTTTCAACGGATGCGGGGAAGGGAAATGCCT
>SVSZ01000045.1 GCA_015064025.1 Oscillospiraceae bacterium | reverse complement strand
TTCCTATCGTTCTGTCAATGGTCTTGGCTGCAGTTCGCATTCCTTCGTCGGTGGCGTGGGAGTACACGTTCAGCGTGGTTTCTACGCTTTCATGTCCTATTGTGCAGGCGAGTGTTTTGACATCCATCTCTTACCCAAAAGCTTCCGTATTTTTCATCTCCCGAGGGGAGCAGGACGTTGATTTTTTCCTTCTTGCCGAAAAATTCCATGTTTTTTTGAAACGTGCAGTCACGAACCGTCCCCTCGGCAAGTGCCTTCAATTCGCAAATAAGCTCCTTGAGTGTGTGCATATCAGTTCTCGGAAATCACGGGGATAAAGGGAACGGAGGGATCGCTGCAAATGTCGTCAAGGCAATATTTTCCCCTGACGGCAGGCTCGCGGCGGAACCATTTTCCGTTTGTAAAATCCGGAAATTCCACGGGAGCTCCTCCCTTGGCGATAGAAGCCTCGGAAAGTGATGCGATCGCCAGCCAGGTGGCAGTATCGTATGCATCGATCGGGGTATCCGTTCCTGCCTTGACGCTCTCAATAAACGCGCGTCCGACGAGCCAATCGATGCCGCCGTGGTCGTCTGTAATTCCAAGACTTGCGTATTCCGCGTACAACGGGTGATCGTACTTTTCGTAAAAGCTTTCCTCATTGTTGACAACAGGCTCCTTCATTCCTTCCAGATAGAAGGTTCCAAATCCGCCCTCCTCCACACAGCAGCCCTTGGTGCCGCGCACCGTGAAGTTGCGGCTGTAATAGGGGCGCGGCAGAGTGGTATCCAACGTCAAGCGCACCGTTTCTCCGTTTGCGCAGGTCATAACGGTGGTAATAACGTCTCCTTGTCGAAAGCGTTTTCCTTGCATCGGGTGCTCCAATTCGGGATGCTCCTTCAAAAAGCTCTCCGCGCCGCGGCTCTTGCTTGCAAAGGAAGAAAGAGTCAGAATACGGTTTCCGCGGTTGATTCCAAGAACCTTGGAGATCGGTCCAAACGCATGCGTGGGATACTGCTCACAATTGCGGTGGAGATAGTCAAATGCACGGTAATGAGAGTACGTGTCTTCTCCAAAGCGTTTTACAAACAGCTCGGCGTCATTCAAATAATGAAGATAACCGCCGTCACAATGCACGATCTCGCCAAAGAGCCCCTGCTTGACCATATTCAACGCCATCATCTCGCGTCTGCCGTAGCAGCAGTTTTCCAGCATCATCAAGGGGGCACCGCTTTCCTCATACGCTTTTACAAGCGCGTAACACTCGGAAAGATCGTAGGCGCATCCCACCTCAACGGCGGTATATTTCCCTGCCTTGAGGGAATCGAGCGAGCATTGAACGTGCATATCCCAGCCCGTCATAACAATTACAGCATCTACGTCGGGATCTGCCAGAATATCGTGATAATTGGTTGTGGGTTTGGGTTCGTGGCGTCCCGCTTCGGTCAAAGTCTGCACCGCACGATCCAGCTTTTCTTGCGAGAGATCGCACACCCATGCAAAATCCACGTCTGCCATGTTAGCAAAGCAACGGCTCAGCATTGAGTATCCGCGCCTTCCTAACCCAATATAGCCTACTTTTACCTTTGTTTTCTTTTCTCTCTGTATCATATTTTCGAAATTCCTTTCCAAAAATCAAGTTGACCTTCGTCTTCCTTTGTGATATAATGATTATACAATATCTTTTTTTACATGTAAATTCAAAAACAGACACATTATTTATAATAAAAGACACCACACGAGGAGAAAAAATATGCAACGCAAATCCTACGATATTCCCACTCCATTCAGAATCACATCCCTTTTTTCAGCAATTGATTACAAGTGGGACAAAAATTTTATGTTCAAGGGTGAGGATCACGATTTTTGGGAAATCGTAACGGTGATGGAAGGAGAGGTGGAGGTCGTTGAAAACGAACAGACCTACCTTTTGCACCGCGGCGAAATGATCCTGCATGCCCCCGGAGATTTTCACCGTATCAAGAGCGCGGGAGGCACCTCGCCTCACGTATTTGTCCTTTCCTTCGCAAATACGGGAGCGCTTCCCGACACGCTCAAGGATGGGGTTTTCGCGCTCGGAGAAGATGTCCTTGAAGAATACCGGGACTTGTTTTATGTATTTCACACCTATACGACACAATGTGATGAAAACAAGATCCCTCCAAATATGCATGATCCCATCACAGCAAAATACAGATTGGAAGCGTTTTTGATTTCTCTCTCCTTGAGCAAAACCTCCAAGGAAAGCATCGCCAAAAACGCGGGAGCAGAGGAATACCGTCGCTTAGTCCAAACGATGAGCGAGCACGTACGTGAGCCACTGACACTGGAAAAGCTCGCTTCTATGCACCACATCAGTGCAAGCTACGTCAAAAAGCTATTCTCCGCCTATGCGGGAAATGGACCGATGTCTTACTTTTCAGCCCTACGCATCAAGGAAATACAAGCACTTTTGTCAACAGGCTATTCTGTCTCGCAGGTTTCTCGCTTGATGGGCTTTTCCTCCACTGCCTATCTTTCTACCTTTTTCAAAAAGAAAACAGGTATCTCTCCTTCCAAATACTATGAAAAGGATAAAAAATAACCGCTACTCAAAAAGTCGGACGACACCTTTGCTTACTGCGTATCAAATTTTGGGTACAGATTTTATTGTGAAAGGGGCTTGACAATCTTGCGTTTCTAAGTTACAATACAACACCTGCAGAAGAAGGACAAGGTGGTTCTCTGCTCTTTGCTGCTCTGCCTGACCACATGTTTATCATCTCTTATTATGAGGTTGACCACATGTAGCGTTCGGAGTGTTTCTTCTCTGTTCTCTATACATTTCTTCTCTGCCGGCGGAGCAATTTTCGAGCGATTCTACCACCACAAAATATGACCACATAGCAATCATTCGGTACTCGGATTTGACCACATCTTTGACCATAAACAGAACCGGAGTACACGAAGACAAGAGTGCACAAGAGTATGAAAAAGCCGTTTTTGCGTAGCAGAAAGCCTCAGAAAAAGCAAAAACGGCTAAAAAAAGATATATAAATCAGTTGGGGTGGTAGAAATCGAAAGTTCAAGTCTGTCACTCAGGCAAAATAAAGCCGTTGGAGCAACAGTTCCAACGGCTTTATTTTTGCCTTGTTACGCAAAGGGAATGATATCAATCGACTCAGTCCCTTGCTTATTTGAATTTCACAATCCCCGCCCTTGCAAAAGCAAAAAACATTGCAAGCCCCAGAGGATCAATTCACTTCATTTGCAAGTGCCTTTTTTTGATCGAGGCGGTAGTTGCGAACGTACATACAGAGGTCGGCTCCAACCATCAGAAAGTTGAGAACGTAGAAGATCAGAACGTACCACTTTTGCGCGAAGGATGCCATGTAAGCCTCGTTGACGAGCTTTGAAGCGATCCCGGCGATATAGCCAAAGAAAATCAGACACAAAAATATCAGGCTCTTGCCCTTGGTGGTTCTGCTCTTGTAGGATTTGATGACATTAACGGGCCAGGAGCAGCCGAAACTGACGATCATAATGATTTCAAGGATTTCGCTCATGTGTTAAACAGACCTTTCTGTGTGAGTATGAAATTACTGCGTCTCCTTGATCTCTCGGATCACATCCACGCAATCGTTATTGTTTTTCAAATAGGTGAAGATCTCCGCCAAACGGTCAACGGAAAGCTTTAAGTAAGCCTCACCGATGGTGGGAGTGCACCCGATGGGAGCGTATCCCGCAAATACATTGGGGAAATTTGCGATCCAGGTTGCATACGTGGAAATACCGTATTGCGGCGGGAAGACCAAGCGATCAATACTCTTGCCGCTCTCCGCTTCAAAGCGGTCGGGTGCAACCAAATGGGGATGCGTGCCGTACACCAGCGCGGTCTCTTTGAAATCTGCATGACCTCCACCACTTCCGGTTTCCGCATATCTTTCAAGTGTTTCCATGTCCTCTTTGGTCAGCATGGAGAAATATTCGGGGTCTTTTTTTGCAGCCTCCAGAACATTTTTGGGATCCAACTGCGTGCCAAAATCATAAGCCTTACAGCCCATGACGATGTAATCCTTTTTCTTATAGAGCTGAGAGCGCGTGAAAAGTCCGAGCAAGGAAGCATTTCCTCCGTGGGACGTACAAATCAGGATCTTGGTAAATCCGTTTCGAGCGATCTCGTCGCAAAGCTCCTCGAGAACGGTGAGCATGGTTTCGGGTTTCATACCGATAAAACCATGCTTTTTCGTTTTGGAAGGATTCTCAAAAATATGAGCCGAGGAAACGTCACCCAGCCACATCGTGGTTGGGAACATCATGACGTCCGCCTTTTCCGCGGCAAGCTCGACGATGCGATCGCCCTTGATAGAGTCGGTTCCTACAGGCAGGTGCTGTCCATGCTTTTCAAGACAACCCAAGGTCATGACGCAAAGACCGCCCGAACGCTCGATTGCCCCCTCAAATTCTTCTTCTCTTAAAAATTCCCATTTCATAATCAATTTCTCCTGTTGCTTTTCTGTGTTATAAATGCCACTCTGCTATATCGCATTTTGCATACGTCATTATAACACTTGAAAAGTATTCTGTAAAGAATCAAATATAATACACTTGCTTTCACATCAATGTTATGGTATAATAGAGGCAGAAAACATTTTAAGGAGATCAAAATGGAGTTTTTGCAGTTAACTTATTTTTGCGATGCCGCGAAAAGCGAGAATTTTTCACAAACGGCAAAAAAATTCCACGTGCCGCCATCCGCGATCTCGCAATCTGTGCATCGCTTGGAGCGTGAGCTCGGCACAGCGCTATTCTACCGCGATGCCAACCGCATTCGCCTCAATCCGGACGGTCAAATATTTTATGAGGAAATAAAAGCGGCACTTTCCCTGATCGATCGCGCAAAAGAACGCCTCGAGGAAAGTCGCACAGGCATCAGCGGCGAGATCGGAATGTTCATAGGAACAAACCGCCGTTCGGTGATATTGGCGATTGAATCGTTTCGTTCCGTCTATCCGCAGGTGAATTTTTTGCTCAATCACAGCGCATTGAATGATCCCCTGGCGTATGACCTTGTGATCACACATGACGTGGCACGCTGTGCAGGCATGGAAAAGCGCTTGCTTCGGCGCGAGAAGCTATATCTCGCCATGGAAAAAAATCACCCACTCGCGCAAAGAGAAGCGTTAACACTTGCGGATTTTGCCGAGGAGAGCTTTATTTCCATGCACGCGGGCAGCAGCTTGCGAGAGATCACCGAGAGCACTTGCAAACAAGCGGGCTTTTTCCCGAAATTTACGGTGCAGAGCGACGATCCCACATACATTCGCAAGTACGTGGAATTGGGAATGGGGGTATCACTTTTTCCCGGGATTTCATGGAAAGGTCAGTTTTCAGACCGTGTGATTTTACGAGACGTGGGAGAAATATACCGTAACACGTACTTATTTTCCCATCATTTTGATACACAACCAACCTACGTACAACGTTTTACGGAAATATTGATCGAAACGTTTTCCAGGGAATCATTATAAAACGGAATATGCCAACGCGCGCAGCTTCATTTTGCCCTGCTATCCTGCCGCGTCGCCCTTGTGTATATAGCAATAGAGGTAGCCGTCGCTGCACTTTTTGCAACCTCTCCACGGATTCCATATCGCCATATTCTCACCCCCTTCGACAAAATCATTATACCATATTTTTCAGATATTTCCACCTCTTTATATGTGATGCTATTGAACTATTCACACCTTTATGATATAATATCTTTACAAGCCTCAGCTTGAATATTTTTATCGGAGTGTGCTGTTTGAAAAACACCAACCTTTTGGAGATTGTAGTTGTAAATCTCAAGCTTACAGCTTAAGTGAGAGGTTTGCAAATACATTCTCGGCATTCCTCTCGTAACCTGAACGTCAACAGATATGAAAGGATTAAAAATGAATAATTTGACGATACGTTTAGAAACAGAAAAAGACTACAGAGCAGTAGAAGAACTTACACGCGAGGCGTTTTGGAACGTCTATAAGCCTGGTGCAGACGAGCATTATTACGTGCATATGATGCGCTCGCATCCCGACTTTATCCCAGAGCTTGCATTCGTGCTTGAGAAAGACGGCGAGATCGTCGGAAACATTATGTACACGAAAGCTTGGCTTGAGGACGAGAACGGTAACCGTAAGGAGATACTCTCCTTTGGACCTCTTTGCGTTGCCCCCAAATATCAAAGGCAAAAACTCGGCAAAATGCTGATAGAGCATTCATTTGAGGTGGCTCGTAAAATGGGCTACGACGTGAACATCAATTTCGGCAATCCGGGCAACTATGTCAGCCGTGGTTTCGTAAGCTGCAAAAGGAAGAACGTCAGTTTCGTCGTAGACGGAAACTTCCCGACTGCTTTGCTTGTAGCTGAGCTTGTGCCGAATACACTCGACGGTAAAAAGTGGATGTACATTCCTTCCACCGCCGCCGACTGCTGTGAGGACACCGCTGCTGTCGAAGCATTCGACGCGACATTCCCACCCAAGGAAAAGAAGTGGATGCCAAGCCAAGAGGAGTTCTATATCTATAGTCATTCTTCGGTAGTTCGCTGAACGTAAAATTAGCCTCTGAGAAGTCGAGAGATTTCTCAGAGGCTTTTTCTTATCTTTTCTTATAGATCACAAGCTCGGGATTCTCGCCGTTTTCTTCGTAGGTACAGACGAGAAGGAAATCCATATTGCCGGCAATGCCGAAGCAACGGTTACCGCCGAATTCACATTCAAGCTGATTGGCAAGGTAAGTGGTATTATCATCAAGGAATTTCACCTTTTGTCCGTTCGGAAGCGAGTATTCCATATTGATATAACCGCCTACAAGAAAATTCAACGTCTTGACTTCCGGCATTCCTTCGATATGTAGATCGTTAAATTCACGGATGAGCTGCTCTTTGAATTTCTTGAAATTTTCATCGCCGCCAAGCTCCGCGTAGCGCTTCCAATAGTTGAGCTTGGGAAGATGCTCGTCAAAATAAGCTCTTGCCGCTTCAGCCGGCCAATTTTCATTCGACATATGCCCGACCAAAAAATCGGTCAATTCTTCAAGACTTGTATAACAGAAGTTGCCGTCAGCATAGCACCACTTGCAGTATTCCTCGTTGAAAAATCCATTGGGTTCTTTGCTTATATTGCCATCCTCAAGCGGCATACCGCAGCACTGACAGATCAGATTTTGCGGAGATCCGAGAAGCGTATTGATCGATACGTCAAACTCCTTGGAAAGAAGCTTCAGCGTTTCCGTGTTCGGGATCGTTTCGCCGGTTTCCCATCGAGACACAGCTTGCCTTGTTACAAATATTTTTTCTGCAAGTTCCTCTTGTGAGAGCCCTTTTTTTGTTCTTAATTCGTAGATTATATCTTTCGTTTCCATAAAATCACCGCCTTGTATGTTATGATGGTATTATACCACAGGCTGTAAGGATTGACAAGCAACTGTCTGTTGCTCTATGCTCTACAAATTGGAATTTGTATGACTCGATTTTGAAATTTTCTGTTTTCAAATCACAATAGTATCTTCCGCTTTCTGCAGTAAATCTCAAAACACAATAGTCGGGATCAGTAACACCGCCTTTATAAAATACCGTGTCCCCTTTGCGCCAAATCATATCTTTCGTCTTTTGATCGGTTAACACTTCCATTTTACCTATTAACATAACATCTGCGTTCTTATATTTCGGCCTTCATATCCACTCACATTTGCTTGGATTTCTCTGATAATACATCCGTACCGTTTCAAATCCACTTTGCCGTTCTCGACCGCAATACCGTCTTTCCGGAGACGGCGTTTCTGCTCTTCCAAACCGCCGAAAGCGTATGCGCGGCTCAACTCCCCCTTGCAGTTCACGACCCTATAGCAGGGGTATTTTTCACCGTCCTGGTTGGAATGAAGCGCGTTCCCGACCGCGCGAGCCCATGCCCGATTCCCGAGCATTTCCGCAAGAGTTCCGTACGTAACGACCTTGCCGCGAGGGACTGCGCGAAGGAGCTCGTACAACGCTTGCTTATCCATGTTCGCACACCTTTTCCCATGTTTCTCTTGTCATCAGCATCACGTGTCCCGTACGGATCTCGTTAACTTGCTTGACTTCAAGCCCTTCTGTTGTATGATGATAAATAAAGCCCAATTTTTCCTGCACACGACGGCTTTTGTGGTTGCCGTCGTAATAAGCGCACCAAATACGGTTCATACCAAGATCCTCAAATGCGTGGCGAAGCATCTCGCGTGAGGCTTCCGGAATCAACCCATGCCCCCAAAACGGCTTGCCGATCCAATAACCAAGCTCATATTCATCGTTCCTTTCGGCAAGATCCTTGCGATGCAGTCCGATGCTTCCGACAGGTTCGCCATTCTCCTTCAGACAAACGGCATAGGTCTCCGGTGCTGACAGCACGTTCTTAATGACCTCTCGGCTGTTCTCCACACTCGTGTGCGGCATCCAGCCTGCCGGCGGTCCTACCATCGGGTCACTTGCGTATTTATATAGATCTTTCGCATCATCCTCACACCACGGGCGAAGAATGAGGCGGGTTGTTTGCAAAATCATATCTTTTCTCCTCGAAGCATCCATTTGGGGCGTTCATGTCATTCACGTTTTCGCATGGCTTTGCGATCATTTTCACCCGCACGGGACGAATCCGATTTTGATTACGTTGCAAGCCGGCGTGACATAGCACCAAGCAGCACAAACGCACCCACATTACCAGATCAGCGGCAGCAATCTGTATTTTACACGTTTTTTATAGTCTGCGTATCCCTTGAGCCCCGACTCAAGAACAGCCTCCTCATTTCGGATCCTGACAACGATCACGGCAACGTAAGGAAGGAAGCAAAGGAGTGACCAGAAGGACCCGAGAACAATGGGAATGGAAAGAAAAAGCCAGACGGTCACTGCATACATAGGGTGTCTGACGATACCGTAAAGACCCGTATCGATCACCCTTTGTTCCTTTTGAACCTCCACAGTTCTTGACAGATACGCATTTTCCCGCATCACCTCGGCATAAAGGGCGTAGGAAACAAGCAAAACAATTGATGCGACCGCCACAAGCCAGAAGGGCACGTGCGACCATCCAAAGCGATGATCCAAGCCCGCAACGATGAAGCCCGCAATAAACAGAAGTGCCGAGACCGCCACGACACCCTTTTGTGTGGTTTCACGCTCCTTTGCGCCAAGCCGCTTTTCCAGCAGACTCGGCGCCTTGATAAGAAGAACAGCACCGAGAATCAGCATGGGCGGGAACAAAAGCCCGATAAAAAGCCAGCCGTTCATATAGGAAAGTTCGCCGGCAGGAAAAAACAGAAGCGCTCCCACAAGCAAAAATCCAACGGTAAATTTGATCAACGCATTCCACAAAAGCTTCATAATACGCCTCCGTACCAATCTTAGATAACCGATTTCCCGTTTACCGAAAAACCGTTCGGATCGTCCACAGCTGCATGCGCTTCGGCAGGACATTCAAAAGAAGCAACAGCGGATTTCGGTTGCTGCTATAAGCAAATGCGAGCTTCCGCCTTTGAAGTATCTTCATCGCCTTCCCTGCAATCCTTTCGTGCGGCACACATCTTGCCTCCACGCGCGCCTGTAATAAGTACGTCCTTCACCTGCAGTCATCCTTCCAAACGAAATGATAATTGATGGCTTCACCGCCGTCAACAAGGATGCTTTGTCCGGTGCAAAAGGTATTTGTAACCGTCAGAAAATATGCCCATTCGGCAATTTCCTCGGGGGTTGCCCATCTTTTCAGCGGCGTCTCCTCCATGATCCTTTTCCAAAGCACGGGATCATTGATTACACATTCGTTCAAGGGGGTCAGCACCCCGCCCGGATCCAGACTATTGCAGGTAGCACCGAACGCGGCGACGCGCATTGCCACGTTCTTCGTATAGGCAAGCACACCGCCCTTGCTTGCGGCGTATTCGGGAAACTCAGCTCCCGTATGCCCGCTTGCCGATCCGATATTCAAAACGGAACGAATATGCGACTGAATGCCGTATTTTTCGGTGACCTGGATCAATGCCTTCAAATTGACGTCAATATCGTCCTCATTTTGCGTACCCGCATTATTGATCAGGATCTCCACGTCCTCCACCGGCGGCAAGTGCTCACGGTCGCGCACGTCACATACGCAATGCGTATAATGCACGTGAGTGATGCTTGTCTCTTGCCTGTCGATTCCGATGACCGTATGTCCGTCCTTCAAAAAGCGCTCGGCGATCGCTTTGCCGATCCCCTGCGAGCTTCCCGTGATCAAAACCTTCATTGTTTCGTCTCCTTTCCTACGTATTCAAGATACTCTCTTCCCACCGAATGCGCCTTCCAACGCTTGGTGATCTTGTACCCGATGGGAGAAAAGACGATCTCCATCAAAAGCTCTGCCACAGCCCCTGTCAACGCACACATTGCGCATTGCAAGACCGTCCAATGAAAGCCATCCCAGAAGATTGGCGCAAAGCCCACAAAGACAATGATTGAAAAGATAAAATTATCGAAAAACTGTCCGATAAAGGTGGATATATAGGTACGTGCCGCATAGGCAAGCTTTCCGTCGGGAGAACGGCGAAAGCATTTTCCGATCGCCCAGTTCAGAGTATTGTTGATCAGCGCCGACGCCAAAAATGCCACCGTGCTTCCAAGCAGAATAAACCACGTGCCCCCGAAAA
Organism: Oscillospiraceae bacterium; assembly: GCA_015064025.1. Taxonomy (GTDB): domain Bacteria; phylum Bacillota; class Clostridia; order Oscillospirales; family CAG-272; genus UMGS1865. The sequence goes on along the minus strand of SVSZ01000045.1, from coordinate 7,220 downwards.
TACTGTCAAAGGCGGTATAATCCGCCGCATTGGAGGGGATCAGACTTGCCACCAAAAAGATCAAACAGGTAAGCAGATTGATCCCGCAGGCAAGAACGGATATTCTGTTGGATGCCCGCGGTCCAAAATGCTTCGTAATGATGTCCATGCACATAAAGGAGAGCCAGGAAATGAGGATCCCACCGTCAAGCGCGATCCAATCCAAGGCAAGCAGCGTTTTGTTCGCAAGCAGGTTCATACATATAACGCTGACGACAAACAGCGTGACCACCGAGGCAGGAATTGCCCGCAGGAGCACCGCCGTTTCCTGACTTTCTTTTCGTAAACAGTTTTTTATTCCAAGCATTCTTTGTTCCGTAATCCTTTCATTGTACGTCCATCTCTGCGATCACGCGGCAAGGCAGTCCTGTGATCTCTGTGTAATTCATGGGATACGTGTTCACCGTAAAACCTTTCCCGCAATGCAGAAGAGCTTTCAAATTGCAAAGGTTTTCAACAACGAACACACCGTGCTCGGCACAATACCGATCGGTGGGGATGTGCTCGGTGCCTCTGCGGATCCCCGCGCAGTCAACCCCGATGATCGAAACGCCCTTCTCTACCAGCGCACAGATCATCGAAGGAGACAATTGCGGATGCTCCTTGAAATATGCACGGCTTCCGTATGCCTCCTTCTCGGCGTATCCCGTGTAAAAGGCAACGAACGCATTCTTTTGTACCCTTCCGATGTCAATATCGGAAGCTTCAATATCACGATCCCTCACTGCGCTTACGTCAAAAACGATCCCTCCCCTTTGGGTATATTCAAGGGGGAACTCCTCATGCATTACGTCAAAGTGCGTACCGAGGTGACCCTCCAGCTCCTTTTTTCCAAGAGCTTGTGCATCGGCTGCCATTTGCGGGGTAATTTTCATAGTCAAATCAATAAGCATGTCTTTTCTCCTGCATCTTTTTGCTGCCTCTATTGTAGCACAGTTTCGAAGAATAATCAATAGAAAAAGACAATACCGCTCAAGGCATTGTCTTTTTCTGTTGATATTTCCTCTCACCGCAGCCCTTTCTTGTCGTCGGTTGCGGGATTGTTGATCAATTGCCCGCTCTCTTCAAATCTTGATCCGTGGCACGGGCAGTCCCAGGAATGCTCCGCCGCATTGTATTTCAATGCGCATCCAAGATGTGGACATCTCGGTACGGTGGGAGTCAAAAGCCCTATCAAAGATTCCAACGCGTTGACGGCAAGCTGAGGACGCAGAATGCTTCGCGACGGAGAAAAAACGGAGGTCCAATCATTCTTTTTTTCAAGCACGAGATCGGTAAGAAGGATCGCGGAAATCATTGCCGAAGTCATCCCCCATTTATTATAGCCTGTCGTGACGTACAAGTCGGGGGTTCTTGCGGAATACTGTCCGATATACGGAACACGGTCAAGGCTCATGCAATCCTGTGTCGCCCAACGCGCAGATACACGGACACTGTCATAGTGCGTCCTTGCAAAAACCTCAAGCTCCTGCCAGCCACCGCCCTTTTTTCCTGTGCGGTGACCTCCACCGCCAAGAAGCAAAAGCCTTCCTTCATTCCGAAAGGAAAGCCCCGTGTCGCTTTCATCAACGTACATTCCCTCCACATTCTGTGCATTCTCCAAGGCAAGAACATAAGAGCGATGCTGATAAAGCTTCAAAAAATAGCTTCCGTGCTTGTTCAAAAACGGAAAATGCGTTGCTACGATCATTTTTTTGCATCGGATCTCTCCGCCCGACGTCACCGCACACCCGGGCTTCAGCTCCAAAACCTTGGTGTGCTCATAGATAGAAAGTCCCTCGGCGATCGCGAATAAAAATTTGAGTGGGTGAAACTGTGCCTGCTCCTTCACGCGTACAGCACCCGCTACCTTGATGGGAAGCAATGACGCATCCGAAAAATCCGCCTTTGCTCCCAAGCGGGTCAAAGCTTCGATCTCACGTTCGATCCCGGCTCGGTCATGCATGGAATACACGTAAGAATCCTTCCGTTCATACTCACAGGAAAATTCCCGACATAAGGTCTCATACTCACGAATCGCCCGCACCTGTGCCTCAAGATAGAGCTGTGCCCCATCGTGACCGAGCTCCCCGATCAGGCGGTCATAGATCAAACCGTGCTGCAGCGTGATCTTTGCCGTGGTGTTTCCCGTAATACCGCCGCAGATGCGATCCGCCTCTACCAAAATGCAGTCCACACCCGCTTTTTTCAGCCTGTGCGCGCACAGAATCCCCGCGATCCCGCCGCCGATGATCAGAACGTCTGTTTTGACGCTCTTTGTCAGCGGTTCAAACCGCATGCGCTCCATTCCCTTTTGCCAAACAGATTCCATTCGATCCCCTCCTTTGAAAAACTGTATCCGTGTTTTGCGCGTTTTCTATTCCGTGAAAACGCAAAAGCACCGATGAGAAAAATCCCCATCGGTGCTTTTACCGTCATATTTTTTATGGTTTGATCCGCTTCCCGTCACAAAACGCATTGCCGACCCGATCCCCAAGACGGCGGTATGCATGTGTAACACCGTCATAGGAAATAGGGTTCAGCTTTTCCGCGTCGATCTTCCCTTCACCGTCAAGAATACACTCCTTTGCCGAGACGTTGACGATCTCGCCGATGCAAATGCCGTCCTCATTGAACTTGACCAGCTTGCATTCAAGTGCCATGGGAAGCTCATCGATCAAGGGCGCGTTGACGAGCTCGCTTTTTGTAGCGTGAAAGCCCGCTCTTTCAAATTTATCCGGCACCTCATTTCCCGAAACGATTCCAACGTAGTCGCACGCGACAAGCGTTTCCACCGTAGCAAAGCTGACGGTAAACGCACCTGTTTTCTTGATGTTTTCAGTGGTCCTGTGATCGTGAGAAAGACAGAGCATGACTTGATTTGTGTCATAGACACCGCCCCAAGCCGCGTTCATTGCGTTGGGAGTCTCCTTTTCATCATACGTGCCGACGATCAGCACAGGCATGGGATAGAGCCAGCTTTGAGCTCCGAAATTTTTGCGCATCATACTTTTTTTCCTTTCTGTAACAGAATATAATAAAAAGTCAACGTAGAAAAAAGAACAGCGGACGAACCGCTGTTCTTTTTTACATCTACAGATCAATCTACAAAGGGCTTCTCCACAACCGTGGTGCCATAGTCGGTGCAGGTGGTCGTTGCCTTCACAACCTCCTTGATACCGTTGGTGATACCGTCAGCGGTAACCTCCATCTCGATATCTGCCTCGTTTCTCATACCGGAGAGCACACCGCCGCATACGTAGTACTCTGCAAGCATCTCAAGCTTCGCATCGTCGGAGTCAAAGTCAACGCCAAGGCTACCGAGAGATCCGCCGAGCGCGGTGCTCATATATCTTCTTGCGTTCTCTTCTTCAAGAGCAAAGCCGTAATTGGTCTTCGTGAAGTAGGTGTAATCAAGATACTGATCTGCAAAGGGAGCCAGATCGTCGAGGCTCATAAAGCCAAGCATGGTGAGGTCACCCTCCATCCACTCGGTGCTGTCCTTGCCCATTTTGACATAGCAAGCAATTCCGTCGTCGGTCTCTTCCATGTATGCATACATAGCGTCGGTTTCCATTTCGCCCGTTTCATTGGACATTTCCGTGGTCTGCTCAAGATAGATCTTGCCCTCCTGGAACTTGATCAACTGAGACATCTTCATGGTCATGTTCATCGTCTCGGGACCGTTGGTAACAACCATCTCCATCTCGGTCGTGCTCTCAAAGGTGCAGTTCTTGTACTTCTCCGAGTTGAACACGGAATCGTAATAGCTCTTGCTGATGGTGTCGCCGGTCACAGGCATGGGAGTAAAGTACTTCCACTCATTGTTGATCTTGATTACGTAGACCTTTACCTTAACACTCTTGTTCAGAGTATCCTTTGCAGCAAGCTTCGTCATGCCGCTGTCTTCAAGGAAATCGGAAGCCGAATCCTCGTTCAAAACGTAGGTTACTTCATACTCTTCAACCGCATCACAGCCTTCAAGAAGATCTGCGGGAATACCGCTCTCCTTGATCTCGGAGTCACTGAGCGTACCGTTGGAAACAACGTTCTCAATTTTCGCCTCGCTCTCACCGGAAAGTTCCTCAGCTACAAATGCCTCGGCAGCCTCCTCAGCAGAGGGATAGGAAAGCTCGGATACGGCACCCTTGAAGGTTTCGGAAACGCCGCCAAGGCCTTCGATAAATTCATTTCTTACGGGATCGTTTTCAACCTCTTCCTGTCCGCTGGTGCCTTCATTCTTCCCACCGTCACCAATGTCGCCGCCAACGGGGAACTGGCATCCCGTGGTAAGCAAAAGTGCCGCAGTCATGGCAAGAATCAGAAGAAGAGAAACGAGTCTTTTGAATGTCAGATTCTTCATGATAATACACATCTCCTAAAATATTTTTTGATCCCTGCGAAAAAAGAATACAGGGGAACAATATAAATTATACTCCTTTTATTTCCCTAAGTCAAGTCTTTTTCCGTTTTTTTCATTTTCTTTTGTTCGACAAAGGAATGGTTAACCAAACGGTATCCGCCCATAAGTTTTTTGAGTCTTTTGTGTAGAACACCGTTTCGTTATTCCCCATATTCCGCGATGTAGGGAAGGTTTCTGTAATATTCGCCACAGTCAAGTCCGTATCCGATCACAAAATAATCGGGAATGGTAAAAAGCGATATATCCGCCTTGAAATCCACAATGCGACGAGACGGCTTGTCCAGCAGAGTAACAACGCGCAGAGAAAGCGGATTTCTCAGTCTCAACATTCTTACAACGTCGTTCAGCGTTCGCCCCGTATCGATGATGTCCTCCACGAGAACAACGTGATAGCCGCTGATATCGCAATCAAGGTCCATGGTGATCTTTACGACGCCCGTCGACACCGTCCCCTCATAATAGCTCTTTGCGCACATAAAGCCGATCTCGCACGGCACGCTGACCGCACGGCAAAGATCTGCCAAAAACACAAAGGACCCCTTTAAGATCGCAACCAGCAGGATGGGACGTCCGTCGTAAATCTTATCGATCTCCTTCCCCGCCTTCGCGATTGCCTCGTTGATCTGCTCTTTTGTGATGAGCACCTTCTTGATACGCGATTCAAAATCGTTCATTGAAGAGATTTCTCTCATAGCATGCATACTCCTTCATAAATAAGCTGTACGCACATTGTAACACATTTTTATCCTCTTTGCAAGCATTCTTCGGCCTGTTTTCCCTTTTTTGTGCGCATTTGTAAAGAAAAAAGGTTGAAAAAGCAGGGGTTACATGGTACAATATAAGAAATCACAACGAAGGGAGCAGAAATTCATGCAACTTCTATATTTTCTTGAATCGCTGAGAAATCCGGTCCTTGACGCAATTTTTTCTGTCATTACGCTCTGCGGCGAAGAGACCGTGTTCATGGCGGTGGGTATGATCGTGTTCTGGTGTGTCGGCAAATATCAGGGCTATTATCTTCTCTGCACGGGCTTTGTCGGCACCGTTGTCAATCAATTTCTCAAAATGCTGTTCCGAATTCCGCGCCCGTGGGTAAAAGACCCTGCATTCACCATCGTGGAGTCGGCGCGCGAAGCAGCAACGGGATACTCCTTCCCCAGTGGGCACACGCAAACCTCCGTGGGGCTCTTCGGAGGTCTTGCAAGATGGAACCGTGCTCTTTCCCTGCGCATCACGATGATCGCACTCTGCGTGCTCGTACCTCTCTCCCGTCTCTATCTCGGAGTACACACACCCCTTGACGTGGGCGTATCGATCTGTATTGCGCTTTTCCTTGTCTTCGTTGCGGCACCGCTCTTCCGCCGTGCGGAGCACTCGCCCCGCTTGATGTACGCCATTCTCGGCGTTATGACCGCAGTGGTCGTCGCGTACGTGCTTTACGTTTGCCTGTATCCCTTCCCCGACGAGGTCTACGCCAAGAGTGCAATCCACAATCTTGAATCAGCGCAGAAAAACGGCTTTACGCTCCTTGGTTGTATGCTTGGCTTTTTGATCGTTTATACGGCAGATCTCAAATATATCCGTTTTGACACGCGCGCCGTATGGTGGGCACAGATCCTCAAGGCACTGGGCGGGATCCTTCTCGTTCTTGCCGCAAAGGAGCTCTTGCGCTTCCCCTTGGACGCGATATTTGGAGAAGAGCTGCTCCTTCTCTCAAGATGCATTCGCTACTTCATCATCGTATTGCTCGCAGGCATCGTGTGGCCGCTTACCTTCCCCTTCTTCGCACGGCTTGGAAAAAAGTGATCGGAGGTATATACTAACATGAACTTTTCTGTAAACGCCCCTATCCTGTTTGTCATCGTAGGAGCGATCATTGCGCTGGTGCTTGCGCAATCCGTCTATTTTCTCGTCAAGGCATGGCGTCGTGCCAAGGCGCTCGGCATTGCCACCTCGACGCTGAAGAAGACCGTCACCTCTGCGGCGATCTTCACCGTGGCTCCCGCAATTGCGATCCTCGTCGGCGTCGTAGCGCTTTCAAAAAGTCTCGGTGTCGCCCTCCCCTGGCTCCGTCTTTCGGTCATCGGCTCGATCACCTATGAAACGGTAGCCGCAGGAAACGCGCTTGAGGCAGCCGGTCTGAATGCCGGCAGCACCATCACGGACCCCTCTGTCTTTATCACGGTCACCTGGGTCATGACGATCGGTATCGCCGCAGGGCTCGTTCTGGTTCCCTTCGTCACAAAAAGAATTCAATCGGGACTGAGCAAGGCAACCATGAAGGATAAAAAATGGGGAGAGATCTTCAATAACGCAATGTTTCTCGGCATGATCTCCGCCTTTCTCGGTTACGTGTTCTGTGACGTCGGACGGATCCTTGAGGGCAACACCTCCGGGCTGATCCCCGTGTGCGTCATGGCGGTCTCGGCACTGGTCATGGCGGTCTGCGGACTTTGTGCAACCAAGCTGAAGATCCGTTGGCTTACGGACTACGCCCTTCCCATCAGCCTGATCGCAGGCATGGCGTCTGCCATTCCCTTTACTTCTTTGTTAGGAGGTTGATCCCATGAAAAAGCAAAACGCTACGTATACGGACAGCGTCCATCGCGACGGACGCATCTGGGGCATCATCGTAGGCTCCGTTCTCATACTCTTCCCGCTCGTGCTCTCTGTCATTTTCAAGGCACTCCCCAACTGGGAGATCCTTGCAAAGGGGCTCTTTGCAACCGCCCCCATGTATTGGGCGGTCGGTATTGTCGAGATCTTTACATACGTTCCA
>SVSZ01000044.1 GCA_015064025.1 Oscillospiraceae bacterium | reverse complement strand
GCTTGACAACGTGTGCAATCGCTTCGGATGCCGCAGCTTCCGCGTCGATCCCGAAAACGGCTTTATCCTCAATGGGGAAGAGTACCCCCTGCGTGGTGTTTCCCGTCACCAGGACAGACTCGGCATTGGTAACGCACTCCTTCCCGAGCATCACGCAGAGGATATCGATCTGATCATGGAGGTGGGTGCGACCACGATCCGTCTGGCTCACTATCAGCACGATCAGTATTTCTACGATCTTTGCGACGAGAAGGGACTTGTGATCTGGGCAGAGATCCCCTATATCTCCAAGCACATGCCCGGCGGTCGCGAGAACACGATCTCTCAGATGAAGGAGCTTGTGACGCAGAACTATAACCATGCGTCTATTTGCGTCTGGGGGCTTTCCAACGAGATCTCCATCGGCGGCTCCGATGACGATCTGCTTGAAAATCATCGTATTCTCAACGATCTCGTTCACGAGATGGATAAGACACGCCTTACAACGATCGCGGCAGTCTCCATGTGCAAGATGGACGATCCCTATCTTCTCATTCCCGATCTGGTTTCCTACAACCACTATTTTGGTTGGTACGGAGGAGATACGAGCATGAACGGTCCTTGGTTCGACAAGTTCCATGCAACGCACCCCAACATCCCGATCGGTATCAGTGAGTACGGCTGCGAGGCGCTCAACTGGCATACAAGCGACCCTAAGCAGGGTGACTATACCGAGGAATATCAGGCTTACTATCATGAAGAACTGATCAAGCAGCTCTTCAGCCGCAAGTATATCTGGGCGACCCATGTATGGAACATGTTTGATTTCGGCGCTGACGCAAGAGCTGAGGGCGGCGAGAACGGACAGAATCATAAGGGGCTTATCACCATGGACAGAAAGTACAAGAAGGATGCCTTCTATGCTTATAAAGCATGGCTCTCCGACGATCCCTTCGTACATCTGTGCGGCAAGAGATACATTGACCGTGTAGAGGATGTAACCCGCGTCACCGTCTATTCCAATCTTCCCGAGGTTGAGCTTTTTGTCAACGGCGAGAGCATTGGCAAGAAGACCGCAGAGGATCATTTCTTCTATTTCGACGTGAAGAACGTCGGTGAATCCACGATCGTAGCACGCGCGGGTGAATATTCCGATGAGGGGAAGATCCGCAAGGTTGCAGAGATGAACATGGATTACGTTCTTCGTGAGGTCGGTGCGGTTTTGAACTGGTTTGACGTCGTCGAGGTAGCGGGAAGATATTCTCTCAACGATAAGATCGGCGATATTATGAAGTCCAAGCGCGGAAAGCTTTGGTTCCTTTCCGTGGGACTCAAGATCAAGAAAAAGATGGATGCCAATAAGAAGGGCAAGTCCGAGGAAAAGAAGTCGGGCGGCTTTGACGTTGATCTGAGCTCCGGCGGAGGATTGATGGATATGATGGGAGGCTTTACCGTTCTTCGTCTGACAAGCATGATGGGAATGATGAACATTTCCTTTACAAAGGAAGAGCTTCTCAAGATGAACAAGAAGCTAAACCGCATCCGCAAGCCCAAGGATCTTAAGTAAATAATAGGGAGTGCCTGTGAATGTATGTTACATTTGCGGGCACTCTTTTTTTTTTAAAAGGAGATTATTACAATTTTTGAAAAAATGCTTGAAAGTTGACGGAAAATGCACTATAATATATGCAAGGGTGCACTCAATGTGCGTTGTGCTCCTTGATGTCTGCGACGTAAAAAAGAAAGGAATCGGAAATGTTTATTTTAGAACTTCTTTGCGGTCTTGTTCTTTTCCTCTTCGGCATGGATCTGATGGGAGATGCCTTGAAGAAAAGTGCGGGCTCCAGTCTCAAAACAATTCTTGGAAAAATGACCTCCAATCCCTTCAAGGGATTTTTGTTGGGACTTGGTGTGACGGCGATCATCCAATCCTCGTCTGCGACCACCGTTATGGTTGTCGGCTTCGTCAGTTCGGGAACCATGACACTTCTCCAGGCAACGGGGGTTATCATGGGGGCAAACGTCGGTACTGCGGTTACTGCATGGTTGACAGCACTTTCGGGGCTTAACAGCGCGAGTGCGAGCGGCGTGGTTGAGGCGCTTTCATGGCTGAAGCCCTCTGCATGGCTTCCTGTTGTGGCAGTCCTTGGCTTTTTGCTGTATATGTTTTCCAAGCGCGGAAGACGCAAGGACATCGGTGTGGTGCTGATCGGCTTTGTCATTCTGATGACAGGTATGGATATTATGGGGGATTCCGTGGGAGACCTCGGAGAGCAGCTTTCCGTTCTCTTTACGATCTTCGGTGACATTCCTGTTCTTGGTGTGCTTGCGGGTCTTGTTCTGACGGCAGTCGTGCAGTCCTCCTCTGCATCGGTGGGTATTTTGCAGTCTCTGACGCTTGCGGGGGGCATCACCTTCGGTGCCGCAATTCCGATCGTCATGGGTCAGAACATCGGTACCTGTGTCACGGCGCTGATCTCTGCATTCAGCGCGAACCGCGACGGTAAGCGTGCCGCGATGATCCACCTGTATTTTAATATCATCGGCGTTGTCGTTGTCCTTTCTGCATTTTATGCGATCAATGCGATCTTCCACTCCTTTGACGGTCTGATTGCTACGGCGATTGAGCCTTTTGGCGTTGCTCTTGTGCACACCGTCTTTAAGATCATTTCCGTGCTTATTATGTTCCCGTTCTACCGTCAGCTTGAGAAGCTCGCGTGTATTTCCATTCCCGACAGTAAGGACGAGCGTGAGGAGAAGACCGCCATGCTTGACGAGCGCCTGCTTTCCACGCCCACCGTTGCGGTTGAAAGAGCAACACAGGTTACCTATGAAATGGCAAGCATTTCCTTTGATGCCTTCTATAAGGCGGTCGGCCTTTTTGACGGCGAATTTAACCCAAGGCTTGCGGAGGAGATCCGAGCATTAGAGGATCGCGCGGATAAATATGAGGACGCCATCGGAAGCTATCTTGTCAAGATCTCTGCATGTGACTTGAGCGAGCACGATTCCGAACAGATCACAAAGCTTTTACACCTGATTGGGGACTTGGAGCGCGTTTCCGATCATGCGGTCAACGTGCTGGAATCCAAGGAGGAAATGACAGAGAAGAAGCTCGCTTTTTCTGCCGAGGCACAGCGCGAGCTCTCTGTTATGCGCGCCGCCGTTTCCGAAATTCTTACGCTCTCCTATGACGCGCTTGTCAATAACGATTTAAAAAAGGCCTCCGACGTTGAGCCCTTGGAGGAGGTCGTTGACGATCTTCGCGACAGGATCAAGCTCAATCACGTCCTTCGTTTGCAAAAAAGCGAATGTACCATTGAGCACGGGTTTGTCCTTTCCGACCTCCTCAACAATTTTGAGAGAGTTGCGGATCATTGCTCCAATATTGCGGGGTGCGTTATTGAAATTTCAAAATTCGATGCATTGGATATGCATAAATATCTTGACGATATCAGACAAAACGGCGAGGAATTTGATCAAAAATTCGAGCTTTACAAGAAAAAATATCAGATCTAAGGTGCCGTGCCATGAGACTGGATTTTGAGACCGTCAGAAAAATCACCTTCGGGGCCGTGCGCGTATGTCTTACGGGTGGGAACGTTTGCTTCTACAAAATGACCGAGCGTCAGCTTGAAGCGTACCGTGCTCTTTCCGAAGGACTTTATAACAACGCCGCCAATACCACCGGCGTGCGTCTGGATTTTTGGACAGATTCCCCTTATGTGGCGTTCCTTCCCGCAAGTGAGGGAAAGTACGAGGTGAAGATCGACGGATTACTTGCTTCCTTCGGTTGTCGTGAGGTGGGGAAGGAGTGTCGCATCACGCTTCCCGAGGACGGACACTCACACCGCGTTACGCTGTGTTTGCCATGCCACGGAAGCGGCGGTATGCTTTCCTACGTAGAGCTTGCCGACGGTGCTTTGGTGACGCCGCACGTCTTTGACATGAGGATGCTGTTTATTGGGGATTCGATCACGCAGGGCTGGAACAGCGAATACGACTCGTTTGCTTACGCCCCCCTTGTTGCGGATCACTTCAACGCGGAAAGCATTGTTCAAGGCGTGGGAGGCGCGTGTTATGAGCCTTCCACGGTGGAGAAGCTTGATTTTTCTCCCGATACCGTGATCGTCGCTTACGGAACGAATGACGCCGGAGATGAGAAGATCCTTTCGGTGCTGGACGGAAAATGCCGTGAAACTCTTGAGAAAATAAAGGTCTTTTATCCGGACGCACGGATCGTGGTGATCACCCCCATATGGCGGCAGGATCAGGACGTTGTGCGTGCCTACGGACACGTAAGATGCGTTGCGGAGTGTATCGCGTCGGTTGCGACCTCGCTTGGGATCGAGGTCATCGACGGCTTGACGTTGGTTCCTCATGTAAAGCATTTGTTTGTTGATAACGTACATCCGAACGATCTTGGTTTTGCTCTTTACGCGCACAATCTGATCAAGGCGCTGGAGCGCGACTGAAGGAAAAACGCAGCTTTTTGTAAAAAAAGGTTGCGTTTTTTTCTTTGTAGTAGTATAATAAAACAGGATTTGGACGTAAGGAGAAAAACAATGATCAAAAACGTAGTCTTTGATTTTGGACAGGTGCTTGTTCGCTTTGATCCGTCATATATGGTAGGGCAATACGTCACGGAACGCGAGGATGCCGAGCTTCTGGTACGAGTGCTTTTCGACCGCCTTTATTGGGATCGTCTTGACGCCGGCACGATCACGGACAAGGAGGTTGTCCACGAGAGCTGCAAGCGTCTTCCCGCGCGGCTTTGGGATGTGGCGGAAAGGATCTATTACAGCTGGATCTACAATCTTCCCGAGATCGATGGAATGCGCAATGTGGTAAAATCCTTGCGTGAGCGAGGGGTGAGACTTCTCCTACTTTCCAATATTTCTACATATTTTTCGACACACGCTGGCGAAATTCCCATACTCTCTTACTTTGATCGGTGTGTGTTTTCGGCGGTCTGCGGATACGTCAAGCCGTCAAGGGAGATTTTTGCCTATCTTTGTACGGAATGTGCTTTGGATCCACGCGAGACCGTGTTTGTCGATGACAATGCCGCGAACATCGCAGGTGCCGAGGCGTACGGTATTACGGGATATCTCTTTGACGGTGACTCGAAAAAGCTTGCGTCGTATTTTGATAAGATGCTTTCGGAGGAAAACGGATGAGAATGCCACAAATTACGGACGTACGTGCCGTAAAGGGGGATAGCGCCTTTCTGATCGATGATGGGGAGTGTGCGATCCTTTACGATACAGGCTTTGCTTTTACAGGTGAGCGCGTTGCTCAAAATGTGAAAAAAGTACTTGGCGACCGTCCCTTGGATTATATCTTTTTGACACATTCGCACTATGACCACGCCGCGGGAACACCTTATGTCAAAAGGGCTTTTCCAAACGCAACGGTTGTGGCGGGAGCATATGCCGCGCGCATTTTCGAAAAGCCGAGCGCGAAGGCTCTTATGCGTGAGCTGGACGCAAAGGCTGCCGCAAAATCGGGCGTTTTTGTATACGAGGATCTTATTGATCGGCTTTTCGTTGAACGTACCGTAGAGGACGGCGACGTGATCGACGTGGGAAAAATGCGCTTCGAGGTGCTCTCCCTCCCGGGGCACACAAAATGCTCGGTCGGGTACTACTGTCGGGAATTGGGACTCCTTTTATCCTCGGAAACGCTTGGTGTTTTTAACGGCAAGGACGATGTGGTTCCTTCTTATCTCGTGGGCTATGAAATGTCTCTTTTCTCCATTGCTCGTATTGAGGCACTGGCACCCGAGCGCATTCTGCTTCCGCATCTCGGACTTATCGAGGGGGAAACCGTGCGATTTTACATCAAGCGCGCCAAAGAGAGAGCCGTGGAGGTTGCCGAAACGGTAAAGAAAATGCTTCTTGAGGGGCGTAAGACGGAGGAGATCGTTTCGTGGTTTGAGACGACCTTTTGGCGCGGCTACGTCAGAGAGATCTATCCCATTGACGCCATGCGCCTCAATACGGGGATCACCGTGCGTCTGCTGGCACGTGAATTACTCGGACGGGAGTGAGGCTATGGAGGAGATCAAAATTTACGTAGCGAATACGGAGTCTCTTCGGGATGCTTCAGTGTTCGAACGCCTTTTTTCGACGCTCGGGGAAGAACGCAGAGCGAGGATCGAATCAAAAAAGAGGGAAGAGGATAAGCGTCTTTCCCTGGGCGCCGAGCTTTTACTTCGTTTTGCATTGGAAAAAGAAGGCATTTTTTCCTACAGCGTTAAGCGCGATGAGAACGGGAAGCCGTATCTTGCGGGTGACAAAAGTCTTTTTTTCAATCTTTCCCATTCGAAGTCTCGCGTGATGTGTGTTCTTTCCGATCGCGCGGTCGGATGTGACGTGCAGTGGATGGATCCGTCTGTCAGCCTATCCGTTGCCGACCGCTTTTTCCTTGATGAAGAGTGCGCACTCATCCGCTCCCAAAAGACCGAGGCGGCAAGACGCCTGATGTTTTATCGGATCTGGAGCCTTCGCGAAAGCTTTGTCAAGGCGACGGGGTTGGGGCTTTGGAGAACCTCGAAAAGCTTTTCGGTCATGCCTGCGGAGGAAGGCTATCTCTCGCACGGGATCGATAGGAGCATGCCCTCGCATTTTTGCGAGCCCTGCAGGGAAGCCGAGTACAGATACGCCGTGTGCGGTGAGCGGGAACGCTTTGCTCCTGTGGAGTGGATTTTTTTGGAAAAACTTTGATCAAAGCATTTTGTGATAATGGGACATGCGGACTTCCTCATTGCCGCATGTCCTTTTTTTACGGAATAAATAGAAAAATCAACGGAAAAAGACGATATTTGTCGCTTTTCGCGAAAAAAACAGCATGGCATTTTCACCAAAAAGGAGGGGCTTGTATTGACTTCTCCATATACGCGTGATATAATATATGGAGATATTAGGCGAAGTGCTTCGTTTGCGGAAAGGAGAGACTATGGCACGCAAACTGTTGATCCTGGGTGCCGGCCAGTTTGGAAGGATGCTGCGTGAGATAGCGGCGCAGATGCATTGCTTTGATCGTATTGATTTTCTCGATGATGCCGCATCGGATGCATTAGGAGCTTTATCAGACTGCAAGATGCTTTGCGGAAATTTCACGGATGCAGTGGTAGCCATCGGAAAGCCCGATGTGAGACTTTTTTGGATTGAGCAACTTGCAGAAATCGGCTATAACATTCCGGCAATCATCAGTCACAAGGCTTATATTGCTCCCTCTGCAGTGATTGGAGACGGATCTGTTATTGAGCCGAATGCTACCGTGCAAACGGGAAGCTTCATTGATAAGGGATGTATTGTTGCCTCGGGGGCAGTGGTGCGCCATAATGCCACGATGCAGGCGGGGGGATGTCTTGATTGCAATGCCGTTCTTCTCTCGGGCGCTGTTTTACCGGCGCAAGCAAAAGTCCCGGCGCTGACAGTCTATGCGAATTGATTTGAGTAACGAACAGAAATGGAGACATGTACATGAACTATTTGATTGTTGTTGCGCATCCTGATGACGAGGTGCTCGGCGCTGGTGCTACGATACGTAAATTGACCGAAGAGGGGCATAGAGTCGATATCTGCATCATGTCTTCTGAGGCAAAGGCAAGAGCATTTCGTCCAAATGATAGTGAATTGAACGATGATTTGAATGCCAGCGCGGATATTCTTGGGATTCAAAGAAGATATGAGGGTGAATTCCCAAACATAGAAATGAACACTGAGCCCCACCTTCTTTTGGTGCAATTTATTGAGAAGGCGATCTCCGAATCGCACCCCGACGTTGTGATCACACATCACCCCTCCGATACAAACAATGATCATTTGCACACATCCATGGCATGTCAGGCGGCGATTCGCCTGTTTCAGCGAAGGGCTGAGATGAAGCCTCTCTCAGAACTATGGTTTATGGAAGTGTTGTCCTCCACGGAGTGGGCTGTGAACAGCGCAATGAACAGATTCTGTCCCAATACCTTTGTTGAGGTGGGAAAAGAAAGGGTTGACATAAAAATCCGTGCACTTTCTCAATATCGCGGAGTGATGCGTCCTTATCCGCATCCGCGAAGCGAGGAAGCCTTGATGGGGCTTGCCGCGTATCGGGGGGCGCAAGCGGGATGCAATTATGCCGAAGCCTTTGAATGTGTGTTCAGGAGGGTCGTTTGATGAAAAAGAGACGCGGATATTTTTTTGTAAAGCGTTGCTTTGATTTTTTTGCGGCTTTGCTGGGGATTATTGTGACTTCTCCCATCTGGCTGATCACGGTCATCGGTATTTTCGTTTCGGATCCCGGACCTATCTTTTATCGTGCGATACGGATTGGTAAGGACAACTGTGAGTTTTCCATGTGGAAATTCAGAAGCATGCGGGTGCCGAGAAAAGAAAGTGAGAAGAGCGAGGCAAGCTTCAAGGCAGATACCAATCGCATCTTTCCCTTCGGAGGGCTTATCCGTCGCTTGAAGATTGATGAGTTACCGCAGCTTCTCAACATTTTGGGAGGCTCTATGTCGGTGGTAGGTCCGCGACCTGCCGCAAAGGACCAGGTTGAAGTGATGCGCGCGGGAAAATACGGGATCGCTTCAACGGTGAAGCCGGGATTAACGGGACCTGCTGCGTTGTATGATTACATATATGGAGACTCCGTTGAGGAGCTTGAGGAATACGAGAAGCTTGTTCTTCCTACTCGCCTTGAATTGGAAGCGTACTATCCCACACACATGGGGATAGGATATGATATAAAAATGATCTGGTACACGGTGGTGTGTATTTTGGCATCTATTTTCAAAAGAGAACCAAAGAAAATATTCAAAGAACTGACAAGCGCGGTGGAGCCTGCAAGAGAAGAGAACGTCAAGCAAGAAGAGACGTTTTCCGAAAAGATTTGATCAAATGAATAACGAAGGGAGAAGGCATGAGCCTTTTAGACAATAGGATTTCGATCCATCATAGAAGAGTTGCCATCATTGGTGTTGGATACGTTGGTGCGTCTATTGCATATGCACTGACTGTATCGAATCTTGCGCGCGAGATCATTCTGATCGACATCGATCGCGAAAAGGCGGCAGGGGAAGCGTTGGACATTCAGCACGGTATTCCTCTGATGGGAAGTGCACTGGTTCATGCCGGCGATTATTGTGACTGCAAGGATTGCGATCTGATCATTATCACTGCAGGAAGAAACCGTCGTCCGAACGAAACACGATTGGATATGACGCAGGATAACGTAAAAATCATTCGTGAAGTAGCAGGAAAGATTAAGCCGCATTATACAAAAGGCGCAATCATGGTGGTTGCCAATCCCGTGGACGTTCTTACCTACGAATGCGACCGTTTGATGGAGCTTCCCAACGGGAGAGTCTTCGGAACGGGGTGCGTGCTGGATACTTCGCGCTTGGTAAGAGGCGTTGCAAACTATACGGGGCTTAAGATTGAGGCGATCAAATGCAACATTGTGGGTGAACACGGTGATTCGCAATTCCCGGTGTGGAGTCGTCTTGCGATTGCCGGCGTTCCCATGGACGAGTATTGCCGCAATGTCAAGCTTCCTTGGGGTGACGAGCAGAAGGATGCGATTTTCGGAAGCGTCAGAAATATGGGCGCAACAATCATTGCCGCAAAAGGAAGGACGCACTACGGAATCGCAACCTGCGTCTGTTCACTTGCCGACGCAGTTCTTAATCAACGCTTAACGATTGCACCCGTGACGACGCCATTGCAGGGAGAATACGGAATTCGGGATGTTTCTTTGAGCTTACCGTCGATCATCGGAGTCAACGGCGTTG
This sequence comes from Oscillospiraceae bacterium, assembly GCA_015064025.1. GTDB lineage: Bacteria > Bacillota > Clostridia > Oscillospirales > CAG-272 > UMGS1865. Next base: position 9,042 of record SVSZ01000044.1, on the reverse strand, counting down.
AGATGCGCCTGGAGGAGAATTGGCAGGAAGCGGAATATAAAAGGTTGCAGGAGAGTGCAGAAAAGCTGAAAGCAACCATTGCGAGAATCAATTAACGGAGGAACTTATGCGGATACTGATCGTTACCCAATACTTTTATCCCGAGCAGTTTCAAATTAATGAGGTAGCATCGGCATTGGTTGACCGCGGACATTCGGTAACTGTTTTGACGGGCCTCCCGAATTATCCGAAGGGAGACATTTACGACGGTTACGAAAAGGCATACAGGAAGGATGATGAATACAACGGTGTGCGAGTTGTCAGATGCAAGTTGCATCCGAGAAAAAACGGACCGATACACCTGATTCTCAATTACCTCAGCTTTTGCGGCAATGCTGCACGTGCGTTGAAGCGCCTGAAGGAAGAGTACGATATTGTGTTTGCATATCAGCTCTCACCGGTCCTTTCGGCAAGACCTGCGGTCATATATGCAAAAAGGCACAAGCTGCCGCTGTTCCTTTATTGCCTTGATATCTGGCCGGAATCGGCACAGGCACAGATCAAAAACACATCCTCCTTGCCTTATAAGATGGTTGCACAGATCTCAAAAAAAATATACTCCGCCTGCGATCATATTGCGGTAACCTCAAGACCGTTTATGGATTATCTTCACCAAAAAAACGGGATTGAGCCTTCGAGGATGAGTTACATTCCCCAGCATTCTGACAAGACTTATCTTGATACTGACTTTTCCAAGGCAAAGGAAGAGAAGGTTCATTTTATGTATGCCGGAAACATGGGAAAGGGACAAGTTCTCGAGGTGATCGTGAATGCGGTAGCTCTTCTTGCAAAGAGAGATGATTTTACGGTTCACTTCGTGGGGGATGGCTCAAAGCGTGAAGAACTCGAGGGGCTTGTAAGCACCCTTGGCTTGAAAGATCGGATCGTTTTCCACGGAAACCAAAAAAGGGAGGATATGCCGCGGTACTATAAAATGGCGGATGCCTTGCTTCTGACTTTGCGTGGAAACAATGCCGTGGGAGATACAATGCCCGGAAAGCTACAGGCATATATGTCTACGGGGAAGCCGATTTTAGCGGCGATCAACGGGGCAGCGGCTGAGGTGATCACCGAATCCGATTGCGGCGCCTGCGTTCGTGCGGGTGACAGCGAGGGGCTTGCAAAGCTTATGGAGCATTTTATAGAGCATCGCGAGGAGTATACCGATTGCGGTGCACGCGGTCGCGAATATTTTGCAAAAAACTTTACGCTTGATATCCACATCAAGCAGATTGAAGAACGATTGGAAAGAACGATCAATGAATACAAACATTCAATTTAAGCCCTTGATGAGAGGCAGAGCTCTCTATACGGAAAAGGAACGGATATGGGTGGCGAAGGGAATGACCTTTTTTGCCGTTGATTATGACGGCAAGAGACTGACAAAAAAATATAAGGTGGGCGGTATTAAGAAGCGCTTGCTGAGTTATTTCAGACTTTCAAGACAGCTTTTGCGTGAGGGGCTTCACCACCTGGTGCCGCTTCCCGGCGGAGACGTTTTTGTAACAGCGAAGCGCTGTGCCTATGTGGTGGGAAGTGACGGAACGGTCAAATATACCTTCCGTGGGTTTCTTGGAAACAAACCGGGACATCAAGGCGTGTGTGTGACTCCGGACGGAACCTTGTTCTTTGGTGAATACACGCTCAATTCGAACCGCGATCATGATACGCATCTGTATCGCAGTACGGATGGAGGCGCAAGCTTTGAAATCGTTTTGACGCTTCCCATGAATGAATACCGTCATATTCACTTCGTAAAATACGACCCTTATGAAAAATGTCTTTGGCTTGGCACGGGTGACGAGGATTTTGAATGCGAGCTTTTGCGTAGCACCGATAACGGAAGCACCTGGGAGTCTGTCGGCAAGGGAAGTCAGGATTGGCGTGCCATCGGCGTTTGTTTTGATGAACAGTCCTTGACATGGGGAACTGATGCAGGAAGTGTGCCTGATCAGAACCACATCATCCGCATGGACAGAGCCTCTCGAAAAATTTCTGTTATCGCCGATGCGGAGGGACCCTGCCACGGATGCGGCAGCTTTTGCGACGGTCGTGTCTTTATCAGCACAGGTGTTGAGGGAGGCGAGAACGAAAAGGACCGCTTTGCGCGCTTGAAAATTCTTGAGGACGGAAAAACCGTTGATCTTCTGAAAAAGAAAAAGGACAGCATGCCATTGATCTTGCAATATGGGGTTATGCGATTTCCTCAAGGAACAGAAAATACAAATACCGTTGTCTTTACAACAATGGGGTTGAAAAACGGAGGGGAAAAGGTTTATGTCGAACGAACCTTCTAAAAATGGCAGGCTGAATTATATTACGCTGATTCAGATCGTCGGTATGCTTCTGATCGTTTTGAGTCATTCTGTTTCAAATTATGCCACCTATCCCGCGATCGTAACCAATTCCGTTCACAGTATTCAAATGATTGGACTTACCGCTTTTATGTGGTGCTCCGGTTACTTGCTTATTAGGACTGATTCACTCAAAAAATACGGCTATTGGAAGTACATCGGCAAAAGAGCACTTCGGTTGTTGGTTCCGTTTTTTGTAATTCAACTTTTGATGTTGATTCCCAAATTCCTAATTTCGCGTCTGACGGGGGGGGCGATGGATTTATCTTTGCGCGGAGTTTTACATTCTTTCCTTTATCCAAGAGAGGGGATTTTACCGCATCTTTGGTTTTTGCCTACACTCATGATTCTTTGTTTGCTTTCTTTTTTGCTGGTTTTGGCGGCAAAAAACAAGCTGATAAGATGGTTTGTTCTGGTGGGAGCGGCTGTTCTTATGTTCCTTCCGAGTGTACCTAATGTTCTCTGTCTTAACGATGTGAAGTTGTATTTGTTTTGGTATTTTCTCGGAATTTTCACTGCGGTGATGTTTTGTGAAAAGACCATGAAAAAACTGAAAAATGTAATTGTTGCGGTGGTGGCAGTCGTTTTCTATATACTTTTCTGTTTTGTCGACCATATAACACTTGCGGATACCTTTAAGGGATTGTGTTCGATTGTATTTTTGCTTTCGATTGGAATGTTTGTAGGGCGTATAGCCGGAGATTCTTTTGGAAAATATACGTTCCCGATCTATATCCTTTCCTTGCCCGTGCAAAACATTGTTGAAGTGTTGCTTTCACGCATTGGAATGCATTGGAGCGTCACAACGCTTACAATGTTAATTTTAGGAATTGCACTTCCTTATTTGATTGCAGTTGTTGTAAGAAGTATGGAGAAAAATTGGAAGTATAAGCCCATTTCGCGTTGCATAGGGCTGTAAGAATAGATAAATGAAAGAGGTATCATATGAAGAAAGGTCTTGTTGGGACGAAGGTCCTTTTGTTGGAAGGTTTTGCGCGTCAGTCGATGCCTATGATGGAAGCATTGCATAAAAACGAATATCATGTGACGACCTATAACGCAAGCAAGCTGGATATGGGATACGTATCGCACTATCCGGATGAAAAAATCATCGGTTTTTGGGATCGTTCGGATGAAGAGAAGTCTTACAAAGCGCTTCTTTCACTTCTCAAAAGGAAGCACTATGACGTGGTGATTCCGCTGACTGATTTTTCTGCCACGATGCTTTCAAAGCACAAAACGGAATTAAAGAAGTACACGAATCCGGCAGTCAACGATTGGGAAGTGTTCCAAATGGCAGGAGATAAGCTCAATACGATGATGGCATGCATGGAAAACGGGATTCCTTGCCCCTATACCCTCAAGGATCCCAAAACCGTGGAGGATATCCTCGCGTCGGGAATTCAATATCCCTTTATCATCAAGCCGCGTGTCGGTTACGGGAGCATCGGCTTCCATAAGATCGACAACGAAGCGGATCTGCGCCGTTTGTTTGATGAATGCGTGGAGAAATTCGGCGGAATGGTTGTTCAGGAATACATCCCGCAAACGGATATTCAATACAAATGCGAGGTTTTTATTGATGCAAACGGTGACGTAAAGAGTGCGCACGTTTTTGATAAGACAAGATGGTATCCTATTGACGGGGGATCTACCTGTTGCAGTACGGCGGTGGACCGTCCCGACATTGTGGAAAGCTGTGTAAAGCTTTTGAAGGTCATCGGATGGCGCGGATACGGAGACGTAGATCTGATTCAGGACCCTCGCGATCACGTGGCAAAGGTCATGGAGATCAATCCGAGAATTACCGCGAGCGTTAAGGTGTGCTTCCGTTCCGGAGTGGATTTTGCAAGGCAGATCGTTGAGTACGAAATGGGACAAAAGGTCACGGATTATATGGATTACAAGAAGGGGGTAACGCTTCGCTACATGCATACCGATCTTCTTTGGTTTATTGAATCGCCCGACCGTTTCAAGTCTGTGCCGTCATGGTTCAGTTGGAAAAATACCTGTGATCAGATCTGGAGCATAAAGGATCCTCTGCCGTGGTTTGCATACTCCTTACAGGGTATTGCGAAGTTTGGTAAAGAAAAGAAGAAGCGAAAGAGATGAGCGCGGGTGAAAACAAAAATATAAGGGGATAGACATGAAAATTTGTATGGTTGCTCCCGTTCCGCCACCTTATGGAGGAATCGGAAACTGGGTGCTTTTGATGGATGAGTTTGTAAGGGATAAGGAAAACGTTGAATTCGTTCATGTAAATACTGCTCCCAAAAGCCGAGGACTGGACGGAAGAAGTCTTTGGGACCGCGTGGTGGTTCAAGGGTTTTCGATGTTTGGAAAGAAGAATGAGCTGAAACACATCTTGAAAAAAGAAAAAATCGATGCCATCCACATCACGACCAGCGGACAGCTTGCGGTGATTCGCGATACCATGCTTCTCAAAGCTGCGAAAAAGGGAAAAACCCCTACGGTTTATCATATCCGCTTTGGCAGAATTCCCGAAATTGCACAGGCAAACACACGGGAATGGCGCATGATCAAAAAGGCAATGGAAGTGGCTTCGTGTGTCATTGCAATTGATACAAAGACCTTGGCGGCGATCAAGAAGTATGCTCCCGACGTAAATGTTTGCTATATCCCAAATCCTTTTGATCTTGCCAAGCTTGAACGAGCCGGGATCAAGGCAGAGCTTCCGCTTCGCAAAGAGCTTGTTTTTGTCGGTTGGGTGATCAAAACCAAGGGGATTGAGGAGTTGCTTGAGGCTTGGGAGTGTGTCAAGGACACCTATCCCGAATGGAAGCTGCGTATCATCGGTCCCTATGCCGAGGACTATTACAAGGAGCTTTCCTCGCGCTTTTCTTTTGATCGCGTGATTTTTGACGGTGAGAAAAAGCATGATGAAGCAATGACGCTCCTTGCGGGGGCTGAGGGCTTTATTCTCCCGAGCTACACGGAAGGTTTCCCGAATGCAGTATTGGAGGCAATGGCGCTTGAAAAGCCCATCATTGCAACCAATGTCGGTGCGATTCCCGATATGCTGGAGAACGGATGCGGCATCGTGATTCCAGCAAAGGATACGGAAGCGCTCAAGGAAGCCCTTGAGCATCTTCTTTCCAATGATAAGGAAAGACAAACAATGTCAAAAAATGCGCGCGCGAAGCTGGAGTCTGACTACACAGTGGAGACAGTTTTCGGCGAATACGAAAAGATTTGGTCGGCTCTTAGCCAAGCGAATCGAGGTTCAACGTGAAAATTTGTATGGTAGCACCGATCCCACCTCCTTACGGTGGAATCGGGAACTGGAATTTGCAATTGCAGGGATATTGCGCCCAACGGGAAGAGCTTGACTTTGTCTGTCTCAATATCGCCCCAAAGAATCAGGATCTGGAAGTGAAGCGTTTTTGGACGCGGGTGGTCGTGAAGGGCTTTGCAATGTTGAAGCAAAGAAAGGAACTCAAAAAAATCCTTGCGCGCGGCGATATTGATGTGATGCACTTAACCACCAGTGGGCGTCTTGCTTTGATTAGGGACGTGCTCTTGTTAAAGCTGGCGAAAAAAAGGGGAGTTCCTACTGTCTATCATATTCATTTCGGTCGTGTTCCGCAGATTGCCGCCAAAAATACGTTTGAATGGCGCATGATGAAAAAATCAATACAGCTTGCTACCGGTGTGATTGCGATTGACCGCGGCACCTTGGAAGCCGTGCAGCAAGCATTTCCTCACATTCGGGTTGCTTACGTTCCGAATCCTCTCGATGCGACCTCGCTTAACAAGGTTGCAAAAGAATCGGAGACCCCGAAATACATAACCTTTCTTGGGTGGGTGGTTAGAGCCAAGGGAGTCAGTCTTTTGATGAAGGCGTGGCAATCGCTTTCCCCGAAGCATAGAGACTGGCAGCTTCGGATCATCGGTCCGTGTGATGATACGTATGCGAAGGAGCTCGAAAGAGAATTTTCTCTTGAAAACGTAATCTTTACGGGCGAGCTTTCCCACGAAAAAGCTATGGCGCTTCTGTCTGAATCCGAGGTGTTCGTTCTTCCGAGCTTTACCGAAGGATTTCCGTATTCGGTTTTGGAAGCAATGGCGCTGGGACGGGCGATTGTTGCCACGGACGTGGGTGCTATTCCGGAAATGCTTGCCGAGCGGTGCGGAACCGTGATTCCTTCAGGGGACTCCACCGCGCTTGAAAAGGCACTGGAGGCTTTGATGGTTGATCGAGATTTGAGAGAAACACTTGGAAAAAACGCGGCGCTCCGCTTTGAAAGCTACTATACGATGGAGCGTGTGCTGGAGCAGTATAAAAAAATATGGTCAGAGGTGCAAAACGGTGATATATAAGCTTTGCGATTTTATAGGACGTGCCTGGAACAAGTTAATTGTAACGCCCATACGCAAATCGGCACTTGGGAGCTGTGGGAAGGGTGTCAGCCTTGGGATGGGGATGAAAATGTACGGTCCTCAAAATATTATACTTGGCAATGACGTAGGAATCGGTGCAGAGGCTCTTTTCATGTGCACCCGTGCCAAGATTATCATTGGGGATCATGTGATGTTCGGTCCGCGTGTGACGGTGATCACGGGAGGACATCGCATGGATCTTATCGGCAGATATATGACCACGGTGACGAATGAGGAAAAACGCCCGGAGGATGACCGTGACGTCATTTTTGAAGGTGACAATTGGATCGGAGCGAATGTAACCGTATTGCGCGGTGTGACCGTAGGTGAGGGGGCTGTGATCGCGGCAGGTGCCGTGGTAACAAAGGATGTTCCTCCGTATTCCATCGTCGGCGGTGTCCCTGCCAAGGTGATCAAAATGCGTTTTGACGAGGAAACGCTGGCAAAACATATTGAAACGTTAAACCAATCATAAAAGGAGAATGAGAATAGATGAAGCTTTACGAAGGTCTTGTAAACGGAGAAGAGACACTTTCACTGATCGGACTTGGATACGTTGGTATGCCGATTGCCGTCGCCTTTGCAAAAAAGGTGCGTGTGATCGGGTACGATTTGAATGAGAAGAAAATTGCCTTATATCAATCGGGCATTGATCCCACGAACGAAGTGGGGAACGAGGCGATTCGAAATACGACGGTCGAGTTTACCGCAGACGAGACGGCGTTGCGCCGTGCGCGTTTTCACATTGTTGCGGTTCCCACACCTGTACACGGCGATCACACCCCTGATCTTTCTCCCGTAGAGGGGGCAAGCCGTATTTTGGGTAGAAACCTTACAAAAGGGAGTATCGTTGTATACGAATCTACCGTTTATCCCGGTGTGACCGAGGACGTGTGTGTGCCGATCCTTGAGGCAGAATCGGGTCTGAAATGCGGTGTGGATTTCAAGGTGGGATATTCCCCCGAGCGTATCAATCCGGGAGATAAGGTGCACCGTCTTGAAAGCATTGTAAAGATCGTGTCGGGAATGGATGAGGAGACGCTTGACACCGTTGCAAGGGTTTATGAATTGGTAGTGGAAGCGGGGGTGCACCGTGCGCCCACGATTAAGGTTGCCGAGGCGGCAAAGGTCATTGAAAACAGCCAAAGAGATATTAACATTGCCTTTATGAACGAGCTTTCCATTATCTTTAACAAGCTCGGTATTGATACCAAGTCGGTTCTTGAGGCGGCGGGCACCAAGTGGAACTTTTTGAAGTTTTCCCCCGGACTTGTAGGCGGTCACTGCATCGGAGTGGATCCTTATTATCTTACCTACAAGGCAGAGGAAGTAGGCTACCACAGCCAGGTGATCCTTGCCGGGCGTCGTATCAACGATGATATGGGCAAATACGTAGCAGAGAATTGTGTAAAGCAATTGATCAAGGCTGAAAAGGCAGTGAAGAATGCGCGTGTTGCCATCCTGGGCTTTACCTTCAAGGAAAATTGTCCCGATACGAGAAATTCCAAGGTCTTTGATATCGTCAAGGAGCTCCGTGAGTACGGCATCGAGCCCATGATCGCAGATCCTGTAGCGGACAGCACCGAGGCAAAACAGCATTACGGTGTGTCTTTTGCAGGGCAGGAGGAGATCAAGGGAATGGATGCGGTGATCCTCGCTGTAGCGCACAATGCGTTTTCAAAGCTTTCGGTAGGTGATTTTGATGCACTCTTTGGTGAAGGACGAAAGGTTCTGCTCGATGTGAAGGGAATGCTTGATAAGGACGCATATCTGCGGGCGGGATATTCTTATTGGAGACTTTGATTTTTATAAGGTAACTGTTTTGTATTTTCAAGCTTTATGGGAGGAAATGACATGAAGAATGCCGCCGCGATCATTTTGTGTGCGGGAAAAGGCACGCGAATGAATGACGATTCGAAAAACAAGGTCTGCTTCGATTGCGCGGGAATTCCCGTTATCAAGCGGATCATTGCCAATATGAAGGAGGGCGGAGTCAGCCGCTTTGTTATCGTCATAGGACATCAGGCGTACAGCGTGATGGATTGTCTGGACGGGGTGGACGGTGTGATCTATGCGTATCAGAAGGAACAAAAGGGCACGGGACATGCGGCACTTTGCGGTCTCAAGGCACTCAAGACTCTTGGATATGAGGGACCTGTCGTTGTTTCTATGGGGGACAAGATCATTTCCGCAGATGTGATCCGAGGACTTCTTGCCGCTGCCGACGATAAGAAGTCCTCGGATCACA
>SVSZ01000043.1 GCA_015064025.1 Oscillospiraceae bacterium | reverse complement strand
GGCTTGAGTATACGAAAGCCAGCGGCTTGAGCCGCTGGCCGGTAGTATTGGGCTTTTAGCCCTTGTGCATACCACCCGTTTGACGGGTGGTTATGATTGGCACTTTACAAAAAAAGGGTTTTATGATATGATTGTTATACAGAGGTGGGTTGCCGTCAAATTAGGAAGGACTGAAAACTATGAAAAAAACACTAAAAAGAATGCTGTGCCTTTTCGTAGCGCTTGCATTGTTGGGAGGGATTGCTTTGACTGCCTGTACAAAAAATAAAAGCGACGAGAAAACTGTTATGGTCGGTGTAACCAATCTCAAGCAAACCTCATCTGCGTTTGATATTGGAATTGATGCAAAAAACGTGCGCCTTTCCTGGGAACTCTTTGGGGATGTGCGCGGCATTTACCAATCTGCGTATTATCTGACCGTCAGAACCGAGACGGCAACCGTTTATGACAGTGGCTGGGTTGCCTCCTCTTCGCAAACGGGAATTCCTGTTGAAAATCTTGCACCGGAGACCGTTTATTATTGGTCGGTGAACGTCAGGGATCAACACGGAAACGAAAGCGGATTTTCCGATGAGGCATCCTTTGAGACTGCGCCGGAAGCGGTGGAAGGTGAGTGGATCGGCCTTGCCGCCTTGCTGCGTTGCGAATTTACCCTGGAGCAGCCCTTGGAGAACGTTGCACGTGCGCGTTCTTATTTCGGCGCGCCGTCTCCCATTGAGGTCCGCTTGAACGGGCAAAAGGCAGGAGAGCTTGTACTGGCTCCCATGAAGTCTGTGGCGGATCTGGAGGTCTATTACAATACCTACGACGTTGCTTCGCTTTTGAAGGAAGGGAAGAACGTGCTGGGGATTATGTGCTCAAACTTTTGGAATTTTCCCATGGGACAGCGTGCCGCCGGAATGCTTAGAATCTATTACAGGGATGGAAGCGTACAAACGGTCAAGACCGATGAAAGCTGGAAAATGACAAAGGACAGCATGATCCTCCGGAGCGATTGGTACCGTGGGGAGGATATTGACGGAAACGAAATGATCGGTTGGGACACCGTGGATTACGACAGCAAGCACTGGGAAAAGGCGGAAGAAATCACTTCTCGGATTCGCAACGGAAAATTCTATATGTCCCCGGGCGACAACATCCTGACCTCAAATCCCGTTGTGTCGGGAGATTATACCATTGAGGCTGGTGTCGAGATTACAAACGGCGCTTACGCCTCCATCGTTTTCGGACGGGCGAATAAAAATCCCCACATGTGGCAATTCGACGGAGAGAGGGGGACACTGAGGATCCACCCGTCGGGAGGTTGGAGCGGCAGCGAGATCAAAATCGTGGACTGTCCGGGTATTCGGAAAAACGGACTGTTTCACGTGAAGATCGAGCTTGTCGGAACGACGGTAAATACCTACGTTGAGGGGGTTTTCGTCAATGGCTTTACCGTTTCCGAGGATTCCAAGGAGGGAAGCGTCGGCTTCCGTACCGCAACGAACGAGGGGATGGCAGTGGAATACCTCAAGGTGACACAAGGGGATGCAATCGTTTTTGAGGATGATTTTGACACCGTAGACCGTACCCTTTGGAGCGTTTGCGAGGTTGGGGCTTTAAGACCTGCATTGACAGGTAGCCGAATTTGCGCCGAGATCGCGCCCGTGCGTGTTTGGGAGGTTGGCGAGCCGCTCGGAAGGTACAAGAGATTTATTCTTGATTTCGGTGTCAACGTAGCGGGATTTGTCCGTGTCAGCGGAAAGCTGGAGAAGGATGACCGCGTGACGCTTGCATATTCCGAGCTGATAGATGAAAACGGGGAGCTTTTTGCGAATACCACCTGTCATTATCCCACCTGCACGTATTATTTTACAGGGGAAGAGGATTCGTTTGAGCCGCATTTCTTTTACAACGGATTCCGGTACGTCGAGGTGTTAGCTCCCGTGATGTCTGCGGAGATGTTCACCGCCTGCGTGGTAAGCAATGCCATGGAGGAAACGGCTTCGTTTAAGTCCTCCTCCGATCGTCTTAACGGCGTTTTTGATCTTTATTACCGAGCACAACTTTCCAATATGGTCAACGTTTATACCGACTGTCCTCAGCGCGAAAAGCAGGGATGGACAGGGGATGCGTTTGTGACGAAGAATTCAGCGGGAATTCTGTTTGAGGATTATACCATGGCAGAGGCATACATGCGTATGATGACTCAAAACGTGATGGAAAGCGGTATGCCCAACGTTATTCTTCCGCAGCTTTCAACAGATGAGAGCCGCGCGATGTATTTCGATATTCCCTGGGCAACCGCCTATTTCGTATTCCCGTATCAGACCTATATGCAAACGGGAGATCCATACTACATCGAAATGATGTACGATACGGCGCTTGAGGTGTTCGAATACTACAAATCCATCGCGGGCAGAGACGGGATTCCAACAAAGGTAATCTGGGGTGATTGGATGGGTTACGACAATCACCGGAACATGGTGAACAAGGATGCCTTGGGAGCGGTGTTTGCCTACCATTCGGGGATGCTTGTTTCAAAGATGGCGCAGATCATCGGGCGGGAACACACCGCTCTTGATGCGGAGCTTGAAGTGCTTTACGAGGCAATCAGAGAGCGTTTTTATGCGGAGCGCTATTTTGGCTCAAACACGCAAGCGAACAATGCCACGGCACTGGAGTTTGGATTGATCGCTCCCGAGGAACGGGACGCCTTTGTGGAGATATTGAGATCCAACATCGAAAAATACGGATATCTCCGTACGGGTGTGCTCGGAACCTATTCGCTTTACAACGTCCTTTCGGCGCAAAACGAGCATAAGCTTTTGATGGATCTGACGCTTAATGAGGAAAAATGCTCCTTTGGTTATATGCTGGACAACGGTGCGACCTCCATGTGGGAGTTTTGGGATAAGGTCGGCGAGACCTGGGATTCCGAGAAGAAGAATTGCACCTACGATTCGCAAAATCACTGTATGCTGGGCGGAAGCATGGCGTCCTGGCTCTTCGAGGGAGTTGCGGGAGTTCGCGCAACGGGCGCGGGATACAGCGAGATCACCTACCGACCGGGCATTGAAAGCGGTCTTTCTTGGGCGCAGTGCGAGATAGATACGGTTCGCGGTATTGCGGCATCGCACTGGTCGTACGAAGACGGTGTGCTGAATTGGAAGGTGACCGTGCCGGCAAATTCCGACGCAACCATCATCATTCCTATAGAAAACGCGCGCTCAATCACCGAGAGCGGTATCGATGTCAAGGAGAAGAACGGCGAGGGACTGACCTATATCGGTATTGAGGACGGTGCCCACATCTGGCATGCGGGAAGCGGCATCTACACCTTTCGTGCCACCGAGAACTAAATACTTTCTTTGGGCGGCTTGCGATTTGCAAGTCGCCCTCTTTTTTGCAAAACCACTTTACAAAAAAAGGGTTTTATGGTATAATATAAAGGATGATGATTTTTGCGGAGGTGACGGAATGCGACTGGATAAAATGCTTTCGGAATGCGGACTGCTCAGCCGCAAGGAGACGGCACGCGCCGTGCGCACAGGGCAGATCACTGTGGGCGGCGTTCCCGCAAAAAGCGCCGATATGCAGGTGGATCCCACACGGGATACCGTCACTTTTGCGGGTACTCCCGTACAGTATCGGAAGTACGTTTATATCATGCTCAATAAGCCCGACGGCTACGTCAGTGCGACGGAGGACGGACGTGACCCCGTTGTCACCGAGCTTTTGCCCGACGTATACCGCAAAATGGAGCTCTTTCCCGCAGGGCGCCTTGACAAGCACACTCTGGGACTGATGCTTTTGACGAACGACGGTCAGCTTGCACACCGTCTTCTCTCACCGAAGAGCCACGTCGAAAAAAGCTATGCCTTCAAGGTCAAATTTCCGCTTTCGGGCGAGGACAGAGAGGCGCTTGAGCACGGTGTGGATATTGGCGGCTATGTCACGCGCCCCTGCCGTGTTACGCTTGAGGGAGAGCGAGAGGGCATCATCGCGATCACGGAGGGGAAATATCATCAGATCAAGCTGATGATGTCTGCCGTCCACAATCAGATCACATATCTTGAGCGCCGCACCTTCGGGCCTCTTACCCTTGATCCCGCACTTGCGCGCGGAGAGTGGCGAGAGCTGACCGAGGAGGAGCTGGCAGCGCTCAGAGAACATTAAACACGGATTGTCCGAAGAAAGGAAAATAAACCATATGAACATCATTGAAAAGCTCGCAGAGGAATTCAAGCTCAAGACAGAGCAGGTGGAAAAGACGGTTGCGCTGATCGACGAAGGGAATACCATTCCTTTTATCGCGCGTTACCGCAAGGAGGTCACAGGAAGCCTTGACGACAATATCCTGCGTGATCTGAACGACCGCCTTAATTTTTTGCGCAATATTGAAAAAAGAAAGCAGGAGGTCTTTGATCTGATCTCAGCACAGGAGAAGATGACCCCTGAGATCGAGGCTGCGATCGCGGCGGCTGTTACCATCACCGAGGTCGACGATATTTACCGTCCCTTCCGTCCTCACCGCAAAACGCGCGCGTCCGTGGCGCGTGAGAAGGGGCTGGAGCCTTTGGCAGAGCTGATCTTTGCGCAGAAGGAAGTGTATGAGCCCTCCATCGAGGAGGAAGCGGAGAAGTATATCGATGAGGAGAAGGGGGTTGCAAGCGCCGAGGAGGCTTTGGCGGGTGCGAAGGACATTATTGCCGAGAACGTTTCGGACAATGCCGAGTTCCGTAAGGAGCTGCGCCGTCTGACCTTTGAATTCGGTACGCTCTCCACCAAGCAGGCGAAGGAGGAGGATTCCGTTTACGCGCAGTACTACGATTATTCGGAGGCGCTGAAAAAGGTGCTTCCGCATCGCGTGCTTGCCATCAACCGCGGCGAGAAGGAGGAGTTTCTCAAGGTCAATATCACCGTTGCCTCCGAGATCGTGCTCAATTATCTCTTCTCCCAAGTTCTGCTTGGAAACAAGAGCCCTGCCGAGACGTACGTTTCGGCGGCGATCCTTGACAGCTATGACCGCCTCATCGCTCCCTCCATCGAGCGTGAGATCCGCAACGATATTTTTGACAACGCCTCCGAGGGTGCCATCAAGCTTTTTGCGGACAATCTATCACATCTTCTGATGCAGTCTCCCTTAAAGGGGAAGACGGTGCTGGGCTTTGACCCCGGCTACGCGCACGGCTGTAAGCTGGCGGTCGTGGACAAAACGGGTAAGGTCGTGGATACCGCAGTCATCTATCCCGTAAAGCCGCGCGAGGAGACTGAGAAGAGCAAGGCGATCATGAAGCGTCTGATCACAAAGAACCGCGTGGATGTGATCGCCATCGGAAACGGCACGGCATCCAAGGAAAGCGAGATCTTTGTGGCTGAGCTTTTGCGCGAGATCCCTGAGGACGTCAAGTATATCGTTGTCAGCGAGGCGGGCGCCTCCATCTATTCCGCGTCGAAGCTGGCGGCAGAGGAATTTCCCGAGTTTGACGTCATGCAAAGAAGCGCGGTTTCCATCGCGCGTCGCTTGCAGGATCCGCTTGCGGAGCTGATCAAGATCGATCCCAAGGGCATCGGCGTCGGGCAGTATCAGCACGACATGAAGCAGGCGCGCCTTGACGAGGCGCTGGGTGGTGTTGTCGAGGACTGTGTAAACGCGGTCGGCGTGGACGTCAATACGGCATCCTATTCGCTCCTGTCCTACATTTCTGGCATCAATATTACGAGCGCAAGAAATATCGTCAAGTACCGTGAGGAAAACGGCGAGTTCACCTCCCGTGCACAGCTTCTCAAGGTGCCGCGCATCGGTGCCAAGGCTTACGAGCAGGCGGCAGGCTTTTTGCGAGTTCCGGGCGCCAAGGAGATCCTTGACAATACGGGTGTGCATCCCGAGTCCTATGCGGCGGCAGGTGCGCTCCTTGAAATGTTCGGTTATACCCGTGAGGACGTAGCCGAGGGAAAATTGCGCGAGCTTGGTGCCAAGGTGCAAAAGAGCGGTGACGCAGCGGTTGCCGAAAAGCTCGGCATCGGCGTTCCCACACTTCGCGATATCGTCGGCGAGCTTGAAAAGCCCGGGCGCGACATCCGTGATACTCTGCCGCCTCCCGTGTTGCGTGACGACATTCTCTCACTTGAGGATCTCAAGCCGGACATGGAGCTGACGGGAACCGTCCGTAACGTCATTGACTTCGGCGCGTTCGTGGATATCGGCGTGCATCAGGACGGCTTGGTTCACATCTCCCAGCTTTCCGATCGCTTTGTAAAGCACCCCTCGGACGTGGTCAAGGTAGGGGACATCGTGAAGGTGCGCGTTCTTGCGGTCGACGTTCCGAAAAAGAGGATCTCGCTCACCATGCGCTCCAAGCAAAAGGCTTGATTTTAATATATTAAAACTGCGGCGGCGTTCCAAAATACCGTTCGAACGGATTTTTCTCGACATGTTGTGCAAGGTGCACAATAAAAAACGCGAAATTTTGGAGAAATAAACGCTTCCATTTTCGGCAAAAATTTGGTACAATATTAGATGAAAAATAATGCTCCGAAAAGGAGTTACAGGAGGATTACAAAATGGCAGGCTTATCCCTCAGACATATCTATAAAAAATATCCGGGCGGCGTAACCGCGGTTTCCGACTTTAACCTGGAGATCAAGGATAAGGAATTCTTGGTACTGGTTGGACCTTCCGGTTGCGGTAAGTCCACAACGCTTCGTATGATCGCAGGCCTTGAGGAAATCTCCGAAGGTGAGCTCTTCATCGGCGACCGTCTTGTAAATGACGTGGCACCGAAGGATCGTAAGATCGCGATGGTGTTCCAGAACTACGCTCTGTATCCCCACATGTCCGTGTTTGAAAACATGGCATTCGGTCTGAAGCTGAGCAAGGTTCCGAAGGAAACCATCAAGAAGAAGGTTGAAGAGGCTGCTCGCGTTCTGGACATCACCCACCTTCTCGACCGTAAGCCGAAGGCTCTCTCCGGTGGTCAGAAGCAGCGTGTTGCACTGGGTCGTGCAATCGTCCGTGATCCTCAGGTATTCCTTCTTGACGAGCCGCTTTCCAACTTGGACGCAAAGCTTCGTGCAACCATGAGAACCGAGCTTACAAAGCTTCACAACCGCGTTGAGACCACCTTTATCTACGTAACGCACGACCAGGTCGAGGCTATGACCATGGCAACCAGAATCGTCGTTATGAAGGACGGTCTGATCCAGCAGGTTGCAACTCCTCAGGATCTGTATGACAACCCTGTCAACATCTTCGTTGCAGGCTTTATTGGAACTCCTCAGATGAACTTCATGAACGGTGCTCTCGTTCAGAAGGGTGACGACGTATACTTCGTATTCGAGGGTAACGAGCTGAAGGTGCCCGCAGAAAAGGCACAGTCTGAGGCACTCAAGCCCTACATCGGTCAGGAGGTCGTTGCAGGTCTTCGTCCCGAGTGTATCCATGACGATGCGGCGTACAATGACGCTAACTGCGTAGGTGCAACTCTTACCGCAGACGTTGACGTCACCGAGCTTATGGGCGCTGAGATCTACCTCTACCTCAAGGTTGGTGAAGAGGGCAAGCTGACCGCTCGCGTTTCCTCCAGATCCACCACCCGTGCAGGTCAGAGCATCAAGATCGGCTTTGATATGGAAAGAATGCACTTCTTCGATAAGGATACCGAGGTTTGCATCGTCCACTAATCGATTTACAATACATAACGGTGGTGTCGCAATTGCATTTTGCATTTGCGACACCACCGTTAATTTTTATGCTTTTCTGACCCAGACAAGAAGGTCCGTTTCCTGCCTGTTGGCAAAGGCAAAGTAGGGAATGAACTTTGCGTTCACAGGGGATCTTTCGGCGTTTGTTGCGGGAATGTAAAGTGTGGTGCTCTCCTTGTCGCGGTGCGCAGGGAGTGTGATGGAGAGAAGTCCGTGAAAGTCCTTTTCAAGGCGCGCCGTTTTCACAGCATCAAGAGAGATGGAAAGCTCGTTGAGGTATGCACCGTTGTCGATTCCTTCAAGGCAGTAAACAAGAGGTCCGTAGCAAAGGGCGACGCGTCCTGCGTCGGCACGTACGCGCGGATCTGCGGCGACGAAGGTGGGGGCAATGGAAAAGTCAAGGGAAAGAGTGAAGACTTTCTCCACAGGTATTACGGCATATCCGTCCGTAACGTCGATGGAAATGGTTTTTCCGTCAAGCGTTGCCGTCACGCCCGTGCTCCATGCGGGAATGCGCAGCGAGAGTGTCCTCGCCGTATAATCGGAGGAGGAGATCACAGCGGTGCCGCGTGTCGCATATTCCTCGCGGACGGAAAGCGTTCCGCAGTGGGTGGCGATATCGGAGGAGATATATTGTTCAAGACAAATGCCGCCGTCCTCCTCAAGGGCGATATAGCTTCCCAGCTCCGCAAAGAAGCGGTTGATGTTGGGAGGGCAGCAGGAGCAGTGGAAGACCTCAAGACGCTGTGTGATGGGAAGACGCTCGCGGCGGCTTTCCTTGGCGGCTACCTCTCTGTTGTATTCGGGGAGGGAGATCTCCAACGGATTTTCATAGAAAAACGCTTTTCCGTCGAGGGATGTGGAGGAGAGAGCCGCATTATAAAGCACGCGCTCCATAAGCTCACCGTAGACTGCCTTTTTCTCGATGCGGCGCATGCGGGATGCGAAATACATCATGGCGATGGCGGCACAGCTTTCGGTGTAGGCGGTGTGGTTGGGAAGATCGTAGGGAACCGTAAATCCCTCGTAAACACGGGTCGAACCAACGCCGCCTGTGATGTACATCTTCCGCTGCGTGATGTCCTCGAAGACCTTTTTTAGATTTTCATAAAGCGTGCGGTCGCCGTTCTCCAGTGCCATATCGGCAATGCCGCTGTAGAAATACAGGGCGCGGACACTGTGCCCGTTTGCCTCCTTCAAATGATAGATATCCACGTCGTCCTGAGCGCTGTATTTGTTGTAGTTCTCCCTCGTTTCGGTGCCGGGAGATCTTTCCAAGGTGCCTCTTTCCGACAGAAAATATTCTGCCATATTGCGGTATTGCTCCTTGCCCGTGTAACGGTAAAGCTTGTAAAGTGCAAGCTCGATCTCCTCGTGCCCCGGGGTTGTAAAGGCGGCGGATCTTTCCTTGAGGAAGACGCGCTCGATGAGAGCACAGTATTTTTCCATGACGCGAAGGAGCTGATCCTTACCCGTTGCCTTGTGGTAGGCGATCGCCGCCTCTATGAGATGCCCCGCACAGTAAAGCTCATGCCGATCTCTGTCGCGAAAGATCAGGTGCGGAGTGATCTGCTGATGCGCGGAGTTGAGATAACCGTCGTCTCTTTGTGCTCTTTCCATGCAATCGATCAACTCGTCACAAAGCGCTACGTGCGGCGCCATGGCTTTCGCGTCCTTTTCATAAAGATACGCCACTGCCTCGATCCACTTGGCAACGTCTGAATCGAAAAAAATGTGAGGCTCGCGCCCGTTTTTCAAAAAGTTGAAGCGAAGTGCGTCAAAACGTCCGCTTTCCTCAAAGCGCAGTCGCACGTTGGGAAGGGAAACGTTTTTGTTTAATTCGTATCGGTCCTTCCAAAATCCGTCATTGAAAGTAACGCTTTGAAAGGGGACAAAATTTGATCTATTCATGATTTTTCTCCTTTTTGAATTGACTTTATTGACTTTTCAAGTATATTATAGTATAATCAAAACCGTAATGCAATGAAAAAATCTTTGATTAAGTGAGAAAATCCGATATGATCGCACTTGGAAAAAATAAAACCTTGGAGTTTGTAAAGATCGGTCTGTTTGATACGGACGCAACGTGGATCCATCCGACCGTTACGGTAAGTACCTATGAATTGATCTGCGTGGTTGCGGGAAGCGTGCATCTTTTTGAAGGGGATGAGACCTACACATTGGAGGCTGGAGATTCTATTCTCCTCTTCCCGGGGGTTGAGCACGGCGGTCTTTCCGAAAGTCATGGTAGAACGGCGTTTTATTGGTTGCATTTCCACGCCGAGGACATGAGTGCCTGGGGGATCGGCAAGCAGCCGCGCTTGCCTGCAAATGCCGAGAAGACGTTTCGTGAGATCATGCACTCCGCCCAAACGGACATGGAGCTCTCGGAGGTGTTGCTTGCGCGGATGCTCCTTGAGACCCGCCGTGCGGGAGAGTACAAAAGCAAGCTTGCCTACGAGGTGCGCGAGTATATCCGAATTCACGCCGCAAAAAATCTGCGCGTGGAGGGGATCGCAAGGCTTTTCGGATATTCGGGGGATCATCTCTCACGTGTCTATCGGGAGGAGTTCGGGCACGATCTGAAGGAGGGCATCGTGCGTGCGCGGCTTCTGCATGCGGAATCTCTTCTTCTTAACACCACGTATTCTATCAAGGAGATCGCAGCAATGAGTGGCTTTGCGGACGAGAATCTGTTTGTGAAATTCTTCAAATACCATGAAAAGATCACGCCGCGCACCTACCGTAACCGCTTCTTTCACGTGCACATGAATATCAAATAACAGGAACCGCCACGCGCTTTATCCGCGTGGCGGTTCCTGTTATTTGATATCGGAGAGATCCTTCACGATCTCTCCTGCGATCATAAGCCCCGCAACGGAGGGGACAAAGGAGACGGAGGCGGGAGGGATGCGTGTACGCCCCGCGGTGGGGATCGGTGCATCCTCGGGATGAGGACGTGCGGGCTCGGGTGAGTAGACGACTTTTTGGTGTGTGATGCCACGTGCGCGAAGCTCACGGCGCATAACGCGTGCCAAGGGGCAACCTTCGGTCTTTGAAAGATCGGTTACGCACAGACGTGAGGGATCGAGCTTGTTGCCCGTTCCCATCGAGGAGATCAGCGGAACGCCCGCGTCACGTGCTCTGACGGCAAGTTCGATCTTGGCGCTGACGGTGTCGATCGCATCGGCAATATAATCGTAACCGTCAAGAGGGAAGAGAGCTGCATTTTCGGGGAGATAGAAGACGCTGTGCACTGTCACGCGACAATCGGGGTTGATGTCCCTGATGCGTGCCGCCATGACCTCCGTTTTCGGAAGCCCGACAGTGGAATGCAGTGCGACAAGCTGACGGTTGATGTTGGAAAGGCTTACGGTGTCGCTGTCAAAGAGGTCGAGTGCGCCGACGCCGACACGTGCGAGCGCCTCGCAGATATAGCTGCCCACGCCGCCGATGCCGAATACAGCTACGCGTGAATGCTTCAGCCGTTCCAGCGCCGCAGTGCCAAGCAGCATTGCCGTGCGGCTGTCTTCTTCTCTGATTTCCATAGTATCCTCCCGATATAGGAGTGAGTCGAATGCGAAACGCATTTGGTACTCTCTCCGTTCCTTTTGCTTTTTACAGTATAGCAGAATTTCACCTTTTTTGCAAGTCCTTCTTTACAAATCGGCAAGAATGTGGTAGAATAACAGAAGTATTGATCTGTAAGGAGATAAACATGGAATTTGAAAATATGAAGGAGACTTGCGCATCCTCCCGTAACGTGTTTGACGGCAAGGTGTTGCACGTTTTTGTGGACGATATCAACCTTCCCGACGGTGCGCGCGGCTTTCGTGAATATATCAAGCACGGCGGTGCTGTTGCCGTGCTTCCTCTGACGGACGATGGAGAGGTGATCTGCGTCAGACAGTATCGCTATGCCATCGGGCGCGTCACGACCGAGATCCCCGCAGGGAAGCTGGATGCCCCCACGGAGGATCACAGAGAAGCCGCCCTGCGTGAGCTCCGCGAGGAAACGGGCGCTCGCTGTGAGCGCTTTACCTTCCTCGGCACCTATATCGGGTCCCCCGCGATCCTTGATGAGAAGATCGATATCTATCTTGCCGAGGGCTTGTGCTTTGGTGAGACGGATTTTGACGAGGATGAATTTATCGAGATCGAAAGGATCCCGCTTGCCACCCTTGTAGAGGATGCAATGGCGGGGCGGATCATGGACGGAAAAACGCTCTACGCCATCTTTAAGGTCAACGAGCTTTTGCGCAGACGGAGGGAGGGAAGAGCATGACAAAAAGAGAGGTTATGATCCATATGCTGGTTTCCCGCCTTGAGCTTGGCGCGTCCCTTTTTGATGATGAGGAGGTGACGGGAGAGGAGGAAGAGGAGCGGCCCGCGTTTGATCCGAGTGCGATGCTTGGTGAGATGCTCGGTGAAATGCCCGAGCCGGACGAAATGCTGATGGAGGGTCGCCTTGTGACCAACGAGCGCCGTGTGGAGCTGATCTATGAGGAAAGCGAGCTGACAGGCATGGAAGGGTCTGTGACCGCCATTGGATTTCAGCGAAGCTGTCCCGAGCTTGTTTCCATGATGCGTACGGGACAGGTGCGCACGGCACTCACCTTTGAGGAGGGCAAGCGCCATTATTGCCTTTATAATACGCCGTATTCGGACTTCGAGGTTTGTGTCCGCGCGCTCAAGGTCGATAACCGTCTGCTTCGCGACGGAGAACTTGCCTTGGATTATCTCATTGAGATCCACGGCGCGCGCGCCGAGCACTGCCGCATGACGATCTCGGTCAAGGATAGAGTATAAGATAACATAGAGATCGCCCCTCTCAAATTGTTGAGAGGGGCGATCTCTATGTTAATATCAGATTCTTCGTACGGGAAAGGGCAGTGCACGCTCCTCGCGGAAGGCGCGGATGACCCTTGCAACCTCCTCGCGCGTCTCCGTCGAGAAGATAAAGTGTTGTGCCGAAAGTCCCGCGGAGCGGAGGACGCCGAGACGGTCGGACATACAGGTTGGGAGACTGTTGTAAATGACGTTGCGGTGCTTCCATTCTCTCAGCACGGGGAAGGACGTGCCGCGGCGGTCGCACAGTTTTGCCTGTCCCTTGCCGCATACATCGCAATCGGCAACCTCGCGGATGACACACTTTTCAAGCGTCATCAAGGGGATGCGACCGTAGACCGTGATCGCGGTATTGCCGCCGATGTCGCGTGCCTGCGGAACCGTTAATTCGGGGGAAAGGAGACAGGTTTGGATGCCTTGGCTTTCCAGCGCCGCGACCGTTTCGGAATTGGTGACGTTGAGGCGGAGATCTCCCATGAGAGTAAATCCGTACTCCTTGGCAAGCAAGATGTGCCCGAGATTTCCGACAAGCGCCAGACGGATGCCAAGCTCCCGTGCGCGATGAAGCTGTTCGCGGATCTCGGGAATCTCATGGTCAAAGATCACCGGCGGGAGCACGACGCCGTCGATCCCTGCCTCTGCCTTTGAAAGAGGCAGAAAGATGCGGTCAAAATAGGTGCGTGCTTCGTCGGGGATCTGTGAAGCGTCGTAAAAGCAAGCAG
Organism: Oscillospiraceae bacterium; assembly: GCA_015064025.1. Taxonomy (GTDB): domain Bacteria; phylum Bacillota; class Clostridia; order Oscillospirales; family CAG-272; genus UMGS1865. The sequence continues at coordinate 5,640 of SVSZ01000043.1, read as the reverse complement.
TCCTCATGGGTTGACGCGCTTCCGTCGGCTTTTTGGGAACGTAGGAAAGCAACGTGTGCTCCTTTTGGGGCTTGCGCGTCTCCCACGCGGCAATGGCACGGCGGCGCAGCTCGTTCAGGCGTGAGATGGGCAGCATCAGCCCGTCATCGCAAAGAGCCGAGAAGGAGCGAGCAGTATATACGGTGCCGCCGAGCTTTGTAAGGCTTCTTCCAAGCGTTTCCCGTGTCAGGGGCGCTGTGCGTGCTTCCTCGGGAATATCTCCGAGAACGGTAACGGAATCCGTACCGTCGGAAACGGTGAGAGCGGTCGGCTCCCCTCGCTTCATCACGGCAAAAAGATCGAGCGGAATGCGCCGTGTAATGCCTTGGAAGGAGGTGAGTGTGCGGGATGCCTCTTTGTCGGAGTCGGAACGGATACCGAGCATTTTGTGCCCGATGCGCTCCGTCCAATAGCCGTCGGTAAGACCGCCGCGAGAGAAGATGGCAGAGAGCTCCTGCATCTCCTTCGGGGTTGCGGCGCGGCGCTCGTCAAGAAGCCTGCGCCAGATGCGCGCGGTGTCGCGCACGTATTCGGGGGATTTCATGCGTCCCTCGATCTTCAGAGAGGTCACGCCCGCATCGATCAGCGCGGGAACGTGCATGGCAAGGGAGAGATCCTTAAGGGATAAGGGATAGGAAGGCTTCTGCTCCCCCGATGCGGAATAGGGAAGACGGCAGGGCTGTGCGCACTCGCCGCGGTTTCCGCTTCTGCCACCCACCAGAGAGGAGAAGAGGCAGAGCCCCGAATGGCTGACGCACAGCGCTCCGTGAATAAACGCCTCGATCTCCAAGGAGGAAGCCTTGACTGCCGCCGCGACGTCGCGCGCGGGCGTTTCACGCGCGATGACCGTGCGTGTGAAGCCAAGCTCCCGAATCATGGGGGCGGCAAGCGTGTTGTGCACTGCCATTTGCGTGCTGGCATGCAATTCAAGCGTCGGGATCGCGCGGTGGATCATGGAAGCGCCGCCGAGATCGGCAACGATCAGAGCATCCACACCGATGCGCGCCGCCTCCCGTGCGGTTTCAAGAAATGCTTCCGTTTCACGGTCTGAAATGAGTGTATTGAGCGTGAGATAGACCTTGACGCCGTAGGCATGGGCGCGCAAAACGGCGGAGCGCAGTGCGTCTCCGCCGAAATTATGAGCATTCATTCGTGCGTTAAAAAGCGCCGCGCCGAGATAAACGGCATCAGCGCCCCCCTCAATGGCGGCATCCAGTGCCTCGGGAGAGCCTGCGGGGCAGAGAAGCTCGGGAAGGGGCTTTTTTTGCATATCAGACATCACTGAAGGTCAAAAGATCGAACATGCTGCCGATGTGGCTCTTTGTCTTGGCATCTTTTTTGCCCTTCTTGGGAGCCTTCTTCTCGGGAGTCTCCTCCGCGCTCTTGGCGGGAGCGGCGGGCTCTGCCTGCTTTACAACGGCGGGCGGCACGGGAGCGGTGAGCTGTACGGGCTCCTCCTCGGGAAGGTTGTCAAAGGCGGAAAGCTGTGTCGCTTCGCGCACAATTCTCTTGGGAGCGCTCTTCGGAACGGACTTGGGCTTTTCCTTCTCGGCTGCGGTGCGGTCAAGCACGGTGCGCATCACCTGTGCGTCGCGGCGCAGATTGTCAAGCTCCTCCTGCATGTGCTCGATCGTCTTTTTGAGACGCTCGTTTTCACTTGCATAGCGGAAGGCGTCCTTTTCCACCTTCTTAAAGGCCTCCTGCATGGCAATGCGCTCCGAGCAGTAGGAAAGCGCGGAGAGAATAGCCGCCTCGCTCTTGGAGCAGCGCGGACTTTTTTTGCTGATATCTTTCATGCGGCGGTCGAGCATGGCAACGATGCTGTCCACCTCATCGGCAGCGGCGTCGCTGACGATGTTCAATTCCATATCCGCAACGGTAATGGTATACTTTTGTTTCATTGCTTGCATACGGTCCTTTCTTTCCCGCAGAATGCGGGCGTATTCTAAATTATATTATACAATATAATTTTACAAAAGAAAAGGGCTTTTTGAAAAAAAGAACGAAAAAATTTCAAAAAAAACGCAGCGCAGGGACACGGATAAGGATCGAAAAACGGTTTTTAAAGAAGAAAAAATGAGAATGAGCGAATTTTGAAAAAACTATTGCAAAAAAACAGTGTGTGTGGTAAAATGAAAAGAGAAAAAGAAAGGAGGCGCGCTGTGTTTGTTATTGAGCTTGCAGGGGTAAGCATCGGGATCCGAAACCGTTATCCCTTTATTGAACGTCAGTGCCGCGCCTTTTTGTCGAGCGAAACGGATGTGGCGTTCGTCGTCGAGGTCACTCCGGAGGAGATCGCGCTGGAATCGAATCACGGCGAATATTCGGACGGGTACAGCGAAAGCATCTGTGTGTACCGTCATATCTGTGAGGAAATTGCCGCGTATAACGTTTTTTTGATCCATGGCTCGGTCATCGAGCATGAAGGCGCAGCGTACGCATTTTTGGCACGGAGCGGGGTAGGTAAATCCACGCATACCCGTCTTTGGCTGAAAAATATTCCCGCGTCTCGCGTGCTCAACGGCGACAAGCCGCTTTTGCGTGTAGAGGAGGACGGGTCCGTGACCGCCTGCGGAACGCCTTGGAACGGTAAGGAAAACTGGGGTGAGAATATTTCGGCACCTCTTCGGGCAATTTGCTTCCTTGAACGCGGGGAGAAAAACGAGATTCGGGCTGCAGAGGAGGAGGAGATCCTTCCGCGGCTTATGCATCAGGTATATTTGCGCGGAGAGAGAGAAAGCGTTGAGCGTAGGCTTGTGATGATGGACGCCTTGATGCGTGCCGTGCCGTACTACGTCCTGCGCTGTACCATCTCGGATGAGGCGGCGCTTGTCGCATATCGCGCAATGAGCAAAATAAAGGAAAGAGGCAAGAGTGATGCAGATCAATAAGGATTTTACCATTCAGAAGGTAGGGGGCGCTTACGTAGCCGTTCCCGTGGGAGAGACGAGCAAGAGCTTTCACGGTATGGTTCGCTTGAACGAGACGGGCGCTTTTTTGTGGAAGGCGCTTGCAAAGGCGGATATGACCGAGGATGCGCTTGTGGATGCACTTCTTGAGGAATACGACGTAGCGCGAGAGATCGCCGCACGCGACGTTCACCGCGTGGTGACGCTTCTGGCGGAAAACGGGATTCTTGTATGAGCGAGCAGTGCGCCGAAAGGGAACACAATATTGAGGAGGGGCTCCGTGCGAACGGCTTTTATGTCAGCACCACCGTGGGAATGAGCATGAAGCCGATGCTTCGCAACCGTCGGGATCGGGTCGTGCTGGTCCCTGTGGGAGAGGAGCGGCTTCGCCGTTGGGATCTTCCGATGTATCGCCGCGAGGACGGGAAGTACGTGCTGCACCGCATCATCGCCGTAAAGAAAGATCATTACGTGATCCGCGGGGATAATACCTTCAAAAAGGAATACGTCAAGGATGCACAGTTGATCGGTGTCGTCAGTGAGTTTTACCGTGGAGATCGGCACGTGCAAACGGACGCGCGGGGGTATCGCGTGTATGCCGCGCTTTGGCATTTTATTTTTCCCGTGCGACTTCTTCTTTTCAAAATGCGCAGGCTTGCGTCGAAGATCAAGCATGCGATCGTAAAGTGAGGATTGTTATGGAGCCTAAAAATTATACCGTGACACGCATTGAGGGCGAATATGCCTATCTGATGGACGAGAGCGGGGCTGTGGCGGAGGAGCTGTTTATTGCTCTGGCACTGTTGCCTGCGGGGACGGATACGGGGAGCCGCTTGCACTATGAATTCCCCGAATATACGCTGTTGGGAGACTGATATCATGATGACCTTGGAAAAAGGGCGTCCCGCAAATACAGAGGTGCGTGCCGAGCGAGAGGTGCGCACCTATGATTTTTTGGATGCCTTGGAAATTACTTATGAGCGGATCGACCACGAGGCGGCAAACACCATGGAGGTATGCGCCGAGATCGATCGGGTGTTGGGGGCTGTGATCTGTAAAAATCTCTTTCTTTGTAACCGTCAGGGGACGGCGTTTTATCTTTTGATGATGCCGGGGGATAAGGTCTTCAAGACCCGTGAGCTCTCTTCTCAGATCGGCTCTGCGCGCCTGTCGTTTGCAAGTCCGGAGAAGATGCTGGAATATCTTGATATTCTCCCGGGGGCTGTCAGTGTGATGGGGTTGATGAATGATTTGGCAGGACACGTGGAGCTACTTGTGGATGAGGACGTTTTGCGCGGCGAATACGTCGGATGTCATCCCTGTGTCAATACCTCAAGTCTGAAGCTTCGGACGAAGGACGTTTTTCAAAAATTTCTTCCCGCGACAGGGCACACCGTGCGCACGGTGCATCTTGTGGGAGAGGAGTGAGGAGACAGTATGTATCCGTTAAAGCTGACGGGCGTGACCCGTTCTCCCATTTGGGGGGGGACGCGCCTTTTGAAGGAATGGAATAAAAAAGCGGAGGGCGATAGCGTCGGTGAGAGCTGGGAGCTGACTGTGCGGGATGACGGTATGTGTACCGTTGCAAACGGTGCGTTTTGCGGTATGCCGCTGTCTGCAGTGATCGACGTGCACCGCGAGGAGATCATGGGAAAGAGTAAGTGCGAGGACGGCTTTCCGCTTTTGATCAAATTCATCGATGCTGCGGACCGTCTCTCCGTCCAGGTGCATCCCGACGATGCATATGCCGCCCGTGTGGAGAACGACCGCGGAAAGACTGAGATGTGGTACATCGTAGATGCCGACGAGGACGCCGAGATCATCTGTGGCTTGTGTGAAGGCGTCGACAGGACCATGCTGCGAGATGCTGTTGCTCGCGGTGAAGTCGAATCGGTTCTTGCGCACAGACGCGTCAAGGCGGGGGAGTGCTATTTCATTCCCGCGGGTCTTCCGCATGCGATCGGAAAAGGAATTCTGATTGCCGAGATCCAACAGAATTGCGATCTGACCTACCGTGTCTACGATTACGACCGTCGGGATAAAGAGGGACGGCTGCGGGAATTGCACGTCGAAAAGGCGCTGGACGTCATTCGTCCCTTTGCGGAGAGTGAGATCGATAAGATCCGCTTTGAAGCAAGCGCAGGTGAGAGGGCACAGGACGTTCTTGCCGACTGTGTGTATTTCCGCGTCTTAGAAGTCAAGCCGAAGGGAAGGATGCAAGCTCTGTCCCGTACCGGGCGGATGAGTCACCTTCTTTGCGTGGCAGGGAAGGGGGAGCTTATCGCGGACGGTGTTTCTTATCCCGTCGCGCGCGGTGAGGGGTGGCTTCTGCCGGCAGACCTTGGGGATGTCACTCTTGGTGGCGACGGAATCTTTCTACTTACCGAGGCGAAATAACCGCGCCCTCCTTTTTCGGTTCCGTAAGGTTAGCTCTCAACGGCATTACTGTTATTGAAAACGTAGGGGCTGATTCATAAAAAACAGGGGTGTCTCAAATGGCAAAATGCATTTGAGACACCCTGTTTTGATTATTGTATCGCGAAAACCCCGCCATAGTGGCGGGGTTCAAAAAAGGCTATTGCCGATAAGGAGAAGTGAAATGAGAAAAAGGGGTAGCATGTTTTTGATGAAGAGCCCTCCTCCGGGAGGAGGGAAGGCACCGCAAGCGGTGCAGGGAGGAGTGCGCGTGCAC
>SVSZ01000042.1 GCA_015064025.1 Oscillospiraceae bacterium | reverse complement strand
TGGACGATGGCAAGACCGATGAATTCATCAATACTGTCCTCAAGCTTCCAAACCTCGCCCCCGGGTCCCCTTCCGTAGGAAGGAGGGTCCATAATGATCCCGTCGTAGGTATTTCCGCGACGCAGCTCACGCTCGACAAACTTCTTGCAATCGTCCACGATGTAACGGATGGGTGCCTCCGCAAGACCGGAAAGCGCCGCATTCTCCTTTGCCTGCGCGACGATCCCCTTCGAAGCATCCACGTGCACAACCGCGGCACCCGCATGCGCGGCGGCAACCGTAGCTCCGCCCGTATACGCAAAGAGATTGAGGACCTTGATCGGGCGGTTTGCCTCGCGGATCAAGGAAGAAAACCAATCCCAATTTGCCGCCTGCTCAGGGAAAAGCCCCGTATGCTTGAAGCCCATAGGTCTTAGAACAAAGCCCAAGTCCCCATAGTGTATCCTCCATGATTCGGGAAGCTTGTTTTTCACCCATGCACCACCGCCCGAGGAGGAGCGACGGTAGATCCCGTCGGCGCGCTTCCATGCGGGGTGTGCCGCAGCGTTTTTCCATATGATCTGCGGATCGGGACGAATCAGAATATAGTCCCCCCAACGCTCCAGGCGCTCCCCATCCGACGTATCAAGAAGCTCGTAATCCTTCCAGTTTTCTGAAAACCACATATCAAAAATCCTTTGCGTTATTTGTTATAATAATCCGCCAAGCGTGACCCGCCGCAATGCGCGTGACAAATGGCAATGGCAAGCGCGTCTGCGGTGTCATCCGGCTTCGGCGGCTCCTTCAAGCCCAAAAGGACCGTCACCATGGAGATCACCTGTTTTTTTTCCGCCCTTCCGTAGCCGACGACCGCCTGCTTGACCTGCAATGGAGTATATTCCTGTATCGGGATCCCCGCACGCTCGGCAGACAAAAGGATCACGCCCCTCGCCTCTGCCACACGTATTCCCGTTGTGATATTGGTGTTGAAGAAAAGCTCCTCCACCGCCATAGCATCGGGATGATAGGTATCGATCAGCTCTGTCATGCCTTCAAAGATCGCCTTCAAACGCTCCTCGGTGCGCATCCCGGCAGGTGTCCGCAAAGCGCCGTACGCAACGGTGCGAAAACGCGAATTGCGGTATTCGATCACACCCCATCCGACGATCGCGAGACCGGGGTCAATTCCCAGAATTATCAAAGCCACCTTCTCCTGTCCATAAAACTCCGATTGTAATTATACCACCCTTTTCCCCCAAAGTAAATATATATTTATAATTTTTAACAAATTACTTTCAAAATTTGCCTTTTTTGCGGTTTACAGAATCTATTTCTTATGGTATAATAAAAATAATATACTGAGATTTTCCCCATCACCGAAAGGAGAACGCTATGACGATCATCCCACTCCACCCGGAAGACAGGATACAACTCAAAAAGCCGCATCCCTGCGGTGGAAAGACCTTTCTCGTCTTACGTGTCGGAAGCGAGGTACGCATTCTTTGCGAAACCTGCAAAAGAGATATGACGATCGACCGTATAAAGCTCGAAAAAGCAATCAAGCAGATCCTTCGGGATCAAGCATAACCTTTAGAAAGGCATTCAGCCATGAATACAAAAAGCATTTCAAAAAAAGTATTTTCCCCGCTGAAAGAGCGCTTTGTTTCGCTTTTTCAAGAAAAAAAAGCCGACGGAGACGGACAACAGCCACAGCTTTCGGAGAAAATCAAGCGCTCAAAATGGAAGGAATACTCTTATCTCTTCTTCTGTGCTCTGATTCCCGCCATCCTTGTTTATCTGATCTATTTTGCACGCGGTCATCACCCCTTTGGGGACGGTTGTGTCCTCGTTCTTGACCTTAACGGTCAGTACGTATGGTTTTTTGAAGCACTCCGTAATTTTGTGGCGGGCGACGCTGACCTTCTCTATTCGTTCTCACGTGCTCTCGGAGGTGAATTTCTGGGGATCTACGCATATTATCTTGCCAGCCCCCTTTCTTTCCTCGTCTGCTTGTTTCCGAAGGATCGCATGCTGGAAGCGCTTCTTGTGCTTTTTATGCTCAAGGCATCCCTTTGCGGCGTTACCTTTGGGTATTACATGCACAAAACGCTTGATAAGCTCAACCGTTTTTCCGTGATCCTTTTTTCCTCCTCTTACGCACTGTGCGGCTATGCGGTGATTCAGCAGGATAACACCATGTGGATCGATGCACTGATCTGGTTGCCCTTGATCACTCTCGGAATCGAATCCGTGATCAAATACGGAAAATTCAAGCTCTACACGGTTTCCCTGGCAATTGCACTTTTCAGCAACTACTACATCGGCTGGATGCTGTGCATCTACTGTCTGATCTATTTCTTCCTCTACTATTTCGCGCATGCCGAGGACTACCGCAACAATCCCTTGCATGAAAAGCTGCATTTCATTCGTTCGCTTCTTCGCATGGCACTTTATTCTCTTATTGCACTCGGAATGGCGGCGGTGATCCTTCTTGCAGCCTTCTACTCGCTGAATTTCGGAAAAACAACCTTCTCAGATCCCAGCTGGGAGGTCGCAATCAAATTTGATCTTCTGGAGTTTTTGTACAAGCTCCTCCCCTCCTCCTACGATACCGTCCGTCCCGAAGGACTTCCCTTCGTTTACAGTGGACTTCTGACCGTTCTTCTCATCCCCTCATACTTCCTCTCCCGCCGCTTTTCCATGCGGCAAAAGATCTTCTCGGCGATCTTTATTTTTGTGATGATCCTCAGCTTTTCAGTCAACGTTGTCGATCTTATCTGGCACGGCTTCCAGAATCCCAACTGGCTCAATCACCGTTACAGCTTTATGCTCAGCTTTTATCTGTGCGTGCTTGCCTGCCGTGCATTCTCCTGCTTCGAGGAAGTTTCCGTCAAAACCTGTGCCGCAACGGGTGGACTGATCGCGCTTGTCTGCGTGATCCTTCAAACCTATACGGATGAAAGCTATGTAACTCCGGACGATCTTACCTGCATCTATCTCTCGCTTCTCCTGCTTTTCATTTATCTTTGCATCCTTGCACTTTTGCGCACCTCAGAAAACAAACAGCTTGTGAGCTTTACGCTCCTTGTGGTGGTCTTTCTTGAGCTGTTCCTCAATGCCACCTTCTGCTATGAAGCAAAGAACAAGGACGTAGGATTCTCAAAATACAGCTACTACAACAATTTTCTTGACAGAACCCGTCCCATCACGGAAACGATCCAAGAAAGCGACACCTCCTTTTACCGTATGGAAAAGACCTTTTTCAGACGCACAAACGATAACATGGCACTTGGGATCCGCGGGCTTTCCGGCTCCACCTCAACCTTGAACAAGGAGACGATCCGCGGACTTGCCGAAATGGGATATGCCTCAAAATCGCACTGGTCTAAGTACGTTGGCGGCACTCCCGTAAACGACTCGCTCCTCGGTATCAAATATCTGATCTCCGATAAAAACCATGAGGCGTACGAATCGTATTATAACAAGCTTGACACCTACACCTATCAGAACACAGACGGCACGGCTACCACGTATATCACCTATCAAAATCCCTACGCGCTCTCTGTTGCCTACGGCGTCTCTGAGGACGTACTGGGCTTCCCTATGGGATTTACTCAAGCGTCCGAAACAGAAGAGGAAGCTGCCAATGACGCAAAGAAAAAGAACAGCGCCGTCTCCGATGCAGTCGCCGCACTCAAAAAACAACTCAATCAATGGCTCAACATTGAGGAAAACAACCTCTCGGAATACGCGGACGAATATGCCAGCCCCTTCGAACAGCTCAATGCCATGGTAACGGCAATGCTTGGAGAAGAGGAAGCCGTACAAATCTTCGTCCCCGTCCCCGTGACCAACCGAAATTACGGCAATCTTTCGGAATATCTGGAAAGCTACCCAAAGGACAAGGAGGTCGGATTTAAAACGATCCCCGACAGCATCGAAACGCCCACAGTTTCCTTCTCTGCCGAAATGCCTGCGGACGCCGAGCTTTTCTTCTTCCTTCCCACCAATTATCCCCGCGAGGTCGAGTTAGATCTTTACGTTGACTCCGACGGAGAATCCTCATCAAGAGATTGCGGCACCTTCAACGCAAATGAAACAGCCTGCATCATTTCTCTTGGAATGCTTGAGGAGGGCGATGATCTGGAGCTTCGCATGACACTTACCAAGCGCAAGCTTTATTGGCTCAAGGATGAAGCCTGCTTCTATTATATCGATTGGGCGGCGTTTGAGAACGCAATGTCTCGCCTTTCCAAGAATCAACTGGTCATCGAAGAATACACGGAACGCTCCTTTGACGGCACCTATACGGCGAGCACCGAGCGTGAGCTTGTTATGACAACGCTTGCCTACGATAACGGCTGGAACATTTACGTGGACGGCGAGGCAGTCAAGCCCATCAAGGCATTCGGAACCTTCGTTGCCTTTTATGTAGAAGGAGATGCGGAAGAAACGCACACGATCGAGATGTTCTATATGCCGAAAACGATCGTGATCGGCGCGATCATTTCCACCGTCTCTCTTCTCATCTTCATTGCACTTATGATCATCGATAAGCGCAGAGGGATCGGCTGTCGCGACAATCGACCCGCCTTCTGCGGTACAAGCGATGAGGACGCAGTCTCTGCTTCATTGGAAAACGGCTCTCCCGACGCCGATGCAGAAGCCGAGAGCACAAAGCCTGCGACGGACGAATGTTCGGAAAAGACCGACAAGGAGGAATAATCTTTATGTATCACTATATCAGCGGACGGCTCGCCCTTTTAGAAAACGGTGTGGCTGTTGTGGACGCGGGAGGTGTCGGCTACAAGCTTACGATCAGCGGGACGACCTATGACGCAATGCCGCCCTGTCGCTCCGTAAAAGAGCCTCCCTTCGTAAAGCTTTACACTTATATGGCGGTACGTGAGGACGGCATTGAGCTCTTCGGCTTTGCCTCCGAAACAGAGCTTGCCTCCTTTAAGCTTCTGATCTCTGTTTCCGGTGTCGGTCCCAAAGCTGCGATGTCCATTCTTACACTTCTCTCGCCCGAAAAATTCGCACTTGCCGTTTGCACGGATGACAAGAAAACCATTTCCAAGGCAAGCGGGATCGGTCCCAAAACTGCCGCACGCATTATTCTTGAGCTTAAGGATAAGCTGATCAAGGAGCAAGGCGGATTTGACAACGTAGGCATAGAGCTTCCCTTGGCAAGCGCGACAACGACAGCCAACCGCTCTAAGCTGACCGAGGCGACGGATGCATTGGTCGTACTGGGATACTCCAGAAACGAGGCAATGAACGCTTTGAAGGATATCGACTTTGAAAAGACCGCGCTTGAAGAGATCATCCGTATCTCTCTCAAAAAACTGATGAAGTATTAAGCTTCGGAAAGGAATCCGAATGGACACGAACGAATTTGATTTTGAAAATCGGATCATGAACACAGGCTACAGCGCACAGGATTCCGACGTGGAATTTTCCTTGCGTCCCAAGACCCTTGACGAATATATAGGGCAGGAAAAGGTCAAGGAAAACCTCAAGATCTACATTGAGGCGGCAAAGGTGCGAGGCGACTCCTTGGATCACGTGCTTCTCTACGGTCCTCCCGGTCTTGGTAAAACTACCCTTTCGAATATCATCGCGGCAGAAATGGGAGTCAATATCCGCATCACCTCCGGCCCCGCAATCGAAAAGCAGGGAGATCTTGCGGCAATTCTTACCAATCTCAACGAGGGCGACGTTCTTTTCATCGACGAGATCCACCGCCTCTCCCGCACTGTCGAGGAGATCCTGTATCCCGCAATGGAGGATTATGCGCTGGACATCATTATCGGCAAAGGTCCTTCTGCAAGAAGTATTCGGATCGATCTTCCGCGCTTTACGCTGATTGGAGCAACGACCCGTGCAGGACAAATGACGACCCCCTTGCGGGACCGCTTCGGTGTTGTCCTCAAGCTGGAGCTTTATACACCCGAGGAGCTTGCCACCATCGTACGCCGCAATGCAAAAATCCTGGATATGGAGATCACGGATGACGGAGCCATGGAGATCGCAAGCCGCTCCAGAGGCACACCGCGAATCGCCAACCGACTGCTCAAGCGTGTGCGCGATTTTGCCCAGGTTATGGGAGACGGAAAGATCGACGAGCGGATCGCAAACTATGCGCTTACAAAGCTTGAGATCGACGCCTTGGGACTTGATAACGTTGATAGACGCATGCTGGAAACCATCATCAAATTTTACAATGGCGGTCCCGTAGGACTTGAGACGCTTGCCGCAACTGTCGGTGAGGAGGCGATCACTTTGGAGGATATGTACGAGCCGTATCTGATGCAGATCGGATTTTTGAGTCGCACACCGCGCGGTCGTTGTGTCACGCGCCTGGCGTACGAGCACTTGGGAATTCCCTATCACCAAACGCCAACCCAAGCCGATCAAATGAAAATGTTTGCAGATTCCAACGAATAGCCCCAAAAGGAGATGCTTATGAAGATCAACATTTTCCCAGAACCAAAAGCAGTAGACCTTTACCAAAAAGAAAAGGTGCGTCTTCCCCTTTGCATTTGCGCGAAGGCAGCGGAGTTTGAAGGTGCCGCAGAGCTTTTTGTAAAAACCTTTGAAAAGATCCATCGCCGCACTCTTGAAAAAGGAAAAGGCGGGATCGTCCTTTTGAAGGATCCCGCTTTAAAAACAAAAAGCTACCGTATTGACGTACGCGACGGATTTTGTATCTCCGCCTCCTCCTGTGAAGGCATCCTTTACGGGCTTGCAACCGCGCTTCAGATCCTTTCCCTTGAAAGTGAAAAACTTACCTCTCCTTCTCTTTTGATCGAGGATCATCCCGATAAGGACTACCGTGCCCTGATGGTGGATCTTGCACGCAAATTTCACCCGTCCAAAACCGTTTTTCAGTATATTGATCTTTGCTTTCTTTACAAGATCAAATATCTGCATCTTCATTTTATCGACGATCAGCTTTATACGCTCCCGTCAAAGGAATTTCCCAACTTGCCCACGAAAGGACAAAGCTATACCTTTGAGGAGATAAAAGCGTTTAACGATTACGCAAAGGAACGCGGTGTGATCATCGTTCCCGAGTTTGAATCCCCCGGGCATGCAGAATCCCTTACCCGCGCCTATCCTGAGCTGTTCAGCAACTCCTATGATACCAAGGGAAACGCCCTCGTCACCGAAAACGGCGACGTGATCAGCGAGAACAGCATCATTTGTGTGGGAAGCGAAGCTTCGATGAACGCCATGACACGCATGGTACGCGAAATTTGCGAAATGTTCCCCGATTCTCCCTATATCCACATCGGCGGCGACGAAGCGGATATCGAAGCGTGGAACTCTTGCAGCGTTTGCCGCGCCTATATGAAGGATCACGGTATTGAGGACGTTCACGAGCTTTACAGCGACTTTATCGCAAGACTGTCTCGTACGGTGCTTGACATGGGGCGCACTCCCATCGTTTGGGAAGGGTTTCCCGTGAAGGGTGCTGAGCGCATCCCCAAGGAAACCGTTGTGATCGCTTGGGAATCGCATTACCATCAGCCCTATGAGCTTTTGTCGGAGGGGTTCCGCGTGATCAACGCCTCCTGGCAACCGCTCTACATCGTTTCCAGCCTTGTGCGCAGATGGTACGCAAAGGACGTACTCGAATGGGACGTATACAACTGGCAGCACTGGTGGGAAGGCTCCGAAGCCACCTTCAATCCCATTCATGTCACCCCCACCGAGGACGTGCTGGGAGCACAGATCTGTGCCTGGGGTTGCACCTTTGAACAGGAGATCGGACTTGTCATGGAGAATCTCGCGGCACTTTCCGAGCGCACCTGGAACGTCAAGCGCAGAAGCGGACTTCAAGAAATGCTTGAAAAGATGGAAGCCCTTTTAAAGCTGGCTGCCAAATTGATTGCATAACATAAGGGGCTGTCTCAAATTTGCAATTTGAGACAGCCCCTTTTTCCTATAGGTTAAATTTTAAAAATTACAGATCCTTTTTCATGTGGACCTTGGGATCGTAAGCAATGATCTCGTAGCCGCGCTTCCCGTAAAGTGAAAGGGCTGCAATGTTGGTATCGTTGGTGTGCAAATGAAATTCACACATTCCGTCTCTTTTGGCTGCTGCCTCCATAGCGTCCATAACAGCCTTTGCATATCCTCGCCCACAATAAGCGGGAACGGTCGCCATCAAATCGAGATATGCAGCCGTTTCGGAACGAAAATGATAATAGAAGACAGCGGCACAAGCCAACTCCCCTTCTTCGTCCTCAATAGCAAACACGTACCCGCGTTCCAAATTCGTACGTGCAAATTTCAAAAGATCGACACGAGCGGAAAGTGCCATAGGCAGGGTTTTATCTATTTTTTGTAGAAACCGAAGAAAACGGGATTCGTCGGTACAACGGATAACCGGGGGGATGGTGGAATTCATGCCAATTTCCTTTCTGTGAATTAAATATCGTTTGCACAAACGTCCTCAAAGGTCTCGCGCTTGACCGCCACGTAGCTTTCCCCGCCGCGCAGCATCACCACAGGCGGTCGTGGGATGCGGTTGTAATTGGATGCCATGGAATAGTTATAGGCACCCGTTGTCAAAACCGCCAGGATCTCTCCGCGCTGTACGTCCTCGGGAAGAGAGACGTCCTCTTGGAGAATATCTCCGCTCTCACAGCATCTACCCACTACGGAGCAACGGAACTTTGGTGCATCGCTTTCGGGACGGTCAGCCAGAAGCACCGTGTAGGAGGAATGATAAAGAGCGAAACGCGGATTATCTGTCATACCGCCATCCACGGAAACGTAATTCTTATATCCCGGAATGCGCTTGACTGTACCCACGTTATACAGCGTCATTCCCGCATCGGCAACGATGCTGCGCCCGGGCTCCATGCGGACCGCTGGCATAGGAAGCCCCAACGCTTCGCAATGAGCCTTCACGGCAATGCCCACTTGAAAAATATTTGCCGCGATATCGATCTCGGGATGCTCATCAAGATAGCGCACACCGTACCCGCCGCCAAGATCAAGCTCCTCCATCTCATATCCGTGCAAAGCCTTCATTTTTGCGGCAAAATCCAGCATGATCGCCGTGGCGCGTAGGAAAACATCGGAATCAAAAACCTGAGACCCGACGTGGCAGTGATATCCTACAAGAGAAATATTCTCCTTTGAAAGCGCCAAAACCGTCATTTCCTCGGCCTGTCCCGTTTCGATCGCGGAGCCAAATTTGGAATCCACCTTGCCTGTTGCAACCGCGGCATAGGTATGCGGATCGATGCCGGGAGTGATGCGGAGAAGAATCTTTTGTCTTATCCCCTTCTCCCGCGCTACTACATCGATCACATCCAGCTCCTCGCGGTTATCCACTACAAAGTAGCCGATCCCGTGCTCGATCGCATATGCAACGTCTGCGTCGGTCTTATTATTGCTGTGGAAATACGCGCGCTCCAAGGGAAACTGTGCCGCAACGGCAGTATAAATTTCACCGGCAGAAACAACGTCGATCCCCATTTCCTCTTCCTTCATAATGCGGTAAAGCTGCTTGAAGGATGCTGCCTTACTTGCATATAAAGGTGATGACTTTGCACCGAATGCCTCGCGCATTGCCTTCTTATACATTCTGCATCTTTCGCGGATACGGTCCTCGTCCATAAGATAAAGAGGTGTTCCGTAACGGCGCGCAAGCTCTACTGTGTCCTGCCCTCCGAGCGTAAGATGTCCCGCTTCATTGATTGAAAGATTGTTACAAATCATATACGTTCCTCAAAGGTCAATCGGATTCGATCATTTTCTTCATGTCATAAAGCCCGCAAGGCTTACCGATCAGGTACTCCGCCGCAGCAAGTGCACCTTCGGCAAAAAGTGAACGGCTATGCGCCTCATGCTTGAGCGTGATCGTTTGCGTATCGGTTCCCACGATCACCTCATGCTCCCCCACAATATTTCCCATGCGAATGGCATGGATCCCGATCTCATCCTCTGCTCTCTTGGCTTGTCCCGAGCGTCCGAATACAAATTTTGCCTTTTCGCGGATCTCGCGGATCGCATTTGCAAGCAACAGAGCGGTTCCGCTGGGAGCGTCCAGCTTACGGTTATGATGCTTTTCTATGATCTCAATATCTGCCTCCGGAAAGGTCTTCGCCGTGAGCTTGGCGAGCTCTACAAGCAGTGCAATCCCCAGCGACATGTTTGCCGAATGGAAAAGAGGGATCTGCTTTGCAGCTTGTTCGATCAAGGATTTTTCCTCATCTGTATGCCCCGTAGTCGCAAGAACAACGGGGATTTTGCGACGTGTGGCAAAGTCAAGCAATGCTTCGGTTCCCGCATGATGGGAAAAATCGACAATGCAATCCACGTCACACTCCACTGTGTTCCAATCGGTATAGGTCGGAAATTCTCTTGTGTCAATGGGAAGAACGTCGTAGCCCGCAACGACCGATGCGGAACGGATTCCCGCAAGTGCAAGCTTTGCAACCTCTTTACCCATTCTTCCACCGACACCGCAAATCAATATCTTCATTACAACATATTCCTTTCAAGAGGATCAAATCAAGCCCGCGGCACGCATCAGATCAAGAAGTTTTGCTTCGTTCTGAGGTTCCATGGGCGTCAAGGGCAGACGGAGCGAATTCTCACCGAAGCCCATTGCCGCAACCGCAGCCTTTGCGGGAATCGGGTTCACCTCACAGAAAAGTGCATTGATCAGAGGCAAAAGATCCAATTGCATCTTAGCGCTTCCCGCAACGTCGCCTTCCATGAATTTGCGGCACATCTCACTCGTGGCACGAGGCATGATATTGGAAAGAACGGAAATAACCCCCTTACCGCCAAGAGAGAGAACGGGAACGATCTGATCGTCATTGCCCGAATAGATGTCAAGCTTACCGCGGGTCAATGCGGCGAGCTCGGCGATCTGAGAAATATTTCCGCAAGCCTCCTTGATCGCAACGATGTTCGGGTGGTCCGCGAGTTCCAGGGCAGATGCAGGAAGCAGGTTGCATCCCGTACGAGAAGGAACGTTGTAGAGAATGATCGGCTTTGTGCTGGCGTCCGCAACAGCCTCAAAGGAACGGATCAAGCCCTTTTGTGTTGCCTTGTTATAATAAGGGGTAACAAGAAGCATTGCATCGGCACCCACTTCACACGCAAACTTGGTAAGATCGATCGCGTAAGCGGTATCGTTGGAGCCTGTCCCCGCAATCACGGGAACTCTGCCTGCCACCTTCTCAACCGCATATCTGATCACCTCGCGGTGCTCTTCATCGGTCAGTGTAGAGCCCTCACCCGTGGTACCACAGGCAACGATGGCATCGATCCCTTCAGAGATCTGCCATTCGATCAGTCTTCCGAATTGCTCATAATCAACCTCGTTCTCCTTAAAAGGGGTAACGATGGCAGTAGCCGCACCTGTAAAAATTGTCTTTTTCATGTTCTTATTCCTTCCTGCAGATGATCTAAAAAAGAGAGACACGCACCGAGGAGCGTGTCTCTGCCCATTTACAATCTCCCTCTAAAGGGAGTATTTACGGGATGAAGATAGCACTCCGCATTTCTGCGACAGCACGGCGGATCTTATCCGCAATGCCAGCTGCGCTCATTCGCCTTGAGCGCCCTTCGGCAACAAACCCTTTCTCCGATGCAACGCCCGCGTGGCTTTTCCGCAACGGATACTCTTATTTGATGCGCCTCTATCGATATGTGACATTATAGCATGTTTTGGGACACTTGTCAATGCTTTTCTCGGTTTTTTTCGGTCAAAAATCAAAAAATCAACCGTAGATGGGATAGGACTCGCAAAGAGCAACGACCTCAGCGCTCACACGCTCACGGTTCCCCTCAAAATCGGTAGCAATGTCCTTGAGCCACTGTGCGATCTTAAGCATCTCCGCTTCCTTAAAGCCGCGAGAGGTAACCGCAGGAGTACCGACACGGATGCCGCTGGTGACAAAGGGCGTTTCCGGATCGTTCGGAATTGCGTTCTTATTTACAGTGATGTGAACCTCGTCAAGTCTCTTCTCCATTTCCTTACCTGTGATACCGAAGGGACGAAGATCGATGAGCATCAGATGGTTATCGGTATCTCCCGAAACCACGCGGAAGCCAGCTTCCTTAAGAGCCTCACAAAGAACCTTTGCGTTCTTAACGATCTGCTTTTGGTATTCCTTAAACTCATCGGTCATTGCCTCTCCGAGTGCCACTGCCTTTGCGGCAATGATGTGCATCAAGGGACCGCCCTGAGTACCCGGGAACACTGCCTTGTCGATCTGCTTTGCGTACTTCTCCTTGCAAAGGATCATACCGCCGCGAGGACCGCGAAGCGTCTTATGTGTCGTGGTGGTAACAACGTCGGCGTAAGGAACGGGGCTCGGATGAAGCCCTGCCGCAACAAGACCTGCAATGTGTGCCATATCCACCATGTAGATAGCCCCCACCTCGTCTGCGATCTCGCGGATCTTCGCAAAATCAATGGTTCTGGAATAAGCGCTGGCGCCAGCGATGATCATCTTCGGCTTGCACTCAAGGGCTACGCGACGCATCTCCTCATAGTCCAGCATCTCCGTTTCATCAGAAACACTGTAAGGAACGATGTTGAAATACTTACCGGAAATATTGACGGGAGACCCGTGAGAAAGATGACCGCCGTGTGCAAGATTCAATCCCATGACCGTGTCCCCGGGATTGAGAAAAGCAAAGAATGCGGCAAGGTTTGCGCTGGCACCGCAGTGAGGCTGAACGTTCGCATGCTCCGCTCCAAACAGCTTCTTCGCACGTTCCCGTGCAATATCCTCAACGATGTCTACGTACTGGCATCCGCCATAGTAACGCTTGCCGGGAAATCCCTCCGCATACTTGTTGGTAAGCACGGTTCCTGCAGCCAGAAGCACTGCCTTGGAGACAACGTTCTCGGAGGCAATCAGCTCGATGTTCTGACGCTGACGGTTCAATTCCAGTGTACATGCATCGTATACTTCCTTGTCGTAATTCACAAGCTCATCAAAAAAATTCATTTTCGTGTCCTCACTTTTTTATATATTTTTTTCTGATTCGAAGGTTTACAGCGGATATTCCTTCCAGCCCGTACGGGTCATGGAATAAACAGAGCGGAAGCCCGCATACTTCAGCATCTGCAGGGTAAAAGGAAACGCACAAAGCAAATTTTCCTTTTTATGACAATCGGAATTCAAGGTCACGCGTCCTCCGCGCTCGGCAATATAACGCAGCATGGAAAGTTCGGGATACGGCTTTGTGCGGTAACCTCTTGCAATGGCTCCCGTGTTCACCTCAAAGAGCATCCCCTTTTCAAGAAGTGCATCCAGCGCTTCAAAGGCAGGACGGCGATATCTCGGATCCTCTACGTCAAACATATGTCCGTCCTCGTTATATTTCGTAATGAGATCAAAATGCCCTATGATATCACACTTGTCCACTCTATCCGCAAAGCTCGCCACAGTGCGGTAATATTCGCGGCTATACTTATAAAAGTTGCCGCTACAATGCTCTCTGACAGTATCGGGAATCTGATTCGGCTTTGAATCGATCTCGCAATATTCACCGTCCAAAAGAACATAGTGAACGGAGCCAATCTCATACTCAAAGGGGCGCTCGGGATATTCTGCATAGAAATCTCTCTCCAGTCCACAGAGAATGTGAATGCGATCTCCGTAGAGCTTCCGCACCCTGTCAACCTCCTGTCTGTACGCCTCCATCGCATCAAGCGACATGCAATAGGAAAGATCGAACGAGGTATAGGCGTGTCCGGAGAAACCAATCGTCTCCATACCAAGTGCAATGGCCGTTTTCACCATTTCCTCGGGAGAATCCGCACCGTCGCAAAACGAGGTATGCGTGTGAAGATTGCTTTTGATCAAGTGGTCGTAAGAAGACATCACGCTGTCTCCCCCTTGTCGGTAAGATCTTTTTCAATCGTCGTGCGTACGTTTAACGCAAGCTCGGAAAGAGGCATTGCCTTAACGGTATCTCTGTCGATGACATCCAGAACGTTCAGATCGACACGCGTGCGTCTGAGAAGCATGCGACGCGTGATCTGATTGGTTCCGTGTGTTGCCATAACGACGATAGGCGCGCCTGCTCGCTTGGCAAGAAGAAATGCGCCCTCCTTGAACTCAAGAAGCTCTCCGGACTTACTTCTCGTCCCCTCGGGATAGATCCCCATGATCATCTGTTCACGGTTCATCATTTCTCCCGCGCGTTTGAGCGTACGAAGTGCGCTCATGGCATTTTCACGGTCGATCGCCAAAAATCCCGCATTATGAACGTAAACACCCGCGACGGGGATCTTGAAATTGGAAGCCTTTGAAATAAAGGCGATCTTTCTCTTTTTGATCTTACAAAGAACAACGATGGGGTCAAAGTTGGAAAGATGGTTGCTGACAAGCACAAAGGGCTCCTCAGGAAAACGCTCGGCACCGTTGAGATGTACCTTGACGCGCAAAAGAGTCATCAGCCAATCCGTGCTGAATTGGATCATAAAATAGATTCCCTTCAAGGGCTTATCGATCGGATCCTTTTTCGGAAGAAAGATCGTAGAGATCCAAAGCAAACAGAAATAAAGTGGGTTGATGAGAACGAACAGCCCGACAAAGAGCGGGATCGCCCACCACCAGGCAATCTGAGTAAGGAATACGATCAACGCACTTCCGATCGCACTTAGTACAAGGAATATATAACAAAGCATATTCTTACTCCTTTGCAGCTTCCTTTGCAGCTTCGGTCTTCTTTGCCTGCTTTCCTGTCCTTACCGTATAGGATGTAACACCGAGAACCGTTTCTCCGTCGATCTGAAGAGCCGTGGGCTTGTCGAACTCCACAGTGATTTCATGCCCCTTCATGATCTTTACCATTTCGGTGTGCTTGACGTGCTCACCCTTGAAAATGGATGGAAAAACCATAAGAGTCTTCAACTTCCCCGTTCCGTACATCAAAGCAACCGAAACGGTTCCTTCGGGATCAAAGCGATCCTGCTCGGGGGTTACCATCATACCGCCGCCATAATACTTTCCCTTCATGGTAGGCGCGATCCAAGCTTTTTTATACTCGGTGGTGACACCGTCTACCGTCACCTTTGCGTTTGCGGGCTTGAAGCCGAAAAGAAGTCCCTTGATCGCAATTGCGGTATAATTGACGGGCTTATCTGACTTCTTCTTCATCTCATCGCCGACCTCGCAACAGTATCCGTCGATACCGAAACCGATACCGTTGATAAAACGGGAGTTTTTCCCATTTATTGTAACAGTGGGAAGATCTTCGATGTACTTGTGCAAGGGGATGAGCGCATCCGAATCGGGAGAAACGTCGTGCTTGAAATCGTTTCCGCTTCCTGCCGCAAAATAGAAAAGATTTTTCGGAAGAGGTGCATCAACATTGGCATTGATAAAGCGATTCAGCGTTCCGTCGCCGCCCGAGAGAATTACCGTATCATTTTGAAGATCGATTCTTTTCCAAAAATCCGCATAACGTGCAACCGTACGGATATCGACAAATTCGAGTTCTTCGTCTTGAAGCTTGCTGACAAGAGATTGAGAAAGGACCGCACCTTGCTTGTTTGCGGAAAGAGGATTACAAAGAACGTAATACATAATATTCACTTCCTATTCTTGTATTCAATCTTTATTTTCAAAAGCAAAACAAAAATCTCATTTATTATATCACAAAAAAATTGTGCCGTCAAGTCCTCTTTGTCGATTTCTGTCATTTTCCACCATTCTCAAAAAAATACACCGAGTAACACACCGGCTTATTGTGACAAAAAACGCCGTCTGTATTGACTTTCAAACGGAATCGTGTTATAATTTAATAGAAGAAAGGCAAGAACCTTTTGTTTTTTCAAAAAGGCTATCGAATCAACGAAAAGAGGGAGTCTCTGCTTTGAACCAAAAGAAAATCGCCGAAATTGCGCATGTATCCCCTTCTACCGTCTCCAAGGCTCTGCACGGGAGTCGCGACGTCAGCCCCGCCCTTGCGGAAAAGATCAAGCAGATCGCCATGGAGCACGGGTATATCAAGGAAAAAAGCTCTCGCAAGCTTTCCAATCTGCGGGAAAAATGCCCAATCATTGCTATCTTCTGCCCCGAGATCATCAGTACCTACTATTCTAGAAACGTTACGATGATCCAATCTAAAATCGAAGCCATGGGCGGCGAATCCTATATCTATTCATATGATTTTTCGGAAGAAAAATTCCAGCACATGGTCAACACCATCATCACGCGCAACACTTGTGACGGGATTATTGTACTGGGCTCCGATTCTTATGCCGAAAGCACCAATCTTCCCATTGTATATTTTGAACGGCTTACGGAGTCCTATACGCGAAACTCCGTTTGCTGCGACATGGGACGCGTCATGGACACCTCCATCTGCCATCTTGCAAAAACGGGGTGCCGCCACATAGGATTTATGGGAGAAGCACTCACAACGGGAAAGCTGATCTCCTTTTGCAACGCAATGAAGAAAAACAACCTATCTATCGCGGAGGAATTTCTGTTCGTCTCCGCCAAACGCTTTTACGATGCGGGTGTAGACTGTGCGGAACAGCTTTTGAGTCTTGAAAAACGCCCCGATGCAATCATCACGGCATACGATGAGATCGCATTTGGAGCTATGTATCATCTCATGAAAAACGGAATCCGCATTCCGGAGGACATCTCCTTTATCGGAATCAACAATACCCGTTTTGCAGAGTATTCTTCCCCGTCTCTTACCAGCGTCGAGATCATTTCCGAGGAGATCTGTACACAGGCAATTCAAAATCTTTTCGATCACATTCTCAACAACAAGGACGAAACGGAAACCATCGTATTTGCTCCGCGACTGATCGTACGTGAATCAACAAAAGCATAAAAAAATCGCGAAGCGTGAAGGGACTGTACTCTTAAGGACAGTTTTGCGAGTACATTACCTACCGTCACAAAAAAACAGAAGGGGCTAAGCCATTCACTTAATTATAAGCTTTTGACTTATCCCCTTTTTTCTGCTTTATGGTAGCCACCACAACGCAATCCTTTTTGTTTTTACATATAATATTTTTCGTTTCCGTAATGATTATTTTCGTTATGGTTTCCGCCGGTATTGCCGCCATTATTTCCGCAGCCGAAGCCGCCTTTGCGTGAGCCCCCGCCAAATCTACCGCCTTTTGATCCTTCGGGTCCCGGCATACCTATTTACTCTCTTTCATTTTTATTGGCTGTTATTCCATTTTGTAATCGGGCATAAAGATGCTTCCCTTGCCTTTAGGCCCGTTTGCGTGTAGCTCTCGCCACTTATCCTCAAAGGCAAGCATTTCGACATTCGGAAGCTTCGGCTTTTTTTTGCCGAAGAAGCGGAGCATGTAGTCCTCGGAAAGCTTTGCTTCGAGCTCGATAAGTTCGCACGGCGCTTCGCCCATAGAGTACGCTCTCATGGATACGCCCTCGCCTTGACAAATGCGCTGACGGTTCGAAAAATAATACTTGAGCAAGAATTGTGCATATGTGACAAGGCGCAACGAGCCGTAAACTCTGTACTCACGAGCACGATCCTCGCCCGTTGCTTCAACGGCAACGGTATTTCCTGCCAATATAGCCTCTTTGATATCCTCTCTGCTATTCGACTTTGCGAAGCAGACGGTAAAGCAATTATTAAAGGTGCTTCCGTAGACCTCGTGCACGTCGCTCGAACCGACTACGCCTATCTTCAAGCCCTCGGCTCTCAAATCAGCCCAAAGAGCTATCGCGCGGTTTATAGCGTCCTGCCCCATAGCGCCGACAAGCTCAAATGCGTCGAACATTCCGCTCTTCAACATCATTATAGCAAACTCATCACAAGCGTGATAAATACGCGATCTTCCAGGTCTCCAATACGGGTGAGGGTATATCGCAAGACCGCCCGCCTTATGTATGTTGTCTACCGTCCACATTGCCTTTGCGTAACGGCTCTTATATCTTTCGGGAACGTTTGAAGGCACTTTCTCCTTGTATTCCTCGATAGCCTTTTCAAAGCCTTCAACGTTGTGTATATAAAGGTCGGAAACACAACTGTTGCCGCAAACGTGAACGATATGCAGAACGCTTCCGAGAGGGTGAACCTCCTCGCCGAAAACGCGAGTAAGTCCCGTGTTTACGCCGTCAAAGACCTCGTCTATCTCACCGCCGTGATGGTATCTGTTGTGGTCAGTCAGCGCAAAGAAATCATATCCTTGCTCGCGGTAATGTCCCGCAAGAGCCGCAGGATCGCGCTTGCCGTCCGAGCGGCAGCTATGACCGTGAAGGTCACCTTTGAGCGCAGTCAATCCATAAAGGTCTTCATAAAGAGAGAAAACATGGAACTCCTGAATAGTTTTCTCATCTTTGTTAAGTATTATTATATGCTCCTGCTCGCCCTCAAAGATGTACGCAAAGCGGAGCACACCGTCTTTCGCTTCAACAGAAAATTGCTTATGCGTGGTTGCTTTATGATAATTCACCTCATCCGTATTTACCGAAATAACGATAGCGTCGTATTTTGCGCCGTTCTCGAAAACAAACGCTCTCTCGTTCGGAGCAACGATCATTTCGGTCTGCTTGTTTGCAGGCACAACCGACGGATAAATTGAATAATTCAGCGGAGTGGAAGGCATTTTTTAATCCTCTTTATTTCATTATTTTCATATGCTTTACGAATATGATTATTATATAATAAATTCTATTTATTTTCAAGTAAATATAAGATTTTTTACATTTAATTTTTGTTCCGTCGGGCAGTTTGATTTGATGAAATAGGTATTCTATAACCGTTTTGAAAATTCAATAGAACATATTACCTGCCGACAGAAAAATGACGAAGGATTGTTAAGCTTCCTCGTCATTTTTTCTTGACAAGCACTGCATTTGTGGGCACAAATCATAACCACCCGTCAAACGGGTGGTATGCACAAGGGCTAAAAGCCCAATACTACCGGCCAGCGGCTCAAGCCGCTGGCTTTCGTATACTCAAGCCTATTGCCTTTGCCACTTTTGCCGCCCT
>SVSZ01000135.1 GCA_015064025.1 Oscillospiraceae bacterium | reverse complement strand
CATGCACGCACCTTACGAGTTGATCTCCAAGGTCGACCTGTACGAGGCTTACCGCGCGTTCAAGGCGTTCTACAACTTCTGATATGCTGAAAAAGCTCAAGGAAGCGGAAGAAAAATATCTGCACCTAGAGGCATCCATGTCCGATCCCTCGGTAGCTGCAGACCCCTCAAAATGTGCTGAGATTGCAAAAGAATATAAGGCTTTGTCGCCCATCATTGAGAAATACAGAGAGCTGCAAAAAGCCGAGAAAGACGCTCACGATGCACTTTCCCTTCTTGAAGAAACGACCGACACAGAGCTTCGCACGCTTGCCAACGAGGAGCTTCGAAGTGCAAAGGAACGGACAGAAGTTCTGACGCAGGAGCTGACCGTGCTTCTTCTGCCGCGCGACCCAAATGACGAGAAAAATGTGATGGTCGAGATCCGCGCCGGTGCGGGCGGCGAGGAGGCTGCACTTTTTGCGGCGGTCCTTTACCGCATGTACACGATGTATGCCGCATCCGCAGGCTTTCGTGTTTCCCTTTTGAGCGAAACACCAACCGAGCTTGGCGGATACCGTCAGCTCGCCTTTCAGGTGGAAGGAAGCGGTGCCTATTCCCGCTTCAAGTATGAAAGCGGCGTGCACCGTGTACAGCGAGTCCCGGAAACCGAATCACAGGGACGGATCCAGACCTCCACAGCAACCGTCGCGGTGCTTCCCGAGGCAGAGGAGGTCGCGATCGAGATCAATCCCGCAGATCTTGTATTTGAATCCTGCAAATCCAGCGGTGCAGGCGGTCAGCACATCAACAAAACCGAGTCGGCAGTGCGTCTTCTGCATAAGCCCACGGGAATCGTGGTGGAATGTCAGGAGGAACGAAGCCAATTCAAGAACAAGGACAAGGCGCTCAAAATGCTCCGTACCATTCTATATGACAAAAAGGTACGTGAGCAGGACGAAGCGATCGCCTCAGACCGACGTCAGCAGGTCGGCACAGGTGACCGAAGCGAGCGCATCCGTACCTATAACTATCCGCAGGGTCGCATCACAGATCACCGTATCGGTCTCACCCTTTTCTCCATAGAGCGCTTTCTTGACGGAGAGATCGGTTCGATGATCGACGCGCTTGCCACCGCAGAAACCGCGGAAAAGCTAAAACAACAGGGCTGAGGCGAAACATGTTACAAACCGAATATATTAAAATCACAGAGGATGAAGCCGGAGATGCGGCACTTCGCCGCGCCGCATCGCATCTTCGTGCGGGAGAGCTTGTCGTTTTTCCGACGGAAACAGTCTACGGACTCGGGGGCGACGGAACCAATGCAGAAGCTGCCAAAAGGATCTATGCCGCAAAAGGGCGCCCCTCCGATAATCCTCTGATCATACATATCGCATCCCCCGAGGATGCGGAGAAATACGCATATACCAACAAAACCTATGAAAAGCTTGCCAAGGCGTTTATGCCGGGACCGTTGACGGTCATCCTGCCGCGGCGAGAGATCATTCCCCCGTCCACAACGGGTGGGCTTGACAGCGTCGCAATCCGTTGCCCCGCACATCCCGTGGCACGGCGCTTGATCGAGCTCTGCGGTATTCCGATTGCAGCTCCCTCAGCCAATCTCTCGGGAAAGCCATCCCCCACCTGCGCAGAGCACGTCAGAGAGGATCTTGACGGCAGAGTCAGCATGATCCTTGACGGCGGCGAAAGTGAGATAGGCTTGGAATCGACCATTGTAAAGATCGACGGCGAGCGCTTGACGCTCCTTCGCCCCGGTGCTGTCACCTACGACGCGCTTTGTATGGTGTGCGAGCACGTAACCATTGCAGACGCCGTAACGCACAGGCTCGCGGAAAATGAACGCCCCCTTTCCCCCGGTATGAAATATCGTCATTACGCCCCCTCGGCGCCGTTGGTGCTTCTCGCGGGAGAGAGAGACCATCAGCTTGCTTTTCTCAAAGCGGCTCAAAAGAAGGAAAAGTGCGCGATCCTTTGCTATGAGGAGGAGATGCCTTACCTTGACGGAGAGCGTCTTCTTTGCGTTGGGAGCGCAAACGACCTTCCCACACAGGCACACAAGCTCTTTCACGCGCTTCGCGATGCGGACACGACCGATGCGGACATCATCTACGCGCACCTGCCGCCCATGGAGGGACTTGGGCTGGCGCTTTACAATCGCATGATCCGAGCCGCGGCACACACAGTGTTGCAGCTTTGAGATAGACAGAAAGGAATTTGTACCGAATGGCAAAAAAGAAAAAAGAAGAAAAAAAGGAAATAGTGTACGCGCCGATCGTGTATCAGCCGATCACAGAGACAATTGAGAAAAACTACATGCCCTACGTTATGAGCGTGATCGTGGCACGCGCGATCCCGGAGATCGACGGACTTAAGCCCGCACACCGTAAGCTTCTTTATACAATGTATAAAATGGGGCTTCTGACAGGTCCACGTACCAAGAGTGCCAATATCGTAGGACAGACGATGAAGCTCAATCCGCACGGAGACGCGTCCATCTATGAAACCATGGTACGCTTGACACACGGCAATGCGACGCTCCTTCATCCCTTGGTGGATTCGAAGGGCTCCTTCGGAAAGCAATATTCCTCCGAGATGAAATA
>SVSZ01000041.1 GCA_015064025.1 Oscillospiraceae bacterium | reverse complement strand
GGCTTTTTTCTTTTGTTTTTGTTTCCGATGACAAAAAAATAAAAAAAGAAACTAGCCCAAACACATTTTACTGTATTTGAGCTAGCCCCTTGTTTTTGGGAAAAGATCAGTTGATGGGATAAGTCCAGGAATAGGTGTCCTCGAGCTTGCCCCACTGAATACCCGTGAGAGTATCGTAGAGATGCTGCGTGACGGCACCGATCTTTCCTTCGTTGATAATGTACTTAACACCCTTGTAGCAAAGCTCACCGATCGGAGATACGACAGCCGCGGTTCCGCAGCCCCACGCCTCTTTGAGTGTTCCGTTGGCAAGAGCCTCGGCCAGCTCATCGACGGAAAGCAGTCTTTCGTTGACTGTATATCCTTCCTTTTTGAGCACTTCAATGCAGGACTTTCTTGTAATACCGGGAAGAATGGAGCCTGTGAGCGCAGGGGTCACGATCTCGTCGCCGATCTTGAACATAACGTTCATAGCGCCGACCTCTTCGATGTATTTGCGCTCGACACCGTCAAGCCAAAGCACCTGCGAGTAACCCTTTTGAGCCGCTCTCTCGCCCGCACGGTTACTTGCCGCATAGTTACCGCCGCACTTAGCATATCCCGTGCCGCCGCGTACTGCGCGGACATCCTCATCCTCGATCATAATCTTGACGGGATTGATGCCCTCCTTATAGTAGCTTCCCACAGGAGACGCAATGATCACAAAGGTAGCGTTGTGCACGGCATGAACTCCGAGAGTTTCATCGTTACCGTACAGGAAGGGGCGCAGATAAAGAGAGGTCCCGGGAGCGGAGGGAGTCCAATCCTCCTCCAGCCGTACAAGTGCCAAAAGTGCTTCTAACATATCCTCCTCGGGGATCTGCGGCAGGCACAGACGCTCTGCTGAGTTATTCATACGGCGAATGTTCTCCATGGGACGGAAGAGCTGGACCTTTCCGTCGGCACGGCGGTACGCCTTCATTCCCTCAAAAATTTCGGAGCCGTAATGAAGCACCGTGGATGCGGGATGGAGCGCGATGGGACCGAACGGCACAATGCGTGCGTCATACCATCCCTTCTCGGTGGAGTAATCCATCATGAACATGTGATCGGTAAAATACTGACCGAAGCCGAGAACGCTGCTCTCGGGCTTTACCTTCGGTGCATTTGTTTTGGTAATGGAAATATTCATTTTCTTGATCCTTTCTGTAAGGCTCAGCAGTTAGCGCCGATGCTCATAGCCTTTACGTTGATCTCCATCATGTCGGCATGCTTTGCGGAGATGACCTTTTTAAGAGCGGCATTGATGCTCTCCTCGTTAAAGTCGCCAAGCTCCTTGAGAAGCTTTCCGACGATGATCATATTGGCAAGAGTCGGCATCCCGTTCTCGCTGGCAAGCTTCGTCGCGGGGATGTAAAAGACCTTTACGTCATCTCTTGCTACCTGTCTTTCGATCAGTGTGGAATCCGCAATGATCATGCCGCCCGGTACAACGCTTGATTCGAATTTATCCAAGGAAGGAAGATTCATTGCGATCAGAACGTCGGGAGCGGAAACAATGGGAGAACCGACAGGCTCATCGCTCACAATGACACTGCAGCTTGCAGTACCGCCGCGCATTTCGGGACCGTAGGAAGGAAGCCAACTGACCTGCTTTTCGTCGATCAATCCTTTATATGCGATAAACTTTCCAGCGAACAGAATTCCCTGTCCGCCGAAGCCTGAAAACAGCATTTGCTTCGTGCTCATTTTGTTTCCTCCTCCTTCGCACTTCTGTCCTTATAAACTCCCAAAGGATAATAAGGAATCATCTTCTCGTCGATCCACTGCAAAGCCTTCTGAGGCGTCATACCCCAGTTGGTAGGACAGGAGGAAAGAACCTCAACAAGAGAAAATCCCTTGCCGTCAAGCTGATTCTGGAAGGCTTTTTTGATTGCCTTTTTTGCGTTGTTAACATTTTTGACGCTGTTGACCGTAACACGCGCAAGATACTCGGGGCCGTCCAGCTCGGAAAGCATTTCACAAACTTTGATCGGAAATCCGCAAGCTTTTACGTCACGGCCGTAAGGAGAAGTCTGTGTCACCTGTCCGGGAAGCGACGTCGGTGCCATCTGACCACCCGTCATGCCGTAGATCGCGTTGTTGATAAAGATGATGGTGATATTTTCGTTTCTTGCCGCGGCATGAACTGTTTCTGCCATACCGATCGATGCAAGGTCGCCGTCGCCCTGATAGGTGAAGACAACGTGCTCAGTGGGATTGGCCCTCTTGACACCCGTTGCAACAGCGGGTGCTCTTCCGTGAGCCGCTTCGATCATATCGCAATTGAAATAGTTGTACGCCATAACTGAGCAGCCTACGGGAGCCACACCAATGGTCCTTCCCTCAATGCCCAATTCGTCAATAACCTCTGCTACAAGACGGTGAACAATACCGTGCGTACAGCCGGGGCAATAATGCATCGGCACATCAGCCAGTGCATGCGGTTTTTCAAATACAACTGCCATTAGTTCGCACCTCCGTTTTTCGCAGCGTTTTCAATAGCCTCGAGTACCTGCTCGGGGGACGGGATCATACCGCCGACACGGTTGCACAGTGTTACGGGAACACGACATTCGGTGGCAAGTCTGACGTCCTCGATCATCTGTCCCATGGAAAGCTCGACGGAGATCATGCTCTTGACCTGATCTGCCGCGCGACGGAAGACCGCCTTCGGGAAGGGCCAGAGGGTGATCGGACGGATCATACCGACCTTGATACCACGGCGTCTTGCCTCATTGATCGCGTTCTTGGAAACACGTGCGGCAATACCGAATGCAGCAATACAGATCTCTGCATCCTCCATCATGTATTCTTCATACATAGCCTCATTTTCCTCTACCGCGCGGTAACGCTCGTAGCGCGCAAAGTTGAGCTGCTCCAATTCATCGGGAACAAGAGAGAGGGAGTTGACAATATTGTGAGGCCGTGCAAGCTTTGTTCCATTGGTTGCCCAAGGCTTTTCGGGAGCGGGCTTCACCTCGAGATCCTCGAGCGAAACAGGCTCCATCATCTGCCCCATTGTACCGTCGGCAAGGATCATGGAAGTCATGCGGTAGGTATCCGCAAGCTCAAAGCCCTTGACGGTCAGCTCCGCCATTTCCTGAACGGAGGCAGGGGCCAAAACGATCATATGGAAGTCGCCGTGACCTGCACCGCGGGTCGCCTGGAAATAATCGGACTGGCTGGGCTGAATACCTCCAAGTCCGGGACCGCCGCGCTGAACATTCACCACAAGTGCGGGAAGATCAGAGCCCGCGAGGTAAGAAAGTCCCTCACCCTTCAAAGAAATTCCGGGGCTGGAGGAGGAGGTCATTACGCGATATCCCGCACTGGCAACGCCGTATACCATATTGATTGCCGCGATCTCACTCTCTGCCTGAAGGAAGGTACCGCCGATCTTCGGCATTCTCTTTGCCATGTAAGCCGCAATCTCGGTTTGCGGTGTGATCGGATATCCAAAGTAATGTCTGCATCCTGCATGAAGCGCCGCTTCCGCAATCGCCTCATTCCCCTTCATTAAAACCTTATCTGCCATTGTTTCACTCACCTTTCCACTGTGATAATGCAATCGGGACACATGGTTGCGCAGAAAGCACAGCCAATGCAAGCCTCAGGCTTTTCTGCTTCGACGGGATGATGTCCTTTTTTGTTGATCTTATCGGGAGCCAGCCGTAAAACCTTTTTCGGGCAAGCATCCACACAAAGTCCGCACCCCTTACAATTGTCGGTCTTAAACGTTAATTTTGCCATCTTATGTACTCCTTTTTTATACGCGCAAGTCGGAAGGACTTGCTTGATTTATCAGATTTTTTTCTGCAGCTCCAACGGAAAGAGATCCGGAACGGTGTCCTTCAAAAGCGGATAGAGCGAGGCATCCACCGTCGTCATCACCAAAGGGAGCCCCGACAGTGCGGCAACGCTGTTTGCGTACTCCGCGGAACGAAGCACGTCCGCTGCTGTCGTTTCGCATCCAAGGTTTGAATTGTTGATCACTCCCGTAAACGGAATCCTGCAGGCTGCTTTGATCTCGCGCATCACCTCAAGCGTTGAATCCGCATCGCGTGTGAGCGGTCTGTAGCAGTTGATCACCATCAGCATCTCATAGTCGTTCTCTTCCATCAGAGCAGGAACGATCCTTCCAAGCGCCAGGGCACCGCGATCGTCGCCTCCGATGTCAAGGATCACCTTTCTTGTGCGATCGTCGGTGATCGCATAAAGCTCTTGAGGGAGAGCGGGAATATCTACGTTTGTGTTTGCATATTCGGAGCAGATCAAACGAATCCCCGCATCCTCCAATTCCCCCATGCTGTCCTTGGTTCGAAAATAGGGGTTGACGATATCAAGATCGGCAATGGTGACATTCGAGTGTGTCTTCTGCAATTGCATTGCAAGATTTACAGCAATATTTGTTTTTCCGCTTCCGTAATGCCCGCATAAAAGCGTGATCCGCTTGTTTCCTATCATAGCTTGCTCCTCTGGATCTTCCCGCTTGTCGTTTTGGGAAGCTCATCACGGAAGACGACCACACGGGGATACTTGTAAGGTGCCGTATGCTCCTTGACGTAGGTCTGGATCTCCTTCTTCAATTCCTCCGTGGGCTCTGTTCCCTTCGTAAGAACGATGGATGCCTTAACGATCTGACCTCTGACCTCGTCGGGCATTGCGGATACACCGCACTCAAGAACGTACGGAAGCTCCATGATAACACTCTCGATCTCGAAGGGACCGATGCGGTAGCCGGAGGATTTGATCACGTCGTCCACACGGCCTACGTACCAATAGAAGCCGTCCTCATCACGCCAAGCCGTGTCGCCCGTATGATAGTAGCCGTCGTGCCATACCTCTTGTGTCTTTTCGGGAGCACCGTAATATCCCGTAAAGAGGCCGCAGGGAGCGCCGTTCTTTACGTTGATCACGATCTCACCGCTCTCACCCACAGGTACGGGATTTCCGTCGGGATCGACAAGCTCGACGTCATAGATCGGCGCGGGCTTACCCATCGATCCGATCTTGTGCGAGGCACCGACCATGTTGCCGATGATCATAGTACTCTCTGTCTGACCGAAGCCCTCGAGGATCTGAAGCCCCGTCGCCTTTTCAAATTGACGGTAGACCTCGGGATTGAGCGCCTCACCCGCAGTTGTCATGTGCTTGACAGAAGAAAAATCGTATTGGGAAATATCCTGCTTTATCATCATACGAAGCATCGTGGGAGGCGCGCAGAAGGTAGTGATATGGTACTTTGCAAACATCGGGAGGATGTCTGCGGCATCAAATCGGTCAAAGTCATATACAAAGGTTGCCGCCTCACAAAGCCACTGCCCGTAGAGCTTTCCCCACATCGACTTTGCCCATCCCGTTTCGGAAATGGTAAAGTGCAATCCGTCGGGGTCAACGTTGTGCCAATACTTTGCCGTATGGAAGTGCCCCAATGCATATTTGTAATTATGAGCCGCGATCTTGGGATATCCCGTAGTGCCCGACGTAAAGAACATCAGCATCAGATCGTCGCCGCCGGGGGCGTCCTCGGTGCGCTTGTAGTGCGAGCTGTAAAGCGTGTATTCCTCATCGAAATTACGCCACCCCTCACGCTCGCCTCCGACCATGATCAAATGCCTCAGATCGGGAGCATTCTTAGCGGCAAGCTCCACTTGATTTGCCGTATCACCGTCTGCGGTACAAAGGATCGCGCTGATCCCCGCAGCATTGAAGCGATATTCAAAGTCGTGCTCCTGGAGCTGATTCGGAGCGGGAATCGCGATCGCACCAAGCTTATTCAGACCGATCATGGCAAACCAGAACTGATAATGGCGCTTAAGCACCAGCATTACGCGGTCTCCCTTCTTGATACCGAGCGACTTGAAGTAGTTCGCACACTGTGCGGATGCACGCTTGATATCCTTGAAGGTGAAGCGGCGCTCCGTTTTGTCACGCGCGATATGAAGCATCGCAAGCTTTTCGGGCTCCTTCTCCGCCAGTGCATCGACCAGATCGAATGCAAAGTTAAAGTTTTCGGTGTTTTTGAAGGTGATGGACGTGGGGGTTCCCTTCTCGTTTTCGACAACGTCGATAAACTTCTGATAGATGCGCTCCTTGGTGTCCTTCTTTGCAACGGGAGACGCCACCGCTCCGACGGGCATCAGCTCGGGGATCGGCTCTCCTGTGGGATTGAGGACCATCGCGTAGAACTCGCAATCCTGGCCGTCTACTGCGATCATACCATGAGGTGTGCTACTGTCGTAATAAATGCTGTCACCGGGACGGAGGATCTCCTTGTGGGAGCCAACCTGGACCATCAAATGTCCCGAGATAACGATGTCGCACTCCTGCCCTGCGTGCGTGGTCAGCTCGATGTCCTTCGTCTGAGCCTCCTCGCTGTACGCGCTGCGCACGTACAAGGGCTCTGCAATGCGGTTTCTGAAGGCGGGAGCAAGATTATAATAGACCATGCCGTGTGCCTGCTCAATGCGCTGTCCCGCACCGCTGCGGGTAACCGTATAGGATTTCAAGGTAGGGCTGACACCGTCGATGATATCGGTGACGTTGACACCGAATGCCAACGCGCAACGGTAGATGAACGCAAAGTTGAGGTCACTCTGACCGTTTTCGCAGTTCAGATATTCTTCTTTGGAGACGTCGGTCTTCGCCGCCATTTCCTCGGGCGTATAACGGGTAATCTCGCGCAATTCGCGAATACGCGCCGCCATTTCCTGAATTTTGAAATCCAGACCGCTCATTTGTTTCATGTCGTTTTGTACTCTCCATTTCCCGGGCGATTAAAAAACACTCGCCCCAAAGTGAAAATAACTTTGAGACGAGTGCCGAAACTCAAACACCCGCGGTACCACTCAAATTGCGGAATAACCGCCGCTCTTGGAGCCCAACAGCCCCTATGCATTTACGCAGCAATCACGGAAAGGGTCTACTGAAATTACAGAACGCAATTTTTTCTTCCTTCCGGCTCGGAAGCTACCGATACAAAAACGATCTGCCGACTCGCACCAACCGCCGACTCTCTGAAAGACCCGTTGCTTTTGCATCCTCTTCGTCAATGCCTTTATCACGAAGTTATTTTACCATAACTTTATATGTTTGTCAATAGTTTTCCCAAAAAAATCGACAGTAATTTCTTTCCCAAAAGCTATATCAAAGCTTGTTTCTCTGGATCTTTCCGCTGATCGTTTTGGGAAGCTCGTCACGGAAGACGACCACACGGGGATACTTGTAGGGGGCCGTATGCTCCTTGACGTAGGTCTGGATCTCCTTCTTCAATTCCTCCGTGGGCTCTGTCCCCTTCGTAAGAACGATGGATGCCTTAACGATCTGACCTCTGACCTCGTCGGGCATTGCGGATACACCGCACTCAAGAACATAAGGAAGCTCCATGATGACACTCTCGATTTCGAAGGGACCGATGCGGTAGCCGGAGGACTTGATCACATCGTCCACGCGACCTACGTACCAGAAGTATCCGTCCTCATCTCGCCAAGCGGTGTCACCCGTATGATAAAGGCCGTCATGCCATGCCGCAACTGTTTTTTCGGTATCAAGGTAGTACTCCTTGAAAAGTCCGCAAGGAACCTCTTTGTCGGTATGGATTACGATCTCACCAACCTCACCGGGGGCTACGCTGTTACCGTCGGCATCGACCACGTCAACGTCATATTGCGGGTTTGCCTTACCCATAGCACCGATCTTCGGTGCTGTACCGTAAAGATTCGCGATTGCAAGGGTTGTCTCAGTCTGTCCAAATCCTTCCATGATCTCAAGCCCCGTTGCCGCCTTGAACTGATTGAACACCTCGGGATTGAGAGCCTCACCCGCGGTGGTCATATGGTGGATGGAGGACAGATCAAACTTGGAAAGATCACCTCTGATCAGCATGCGAAGCATAGTGGGAGGTGCGCAGAAGGTGGTGATATTGTACTCTGCAAACATGGGAAGGATGTCGTTTTCATCGAATTTGTCAAAGTCATACACAAACACTGCGCCCTCGCAAAGCCACTGACCGTAAAGTTTACCCCAAAGAGACTTTCCCCAGCCTGTATCCGAGATCGTCAGATGCAAGCCGTCTCTTTCGCAACAATGCCAATACTTGGCTGTCACGAAATGTCCCAATGCGTAGGTGTGCTTGTGCGCCGCCATTTTGGGATTTCCCGTGGTACCTGAGGTGAAGAACATCAATGCGGTCTCATCGCCGGCAGAAGCATCTTCTGCTCGTTCGAATTTTCCGGAGAACAACGGATATTCCCTATCAAAATCACGCCAGCCGTCCTTGACACCGCCAACCATAACGAGCGTCTCCACCTGCGGGCATTTCTTTGCGGCACTTTGTGCATACTCGTAGGTATCGCCGTCGGCAGTACATACGATCGCCTTGACACCTGCGGAATTGTATCTGTACTCGAAGTCGTGCTCCTTGAGCTGGTTGGTCGCCGGAATCGCCACCACACCGAGCTTGTGAAGTGCTACCATACAGAACCAGAACTGATAGTGACGCTTCAGCACGAGCATGACCTTATCGCCTCTCTTGATGCCAAGTGATGTAAAATAGTTTGCCACCTGATTGGACGCACGCTTGATATCCTTGAAGGTGAAGCGACGTTCGGTCTTGAATTTGTCAAGGTGAAGCATCGCAAGCTTTTCGGGATATTTACCTGCGATCTCATCCACAATGTCAAAGCCGAAATTGAAGGTCTCCGTATTTTTGAAGCGGATGCTCTGCAGCTCGCCGTTTTCGCTTTCGGTAAGATCCACGAATTTTTCACACACGAGCTTTTCGCTCGTTTTTGCTGCCATAACGCTCTTTCTTACCACGGGCTCGTCAACGTGATCACCCGACATAACAACTGCACAGAATACACAGTCCTGTCCGTCAACCGCGATCATACCGTGAGGAGTTGAGGAATTGTAGTAGATGCTGTCTCCCTCGCCAAGGATCTCGGTGTGATTACCGACCTGTACCTTAAGCTTACCGCTGAGAACAAGGTCAAATTCCTGTCCGGAGTGCGTGGTCAGATGGATCGGCTTGTTCTGCTGTGAAGCGGAATACTCATATTTAACGTAATAGGGCTCTGCAAGCTTATCCTTGAATTTCGGTGCGAGGTTGGCAATGTCGATGCCGTCCTCCTTTGCTGTCTCCTGTCCCTGCCCTTTTCTCGTTACGGTGTAAGTTGAAAGCTTTGCAGAGCTTCCTTCAAGAAGCTCAGTCATCTCAACACCGAACGCCAGAGCGCACTTGTGGATAAAGGAGAAAGGAATATCTACCTTTCCGCTTTCGTAAGAGAGATATTGCTCCTCATTCACGTCGGTCTTTTTGGTCATTTCGTTTACGGAGAAGCCCATAATTTCACGCAACTCCTTAACTCTTGCGGCGATTTCGGATAACTGATTCAGTGTGTTGTTGGTGTTCATGGCGTTGCCCTCCTTATAAGAAATTATATATGTTTTTTTACAACACAGACAAAAAATAAAACCCGTCTCAAAGCTTTTCTTTGAGACGGGTGAAAATTCACTCGCGGTACCACTCAAATTGCGGCAAATGCCGCCACTCTCGGAATCAAACAATTCCTATGCATTGACGCAGCAATCACGGGAGCACTCTACTTGATGAAATCTTTGGAGCCTCCGGCTCGGAAGTGATGGGCGTTTGAGCATTCGCACTGTCGGATCACACCGTCCCGACTCTCTGTAAGCGCTTGGGCTCTGCCTTCTTCGTCATCGCCTTTGTTTATTAAAAGATGTCGCTATTATAGCACACCGAAAATGACTTGTCAAGAGCTTTTTTGGAAAAAATCAAAAATTATTCACCGCAATTTTCCCAGTTGTGGTATACGTCCATGACGTCGTCATCCTCTTCCAGCTTTTCAATCAGAAGATTCATAAACTTGATATCGTCTTCATTGTCAAGCGTTACGGAGGTGGATGCCTGCTTTGTCTTTTCCGCGGAAAGGATCTCGTATCCCGCTCCCTTCAGATCTTCCTGAATGACATATACGTCATCGGGCTCGGTGATAACGATAAATACGTCTCCCTCTGCCTTGAAATCGGCAGCACCTGCTTCAAGTGCGGTCTCCATCAGCTTATCTTCGTCAACGTCACCGTCCTCATTGTTGATAACGATCTCGCCGATATCACTGAAAAGATATCCAACGCAACCGGTCTGACCCATATTTCCGTGATACTTGGAAAAATAGGAGCGTACGTTTCCTGCTGTTCTGTTACGGTTATCGGTCGTTGCGGTCACAAGCACGGCAATTCCGGCAGGACCATAGCCCTCATAGGAAACCTCCTCGTAGGATTCACCCGTGGAGCCCATTGCCTTTTTGATACAACGTTCAATATTGTCGTTGGGCACGTTGTTTGCTTTCGCCTTCTGAATCAGATCGCGAAGCTTGGAGTTGGAAACGGGATCTCCGCCGCCCTCCTTGACAGCAACAGTGATCTCCTTACCGATCTTTGTAAAAATCTTGCCTCTTGCGGCATCCGTCTTTTCTTTCTTGTGCTTAATATTCGCCCATTTGCTATGTCCGGACATACTCTTAAAATCCTTTCGTTTTTATGCAGATTATTGATAAAATACCTATTACTTGCATCAAACCTTTTCCGTCTTCCGAAGACAGATCAGGTCAAACGCATTTCCGAGAACAGTCTTCGCCGCTATGGTCAGCTTGATGCGGGATGCACGCACGGCGGGGTCTGTTGCCGAAAGAATGGGACAGTTGTGATAGAATCGGTTGAACGCCGCCGCAATATCGAGAATGAAGCGCGTGATATAGCTTGGCTCATAGTCTGCGATCGCGGCACAGACGCGCTCACCAAAGCGACAAAGCGTTTTGACCAGCGCCGCCTCCTCCTCGGTCGTGACAGCTACGGGGGCATCGGAGACGTCCTCTGCGCGGCTCAATACGGAGCATGCGCGCGCATACGTGTATTGCACGTAAGGTCCTGTATTACCGTCAAAGCTGAGCGCCTCATCCATAACAAAGTTGATATCCTTCATACGGTTGTTTGTAAGATAATAGAATACGATAGCCCCGACGCCGATCGCCTCTGCGACCTCATCTCTGTTTTCGAGCTCCGGATTCTTTTCGTTGATGATTCCCGAAACCTTTTCAATCGCCAGAGCAAAGAGATCCTTGAGAAGAACCACGTTACCCGTTCTTGTCGCCAGCTTTGCTCCGTTGAGAGAAACGGTACCGTAAGGCACGTGCACAAGCTCGTCGTGCCAAGGATATCCCATCATTTCAACGACCTTGAACCATTGTGCAAAATGCAAACACTGTTGCGCACTGGTAACATAGATCGCCTTGTCAAAGTGATACGTTTCCTTGCGGTAGACAGCCGCCGCGATGTCGCGCGTGGGATAAAGCGTTGATCCATCGCGCTTGAGGATCAGACAAGGAGGCATATTGTATTCGGAGAGATCGACGATGGACGCACCGTCATCGATTTTAAGAAGTCCCTGCTCACGAAGCTTTTCAACCTGCGCGGGCATTTTGTCCGTATAAAAGCTTTCGCCCTTATAAGAATCAAAGGAAATGCCCAATTGGCGATATGTCTTATTATATTCTTCAAGGCTGATCTCAACAAACCATTTCCATAGTGCGAGATTTTCCTCATCTCCGATCTCCAGCTTGTGGAATTCCGCACGTGCGGAATCCGCCAGCTCGTGGTTCTCCGGAATCCCGTTTTCGGGGTCGCCCTTGATCTCGTTGTTGATACGCACGTAAAGCTCTACAAGCTTATCAATTCC
This sequence comes from Oscillospiraceae bacterium, assembly GCA_015064025.1. GTDB lineage: Bacteria > Bacillota > Clostridia > Oscillospirales > CAG-272 > UMGS1865. The sequence continues at coordinate 7,887 of SVSZ01000041.1, read as the reverse complement.
CTCTTTTTCCACCGCCTCGCGGCTTCCCCAAAGGCGGTACGCGACGATCAGCTTGCCAAACTGTGTTCCCCAGTCGCCGAGATAATTGATGCCGTAGCATTCATATCCGGCAAACTCATGAAGCTTTCTCAGCGCATGTCCGATGACTGTGGTTCCAAGGTGCCCGATATGGAAGGGCTTTGCCACGTTCGGAGAGGAATAATCAAGAACGACCATCTTCCCCTTTCCGAAATCCTGCGCGCCGTAACGCTCCCCCTTCTCAAGAATTTCGGGGACAACGTTTCTTGAGAGGTATTCGTTCGAGAGTCTGATGTTGAGATATCCGCTGACGGACTCAACGCTTGCAATGCATTCATCTGTCAGAGATGCGCAAAGCTGCGAGGCGATCTGCACAGGGGACGTGCGCAACGTCTTGCTCAGCTTAAAGCACGGGAACGCAAGATCCCCCATGAGAGGATCGGGAGGATATTCCAGCATGGAAACCACTGCCTCGGTTTCCAGTTCCGCCTCCGCGCGAATGGATTTTACGCCTTCAACGATCTTTTCGGCAATGCGTGTCTTTATCGTCTGCATAGAAGTTCCTTTCAAAATGTGTTAACTATAATATTATACAACAATTCCACTCGGGATTCAAGATTTAAATTGATCATTTTACGGTCAAGGGTGCCGTTACCGCTTGTATAAATTGCAGTAAAGCGGCACGCTCGAGCAAAAGCTGCGCTCCACGCGTTCCTGAGCTTACGGTGATCTTATCAAACTGCAGAGCACTCTCATCAACGTAGGTCGGAAAGAGCTTTTTCATTCCGATGGGCGAGCATCCCCCACGGATGTATCCGGTGAGTGACAAAAGATCCTTCACGTGCACCATCTCGATCCTTTTGTTTTTTGTGATCGATGCGGCGCGCTTCAGGTCAAGCTCTCCGGCGACGGGAATGCAAAAGACAAGCGGCCCTGTTTTGTCACCCCTCGCAACCAACGTTTTGAACATTTTCTCCGGGGGAAAATTCAATTCCCTTGCAATGTGGAGTCCCGAAAGATCGTTTTCGTCCACCGTATACGTCAGCGTCTCATACGGAATTTTTGCTGCGTCAAGCATGCGCATGGCATTTGTTTTTTGCATGATATCTCCTTTGTAGCAAGCCCTCGCTCACAGTTATCTGTATTCGTTGATCATATCCTCTGCCGCACGTCGCTGAGCCTCAGTGATTTCAATACCGCCAAGGATCCGTGCGATCTCCTCCACGCGCTCCTTGCCGTCAAGGCGCAAAACGTCGGTTTCAGCCCGCCCGTCACGTTCCTCCTTGACGATACGAAAATGCGTGTCGGCAAGAGAAGCAATCTGTGCCGAATGCGTCACACAAAGCACCTGTGCATCTGCTGAGGTCTCCAACAATTTGATTCCGATCTTTCGAGAGGTCTTTCCGGAGACTCCCGTGTCAATCTCGTCAAAGATAACGGTCCCGGCACCCTCGCGATCATTGAGCACCGAACGAAGTGCCAACATAATGCGCGAAAGCTCACCGCCCGAGGCGATCTTGATCATAGGCAACAGCGGCTCACCCGGATTTGAAGCGATCAGAAATTCAACCTCATCCGCTCCGCTTGGAGAAAGAGGCGCATCCTTTACAGAAACGGCAAAGCGTACCTTCGGCATGTCGAGAAACGCAAGGGTTTGCGTAACCCCCTTTGTGATCTCCTCTGCCGCTCTGCGACGCTTTTCACTCAGCGCCGACGCCGCTTTTTTTGCCTGCACGGTCAAGCGCTTTGCCTGTTCCTCAAGAGCTATGCGTGTTTCGTCCGAGCACGCAAGCTCCTCAAGTCTCAGAGCAGCTTCCGCGCGAAATGAGAGGATCTCCTCTATGCTGTTTCCGTACTTGCGTTTGAGCTTCGAGATTCCGTCAAGACGTGCTTCGATCTGATCGATCCGTGCGCTCGGGTCCTCGGTATCCTCCTCGGAATAGCCGAGCAGAATCTCCGCAACGTCTTCAAGCTCGGAGGAAGCGGCTACAAGACGCTCGCAAAGAGCGTCCGCATCCTCAACCAACCCGTTGAGTGCACCAATCGCCAGCTCCGCGCGGCGAATCAGATCATATGCGTTTGTCTTTTCGCCCCCGCGAAGAGCGCGGTAGGCAAGATGAATCTGCCGATTGATCTGCTCGGCGTTTGCAAGTCTGTCCCGCTCTTTTTCAAGAGCTTCCTCCTCGCCCGCTTTAAGCTTTGCTGCATCTATGTCCTCAATCTGATATTTCAGCATCTCATAAAGCCTTGCCTTTTCGGCTTCGTCGCTTGAAATACTCTTCAGCTTTTTCATCGTCTCCTGCAGCTCTGTGTATAAAGAAACATATGCACTCTTCTCTGCCGAAGGCTTACCGAACGCGTCCAGAAGCTCAATATGATTGCACTTTTGCAAAAGCCGTTGGCTGTCGGACTGTCCGTGAATGCTGATCAAGCGTCCTGCGATCTCCTTTTGCATGGCTTGCGTGATCATTTGCCCGTTAAGGCGCACACGTGAGCGTCCGTCCGCATGAAGGGTCCGCTGAAGCATCAAGGTTGCATCCTCGCATGGAAAACCCATTTCCTCAAGATGGGTGCAAAGCGCGGGAGAAAGCTCCTCAAACACCGCACTGACCGTAGCTTGCTCTTCACCCGTACGGATGATCTCTCTTGAAACACGGTTACCGAGAAGAAGATTAATGCTGTCGATGATCAAGGATTTGCCCGCTCCCGTTTCTCCCGTCAGAGTCGAAAAGCCGCGGTCGAATTCAAGATCTGCGCGGCGGATCACCGCTACGTTTTCAATATGTATGGAACGAAGCATGGATTCAGATCGCCTTCATCAGATCGCAAAAACGCTCTGCAATGGTCTTTGCCGAATCTTCGTCACGGGTTGCCACAAAAATAGTATCGTCTCCCGCAACACATCCGAGTATCTGCCCAAAATTCATGGAATCGATACCTACCGCAACGGCGTTTGCCATGCCGGGATAGGTCTTGAGCACCACAAGATTGCATGCCGACTCCACACTGATGATAGAATCGATCAGTGCGGTGTTAAACTTCATTCCGGTACCCGTATCTACCTGCTTTGGGAGAACGTATCGGTAGGTTCCCTTGCCCGTCGTCATTTTTGCGATCTTCAATTCGCGGATATCTCTTGAAACAGTTGCCTGGGTGACCTTGAACCCGTTTTCACGCAAGCGGGAAATCAGCTCATCCTGGGTGTCTATCTCATATCTGGAGATCAGCTCCAGCATCTTTTCCTGTCTGCTTCTTTTCATTACGATCGATGCTCCTTCTTTAATCCACTTGAGACATGCTCATTTTTTGTCTTAATTTTTTATAAAAGCCACAAGGCTTCAACCGAATCAGATTCGTCTGCATCGTTGATTTAATGATGCGTACGGTCTGGTTGCGGTAAAGCTCAAAATTCATTCGACCGTCCACGGTCAGATACAGCATTTTCTCTCTCGCGCACACATTGCGGATCTCAAGCACCGAATCGTCGGAGAAGATCAATGGACGCGCAATAAAGGAGTGCGGGCAGATCGGAGTTACACAAAAGCATGGAACGTGCGGATCGACGATCGCACCTCCCGCTGACATGGAATATGCCGTAGATCCTGTCGGAGTGGCGATGATCAAGCCGTCTGCGCGATAGGTTGCAACGGGGACTCCACCCTCGTATAGCTCCAGATCCACAAGCCGTGAAACCGACCCGTTGGAGATCACGGCATCGTTGAGACCGTAGCAAAAGGAACGGAGCTCACCAGCGGCGCTGAGAAGCTCTACGCGAAGCATGGATCTTTTTTCCAAGGTATAGGAGCGGTCAAAGAGCTTGTCAAGATACCCAAGCTCACCCGCCTCAAGCTCTGCCATATATCCAAGACGCCCCAAATTGATCCCAAGGATGGGCGTTCCCTTTTGCGTTGCACGGCGCGCCACCTCAAGGATCGTTCCATCACCGCCAAGCACGATCAGAATATCCGCCTCCGCATAAACTGTATCCACAGGCAGATAGCGAAACTCCTCGCGGTGCTTGTTGATCCTTTGCAGCTTTTCCTTATTGAAGGAGGCGATTAAAATCTCGCATTCCTTTTTGAGAAGGTAATTTGCAACCGTCACGGCTGCATTCGCCTTCTCGTATATATTAAAATTCGTTATCAGTGCAATTTTTAACACCTTGAAACGCTCCTTTTTATCAAATTCCTTTCAAAAACGCACGAATATCCACGGGCGTCCACACGTGACCCTCCCGTGTTGCGAGATCGAAACGTGCGACAAATTCCCGATTTCCGTCACCTCCCTCGATCGGAGAGAGGATCAGTCCCGTCATCGAAAAGCCACAGGACAGCGCACATTCGTAAACACGCATCACAGCGGAAAGATGTGCGGCAGGGTCCTTTACGATACCGCCCTTTCCAAGCATCGATCTTCCCACCTCAAATTGCGGCTTGATCAAGGAAACGAAGGTTCCCTTTCCGCCGAGAAGCGCGGGAAGTTGCGGAATGATATACGTGGAAGAAATGAAGGAAACGTCCATCACCGCCATATCCACGGTCTCGCCTCCGATATGCTCCGGTGTCATTGCCCGTGCGTTAAGATGCTCGACAGAGATCACGCGAGAATCCTCAATGAGCTTTTTTGCAAGCTGTCCTTCGCCCGCATCCACGGCGTAAACTCGTGCCGCGCCACGTTGAAGAAGGCAGTCGGTAAACCCTCCCGTAGAGGCACCGATATCCAGAACCGTCAATCCGACAGGTTCAATTGAGAATGCGTCAAGTGCCGCTTCAAGCTTAAGCCCTCCGCGACTGACGTAACGCAAGGGATCGGTAACACTGACGGTATGTACCTCATCCGACACCGAAAAGGCAGGTTTTCTGATCACTGTGCCGTCGATACTGACGCAACCGCTCTCAATCATGCTTTTCGCGCGCTGACGGCTGGGGGCATACCCGTGTTCCGTCAAAAAAAGATCCAGTCTCATGCAGAAAATACGGGAAGCAGATACAGCAGTCCCGCCGTCACAACTCCCGTGATCGCGCCGCAAAGGATCTGCAAGGGTGAATGCCCGATAAGCTCCTTGAAGTGGAGATCCGCATTCTCGGAATCGGAGAACATTTCGCCGATGATCATATTCAACGCCTTGGATTGCTTTCCCGTTTCGTTTCTTACACCCGCCGCATCAATCATAACGATCATGGCAAGCACACCTGAGATCGCAACGGAGGAAGCGCCCAAGCCATCCTTAAGTGCGCACGCAACGCAAAGCGCACATGCCGCGGCAGTGTGAGAGCTCGGCATTCCGCCCGTTCCGAAGAACATCGCCTTCAGTGAGAATTCCTGCAATTTGAAAACGCCCGTGAACACCTTGATGATCTGCGCTATAAGCCATGCCGCAATTGCAGAGATCACGTAATAATTTGTGCAAAAATCAAAAAGCCATTGCATAAAAGAACTCCTTCAAGCTTATTTATTTCTTCCCGCCAACCACTCCGCCAAAGAGCAAAGCGCATCGGAATCGGGATAATTTCTGATTGCATCCATCGCGGTTTGGGTCAAACGGTCCGCATAAAAGCGTGCCTCCTCAACGGAATAAAAGCTTAAAAACGTGCTTTTTTGATGCTCGGCATCCACACCCGTGTTTTTGCCAAGCAAAGCGCTGTCTCCCGTTGCGTCCAAAATATCATCCACGATCTGAAAAGCAAGACCGATGTTTTCCGCATAAGTAACAACGTCTTTCATCGCTCTATCCGTAAAGGAAACGCCCGCCGCAAGAGCACCGAGCACCGCTGCGGCACTGATGAGAGCGCCTGTTTTTAAAGAGTGAAGCTTCAAAAGCTCGTCAAGCGTAAGCTTTCTATTCTCCCCTTCAAGATCCATGATCTGACCGCCGATCATTCCGTATCTTCCTGCCGAGCTTGCAAGAAAAGCCACAGCCTTTGCGGAAATTTCAGCCCCTACCACCGTGTTGGATGCAGCGACCTCAAACGCGCCCGTCAAAAGTGCGTCCCCCGCCAGAAGAGCAGTAGCCTCGCCGAACACCTTATGGTTCGTTGGCTTACCTCGGCGCAGATCATCATTGTCCATACACGGAAGATCGTCGTGGATCAAGGAATAAGTGTGGATCATTTCGACGGCACAGGCAAACGGAAGTGCCGCTTCATCCTCCCCGCCGAAAAGTCTGCAAAACGCAAGCGTCAGCATAGGGCGGATCCGTTTGCCGCCCGCAAAAAGGCTGTATCGCTCAGCATCAAGAAGGGACTTCAGATCCTCGTCCTCAAGATAATACTCACGAAGCGCCGCCTCCGTAAGAGTGGCGTCTTTATGCATCAACAGCTCCAGAACCTCGTTTGTCATTCCACGGCCTCCGTTTTGTTAAAGTCCTTCAAGCCAACTCTCCCGTCCGCCTGCAGGGAAAGAAGCTTCACGGACTGTTCTGCGTTTTCGAGAAGCTCCGAGCAGGAGCGGATCAGAGAGATTCCCTCCTCATAGAGCTTGAGAGAGTCATCCAAGGTTTCCGTACCGCCCTCAAGTGCATGTAAAATTTCTTCAAGGCGTGCCATAGCCGCCTCAAAGGTAATCGTTTTTTTAGCCATCGGTCTCTTCCTTTCCATCGACGGTCGCATAGAGCACACCGTCCGAAAATCGAATGTTCAAGCAATCCCCCGTCTCGGCATCCTTCACCGATTGCACGGTTTTGTCTCCGAGAGACGCCACCGCATATCCGCGTGAGAGGACAGAGAGCGGACTGAGGGATTCTATTTTGACTATATCTTTTTGAAGTGCGTTTTTCTTTTGAAGAAGCGCCGCTCCGAGTGCGGCAAGGAGATCCTCCTCCGTGTCTGCAAGCTTGACACGCAGGTCATCGAGCATACGCTCGGGATGCCTGAATACGTACGACGAGGCAAGCTGAGAAAGTGCACGCCGTTCCTCCTTCAGCCGTTTTTCAAGAGACGCGCAGAAGCGCCCTTGCTTTTCACGCAGCAGAAGAAGCAGATTTTCCCGATCGGGAACAGCAAGCTCTGCGGCGGCAGACGGTGTCGGCGCACGCTTGTCCGCGACGAAGTCGCATATGGTAAAATCACTCTCATGCCCGACAGCAGAGATTACGGGAACGGGACATGCTGCGATCGCGTAAGCCAAGGCTTCATCATTGAATGCCCACAAATCCTCCGCCGAGCCTCCGCCGCGACCGATGATGATCACATCAACGATCCCGCTCATTCCGAAGAATTCGATCCCCGAAATCAGCTGCGCAGGTGCCTCTGCGCCTTGAACCGCCGATGGAAACAGGATCATTTCGGAAAGCGGAAAGCGCCGCCCCAAAATATTCATGATATCATGCACTGCGGCCCCCGAAGGGGACGTGATCACACCGATCCGTATCGGCATAGCGGGGATCGGCTTTTTTCTTGCTTCATCAAACAGCCCTTCGGACTGAAGCTTGTTTTTAAGTTGTTCAAAGCGAAGCGCCAGAGAGCCCGCTCCGTCCGGCTGCAATTCATCCGCATAAAGCTGATACTGCCCACTTGCCTCGTAAACAGAGATCCTTCCGTGAGCAATGACCCGCATGCCGTCCGTCGGCAAAAAAGGAAGGCGCGCGGCATAGGAGCGGAACATCACCGCCTTGAGCTGTCCCGTTTCGTCCTTCAAGGTAAAGTAGGCATGTCCCGAGGAATAAAGCTTAAAATTGGAGATCTCTCCGCGCACAAGGATATTGGAAAGTACTCGGTCGCCGTCCATCATCATTTTCAGATATTCGTTTACCTGCGATACGGACAGCATTCCCTTGTTTGCCGTCATGAAAGCCTCCTTCCCCGAACATTCGTTTATTTTTCTGTATTCAGATATCGAGCCCTGCAAAGCAAGGCAATTCCCGCAGCATTG
>SVSZ01000040.1 GCA_015064025.1 Oscillospiraceae bacterium | reverse complement strand
ATACCGTTTGGTTATCCTTTCCCCTCTGCAATATAGATGCGGTTGGAATTGACGCGGAAGGTTGCCGAGAGAAGGGCGATCAGCTCGTTTCGGATATGTGTTGACTCTCCGCCGCGGCAGACGATGCCGATGCCCGCAACCTCGGGGACGGAATGGGAGAGGTAAAGTGCCGATGCGGAGGAGCCGCTTCCGAGGATCACGTATTCCTCGTTTCCGTCCTTCCATTCGGTTGCATAGACCGATTCAAAGCCGCCGGAGAGGGTGACTGCGACCGTGACGTTGGAAACGCCGTCCACCGATTCGCACAGCGATTTGATGCGCGCCTCAAGCTGCTTTCGGTAAGTCGCGATCTCCTCCGTTTGCGTGCGGTGCTCAGTCTGCGTCTCTTTTTGCGTTTCCTCGCCCGTGATCCCTCCGATGAGGATCAGAACGACGCCGAGGGCGGCGGCAATGAGAAGAATCCAAAGCTTTCCTTTTCCGTTTGCGGGCTTTTCCGTGTCTGTGCCGCCCTTAAAAAAACTAAGCATAAAGGCTTCCATCCTTTCTTTATTCGATTGCTACGGCGCATTCGCAGCCAAGCAAGGCTTCTACGTAGGCTTCGATCCTCGCCGGATCCTTCCAGATCGACGAGCCCGAGAGGATAACGCTGACGCGCTCGGGATGCTCGGCATTCGGGTCGCTCCGATGCAGCAAACAGCGCACCTCGCCTGTGGGAAGAGAAAATTCGGTCTCCAAGCGCTCCGACAGAAGGTCTGCCGCGTATTCCCATGAGGCGGCACGAATCGCGCTCTCCAGCTCGTTTCCGTAGTCCTCCTCACTGTCGCCGGAGGGAAGATCGAGCGTCACCTCGCCGCGCATCCAGTCCGCAAGGGAATCGGCGGCGCCCCTCAAGGGGGCGAGCAGGACGCAGAGCAGAAAGAGAGCGCCAAGGAGCCGCACGTGCCCCGAAAGTCCCTTGCCGCTTCCCTCGGGGGCGAGGATCCCGACCAGTGCCGCCATCAACGCGGCGGCGATGACGGAAATCAGATATTCTTTCACGATGGCTTGCTCCTTCCGTGTTTTTGGATCAACCGACTGCCGACGCGCAGTGGATCAGAAGCGTAAAGCTGATGAACAAAATAGAGGAGCAGATGCACACGGCGGCGATGAGGTAGCCGTGAAGCGAGGCGAATTCGTCAAGCAGACGCTTCTCACGGTCGCATCCGAGAAGGTCGGCAAGAGAGGCGCCGATCTGCCAGGAGAGGCGCAAAAGCAAAAGCTCGATCAATGTCGGCAGAAGAAGAAACAGCAGTAAGAGCACTGCGGATACTCCCACCGTGCCACGCAGGTAAGAGATGCCGACACCGACGGTTTTGAGAAGCTCGGATGCGGATCCGCCAAGCACCGGGATGACGTTGCTCATGGCAAACTTCGCGCTTTTCATGGCAAGCGTATCACTGCGCGAGGCAAGGAGCGTTTGCGACGAGAGCATGGTGAGAAGGAGCATCATAAGAAAGGTCAGAACGGTCGTGTAATTTTTTTTGACGGTGGAGAGAAGCGTGCCCGTACGAAGCGACGGGTCCAGTGCACCTACAAGGGAGAGGGAAAGGCAGATTCCGCAAAAGGGGACTACGGTTTGTCCTACCGCGCCCTCCATCAGACTCATAAAAACCGTAAGTCCTGCGGAGGATGCGACGGCGGTAGACACGTTGCCGCCCATGGCATAAAGCGCCCCAAGCAGTGGGACGGACGTTGCGCTGATGCTTCCGAGTGTGGAAAAATACGCCTTCACGTTCGCGATGCTCTCGTATCCGCGAAGGAGGAGCGAGAGGAGAAGAACGAGTGTTGTGCAAAGGGAGAAGGCACGGGACACTCCCTCTGAGCGAAGGGAGCTGCCCATGGCCTTGCAAAGTGCCGAAAGGATCAGAATTCCCGTGACACTGCAAAGCAGGCGCAGGCATGTTCCAAGCTTCAAGCCAAGAAGGGAGAGCACTGTCTCCAGCAAATAGGAAAAGCTGCCTGCCTCCATAGCGCTGTCCTCTACCTCGGAGGACTGATCGGAAAAGATGCCGTCCGGCAGAAGATCGCGGATCTCCTCGGGAAGCGTGTCCGTAAGATCCGTATAGGAGGGAGGCAGGGTGTCGGTGTCCGCTGTGATCTCCTCTCTCTCCTTTGCATGAGAGGTGAGAGAAAAGAGAAGGGAAAAGAGAATGAGAAAGAGCGCAAAAAGGGCTTTTTTACTTCTTCTTTTCATGATGCGCCTCCTATGGAGAGAAGCTCCTCGGCGATCTTGAGGAGCTCGCCGATCATGGGGAGGCACAAAAGCAGGATCTCGATCTTTCCCGTCAGCTCAACCCCCGTGGCAAGCGAGCTCTCGCCGCATTCTCTGCAAACGTCTGCCGAGATCTGTGCCAGCAACGCGATGCCGAGTGCCTTGAAGAGAAGCTCTGCATGCGCGGTGCTTCCGCTGTATTGGGTGAGCGCGCGGACGTAGGAAAAAAGCGGCGAGGAGAGCGTCAAGAGCACCGTCCCCAAAAGAAGAAGGATGCCAAGACGGACAAGGGGCAAAAAATCCGACTTCCATTGCTTGATGATTGCTGTCGCGGCAATGCCCGCCACGGCAAGCATACACACCTTGATCAGTGTCATGTCTATATTCCGAACATCGCGGTGATCATATCGAACAGATTGCGGATCTCGGTGATCAGCAGCATGAGCGCGACCAGGATCCCTGCGATCGTGACGAACATTGCCTGCTCGTCGCGTCCGCTTTTGCTGAGTATTTGCGAGGCAAGAGCAACAAGAAAGCCGAGCCCCGCGATCTTTAAGATCAATGAAATATCCATTGCTTTATATCTCCGTTCCTGTTTTTTTACCTTTTTACCAAAGAAGGATCGCCGTTCCGAGTGCTATGCAGACGGAAAGAGTGACCGCGAGCCTTGTGCGCATCGGAAGCTGCGTGGCGCGGGATGCGCGGCGGCAACGAAGCTCCTCAATGCAGAAATCGCAAAGACGGAGCTGCTCCTCGCGGTAGCCTGCACCCACGTCCCGTGTAAAGCCTTCGATCAGATGCCGTTCGTTTCCGTCGAGATACACGGAGGTGCAGCGGTAAAGGGAGGGAAGATCCTTTGCATGATGCAGACATCCGTCAAGAATCTCGTCGAGCGGCGTCAGATAACAGTCGATCTGCGTGCGGATGTGGCGAATGAGATCGATCCATCCGTCAAGGACGAGCAGCGCCTTTTTTTCGTAGCGGACCGAGGCGAAGGAGGCGATGCCCCCGACCGATAGGATGAGGAGCGCGCCGAGGATCTTGATAGCAAGCATAAAAACCTCCGTTTAACCGTTTGCAAGGCGGCAAGCCTTGGCGTGGGGAAGGAAGCAGTAGGAGAGCTCCTTCTCTTCGCTTCGTGTAAGACCGACGTAGGCACCGAAGATCAGGGCGTCGTGCAACGTCCTGATCGAGGGACGGCGCAAAAGCTCCGCACAGCTTGCCGCATGTGCCGAGGCGATGATGGGGACACCGCAGTTTGCCGCCGCAAGGATCGCCTCTGCGTCCTCGGGGGAGCCGATCTCATCACAGAGGATCACGTCGGCGCAAAGGCTTCTTGTGGCGATCTCGATCCCAACGGCACGCGGATATCCCGACAGGATGTCCAGATCAAGTGCATTCCCGCGGAGCATGGGTCCGATCTCCTCGCGGCTATCGACGACCACGGCGTGAAGGGCTCTGTGCGGTGACGAGAGCTCTGCGGCGAGCGCGCGCAAAAAAGTGGTCTTTCCGACCCCGGGGAGTGAATAAAGGAGCATTCCGTGAGGGCGGATGCCGCCAAGAAAGCTGTCTGCCAGCGCCCCGACCGACACGTGCACCGCGTGTGGAATGCGCACGGTCAAGCCTGTGACGTTGCCGATGCCGATGATCTGACCTTTGTTCGTTGCCGCCGTTCCGCAGACCCCTACGCGGATCCCGCCGTCAAGGGTGAGATAGCCCTGATTGATGGTTTCGGCATAGGCGTAAAGGGAGCCGCCGCACATTTTTTTCAGGATCTCCGAAAGCTCTCTTTCGTCAAGAGTCACGTCGGTGGCATAAGAGAGTCCCGCACATTTGACGCGCGTGACTCTGCCCGCATGCAGTCGCAATTCCTCCGCTCTTTCGGCGCCGCATCCTCGGATACTCTCAAGAAGGTGAGGGGGGAGGGATGTGCACAGAGGCGCGGGAAGGTCGATTTTTTTGAAAGTTGTACGTTCTTTTTGCATAGGCTTTGTCCGATTCCTTGATTTTTTTGTTTCGTCCTGCTTCCACTATATGAGGCGCGGAAAAAAAGTAGAACATTTTTTCCGCTTGCGCATAAAATAATAGCAAAACCATGCGGAGGATTATGTTATGACGATCAGATCGACCGGGGAAAATGCCTACTTTGCCGCCTCCAACAGCATCAAGGGGTTTTTCAGCTATTACGATGAGATCTTCAACGCCGCGCGCATCGGACGCGTATTTGCCGTAAAGGGGGGACCCGGGACGGGAAAAAGTCGCTTTTTAAGAGAGGTTGCGGAATACGCGGAGGATCGGGGATGGGGCTGTGAGTACATCTATTGCTCCTCGGATCCCGCATCTCTTGATGCGGTGATCCTGTCAAAACCTTGCGAGGTGAGCATTGCACTGCTCGACGCTACGGCGCCGCACGTTTATGAGCCCTCCTGCCCCGGGGCGCGGGAGGAGCTTGTGAACCTCGGTACGTTCTGGAATGCAGAGAGCCTGATCGAAAAAAGGAGCTTGATCGAATCTCTCAATCAAGGCAAGCGTGAGGCGTACCGCAGTGCGTACCGCTATCTTGCCGCTCTTGGGGAGATGAATGCGGAGCGTGATGCCGCTGTTTTTCCTTACGTTCGCCGCGATCGCATCCGCGCCCTTGCCGCACGTCTGATGCGGGAGATCGGGGACGGACGGGAATTTTCCTCCTCGCCTGCTCTGATGCATTCGGTGGGGATGCGCGGGGAGGTGGGCTTTGACACCTATTTTGCCGATGCCAAGCGCCTTTATATCATTGAGGATTGCAGGGGAACGGCGCGCTATCTGATGGCAGAGCTTGGAGAGCTGGCGCAGAAAAAGCGGCTGACTGTCAGAGTCTCGCACGATCCCGTAGAGCCCGAGTGTCTGGACGGCCTTTTTTTGTGCGAGAGCGGTGTTGCCTTTGCCGTTTGCACGGGAGAGACGTGCGAGTTCCCCAAAAAGCGTGTGCGCATGCGCAGCTTTGTGAACACCTCCGCTATGAAGCGCGAGCGTGAGCGGCTCAACCTTGCAGAACGCATGCGGCGTGCGATGCGGGAGGGGGCGATCGAAGCCTTGGAGCGCGTGAGCACGTACCACTTCCGACTTGAGGAGATCTATATGTCGGCTATGGACTTCGATGCCAAGGAAAAATTCACAAAAAGCTTTTGTCATGCGCTTTTCGGCTTGCAAAAGGAGGACGTGTGTGATAAAATAATGGAAGAATAAAGAGGGACGTTTCTTCTGTGCGGCGATCGCACGGTTCTGACGCCCCGTGAGGGAGATTTTACGGAATGAAGATCGTTCTTTTTGCACTCAACGGCTCCTTTTCTCACAGCAATCTTGCCATTCGCTGTCTGCGCGCTCCCTTAGAGCGCGCGGGGCACGAGGTCGTTCTGTTGGAGCACACTTTGCGTGACCGCAGCGCTCACGTGCTGGAGCATTTGTATCGGGAGAGGGCGGACGTCTACGGCTTTTCCTGCTATATCTGGAATCTTGGAGAGATGCTGGAGCTCTCGCAAGCCCTTCGTCGGATCCTTCCCGCGTCACGCATCGTTCTGGGGGGACCCGAGGTCTCCTACGATACCGAACGCTTTTCGGGGATGGATTGGATCGATACGGTGGTATGCTGTGAAGGGGAAGAGGTGTTCTCCGAGATCTGCCGCCGCTTTGCTTGCGGAGAGACGGTCGAGCGCACCGTCAAGGGGAAGGAAGCGCCGCTTTCGGGGACGGGGATCCTTTACCGCGACGGAGAGGAGACGGGCGGCATTGCCTACTACGAATCCTCGCGCGGCTGTCCCTATGCCTGCGCTTACTGTCTGTCTTCGTGCGAGACGGGCGTGCGCTTCAAAAGTACGGAGGAAACGCTTCGCGATCTTGAGGCGTTTGAAGAGCTTCGCTCGGACGTTCGCATTATCAAATTCGTGGATCGCACCTTCAATGCCGACCGTGCCCGTGCCAATGAGATCTGGCGTGCTTTACAGGATCCCCGCTTTACGAAGACCTATCATTTCGAAATCTGCGCAAATCTGCTTGATGAGGAAAGCTTTGAGATCCTGTCCCGCTTTGAAAAGGGGAAGATCCAATTGGAGCTCGGGCTTCAAAGCACGAATGCGGAAACGCTTTCCGCTGTGTCGCGGCATGCGGACCCTGCACGTATCATCCAAGCGGCGCGGCGTATTCGCGATATGGGAAACATTCACGTGCATCTGGATCTGATCGCGGGGCTACCGTACGAGGACTATGCCTCCTTTGCACGTTCCTTTGACGCCGCTTACGGCGCGTCCGATATGCTGCAGGTCGGCTTTTTGAAGCTGCTCCACGGAACTGCGCTTTCCAAAGACAAAGAGGCGTACGGCTATCGCGCACTTCCGTCGCCACCTTATACGGTGCTTGAAAATCGCTGGATCTCCTATGATGAGCTTACCCGTCTTTCTCACGTTGCCGAGGTGCTTGAGCGCTATCTTGAGAGCGGACGCTTTGCGCACGCGCTTTGGTATCTGACACCTTACATGTCCTCGCCCTTTGGCTTCTGGGAGGGGTTGACGCTCTATCTCGCGGCGCATGACGCGCGTCCGCTGCAACGCATTTCCCAGCCCGACGTTTTCCGTTATTTTCTGGGATATGCGAAGGAGGCGCTTCCGATGGCGGATGAAACGGAGCTGTTGCGCTTGCTCCGCGCGGATTTTTCCGCACACGAGCACAAAAATCCTCCCGCGTTTTTGCGGGAGGCATGAGATGCGGGCGATCTTGTAGCGGAAGGAAGAGAAAACGCAGGTCGCCCCGGAGTGGGAGGCTACTTTTGCGTTGCGCACACTCCTTCAGTCACGGCTGACGCCGCGACAGCTCCCTCTCGGAGGGAGCCTCGGAATTGTGCAACTTTTTAACTCTCTTTTACCAATGAGATTTGTCGGTGGCTTGACCTCGCCCAGAGGGGGAGCCTGCCTCTACCTTTGAGAGAGGTGGCGCGGCGAAGCGTGGTCGCAGCTACTCCTTCCACCACTTCGGGGGTCCGCAACGTTCGACTGCGTCTCACTACGCAAGTTCGCAAGCAAACTTGCCCTCCCTCAAAGAGGAGGCTATGCGGCGTGACCGCGGCAAATACGAAAGGAGCGGTGTCTTTCATGCTTTTTTTGCATGAAAGGCACCGCTCTTTTTGTAGTGTTTTACCATAGCTTTTGGCGGTTGCTACCGTCGTTTTATACCTGCTCTTGCTTTCCGATCCTTCCGAGAATGCTTTCATAGGTAAGGCCGTAGCTTTCGGCAATGTCACGCGCGTAGCTTTTACCGTCGGGCTTGGCACGCATGATCTTGAAGGAACGCTTGCCCTCACCCTCCATACCTGCGACCAGGGTGTCGATCGCGACACCGCCCGACGCAAGAGAGCGTGCATTGATGTGTCGATCTCTGCTGCGAGCTCGTGCAGGTGGGTCGAGAAAAGGCAACGGCAGCCTACGTGTGCCAGTCCTCCAAGCACCTCTGCCGCGATATAGGATGCCTCAAAGCTTCCCGTGGAGGAGAGCGATTCGTCAAGCAGGACAAGGCTATGCGCGGTGACGCAGTCAAGGATCTCGCTCAGTCGCGCGCATTCCTCGCCGAGGCGTCCCTTGTCGATGGTGTCGTCGGCACCCGTGGGGAAGTGTGTATAGATACCGTCAACGGGAGAGATGGCGGCACTCTTGGCGGGAACGTACATGCCGAGCTGCATCATGACCTGCGAAAGACCTATTGCGCAGGTGATGACCGACTTTCCGCCGCGGTTGGGACCCGAGAGCACGTAGATCATCGCGCGCTCGTCAAAGGAAAGGTCGTTGGGGACTACGTCGTCCTCGATCTTGAGTGCGACGCAGGGATTGTAAAGCTCGACCGCAGAGAATGCGCGCTCCTCCATCGGACGGATGTCGGGAGCGGTCAGCACACAGCCCTTGTCACGGAGCGCGCGAAGCATACCCGTGCCGCGCACGAGAAATTCAAATTCGGGCATGAGATTGAGAAGAAACTCCGTGTTTTCAAGCACATAGGTCTGCACGATTTTTTTCCAGGAGCGAAGAGAGGCGCGGTAGACGTCGTTGATCGCGCTGTTAAACGCGAGGGAAAGCGCCATCTTCTGGTTTTCGCTTTGTTTCTTTCCAAAGGGAACGAGATTGGCGATACAGGTATAATTGTCGTTTTTGAAGTTCAGACGCAGGATCTTATCCAGCACGTCCCCCGACTTGAAGGATTCGGAATTGATGGAGAGAACGCCGGCGGAGGAGGGGCGAAGCTGTGCGTCGAGATTGACGCCGACGGTCACGCTCTTGATCTCGCGCACGCGCTGTGTCAGCTCGTTGAGCTTTTCGTTGAGCTCCTTGTAATAATCGCTTTCCGCCAGTGTGGTGACAAGCTCCGAGAGCGCGCAAAAGGCAGGGCTTTGAAGCTCGTCGCGGGTCGCAAGAAGTCCTTCGTGCAAAACCTTGATGCTGGAGACGTAAAGCTCGATCTCCGTGATGCTGGAGAGATAGTCGGTGGTATCCCCGCTGTCCGCCTCAAGGCGGCGAAGCTCCATGATGTCGTTGAGCACGGGGACGAGCTTGTTGAGCATATCCGTGAGTGCCTCGCAACGGAGCATATCGTCAAAGGTCGCCATGCGGTAGCGCATGACGTCGGGATCTGTTGTGAAGAACTCCGAGAGCTGACGGTTTTTCAGCTTGAACACCTCAAGAAGCCCAAGCTCCTCAAGGGTGAACATATCAATATCGGGCACGCACTCGCCGCGGTCGTGCTTTTTGCGTATTTCCTCGCTCGGATAGATCAGACTGAATTCGTTGAAATCCATATACGGGATCCTTTCGTGTTTTTAGAATCAGCGCGCTGTGGGAACGTTTCTCCCTATATTCTACCATAAAAAAGCGGTTTCGTCTATAGCATGCGCCCATTTTTTTGTGCGGTTTTTATTTTTTGATTGACTTTTTCACCTGTACGGGGTATAATGGTGGAAGAATGAAGGAAAGGAGAGGGCACATGACGGACGTTTCTTTTGCGTCGGATTACGGGACGCTTCCACGGGCGCTTTTGTCCTTGGGAGGACTTACCAACCCGACGGAGCTGATCCGCGGTGAGGAGCTCTACCGTATGCTGGCGCTGTGCGGTGTAAGGGCATGCGAAAACGGTGCGCATGCGTCGGACTGGGAGCTTTTTTCTGCCTTTTGCAGAGTCAGCGATTCCCTTGCCGGACATCCCGCAGCGGAGTGCATGCGAGCGCTGTTGCGTGACGTTTGCGGCATCACAGCGCCCTTCTCGGATGCGTTCGCACCGCAGCTTTGGCGGGAGGCGATCGTTGCTCTTGAAAAAAAGAAGCTGACGCTTGCGTCCATCCTCCCCGGCGGTGTTCCGTGCCTTACCGAGGTAGGGGGGGAGCTCTCGGTGCTTCCCGAAGGGGGACGCCCGATGCTTGACGGTGTTTCTCTTTTGCCTTTCTCCCATGCGTCGCTTGACGGGTGGAGTGCGCAAATTGCGGACGAAACGGAACGCTTTTTCGACGTGGGGTGCGAGCGGATCCTCTTCCGCCTTCCGCGCGGCTTTGTCTTTGTGCCGCCCAATCCTCACAGCGTCACAGTGGCGTTGAAAAACACACGAAGGACGGGGGAGGAGTCGTTTCTCCTTCTCTCACAGCTTTTCCGCGAGCTGTGTGTGTGCGCAAGACGGGGAGGCGCTTCGATTCTTGTGGAGGCAGTACGGGACAGTGACGCCTTACCGCTTCTTTCCTATGCGGAGCGCACGGTGGGACTGCCGCAGGTGTGCCTTGCGATCTCGGAGCCGTGTCTGAACGAGGAAACGGCAGAGCTTGCCGCCGCTCTCTCGCCGCGACTTACGCTTGCCCTCTCTCTTCGCGCGTTTCCCACGGAGCATGAATTGGAGCAGGCGCTCCTTTCCGCAGCGGCGCGCTATCCTGTGGGGCGACTGTCCTTTATATGCGCGGCAGATCTGCGGACCGCCGCCGTTGCACAGGCAAATGCCCGCCGCGTGATTTGTCGGATCATGGAAAAAAGCTTTGAAAAAAAGTAAAAAATCACTTGCAAAGCGCCCCGTATTATGCTATACTATTTATATATAGTGTCAGAATGCTCACCCCGAAGAAAGGAATATAAGAATGAGCTCTTTGTTGAAAAAGAAATTGCCCTTGATCATGAAGATTGCAGCGGTCGTTGCTCTTGTCGGCGCGATCTTAATGTTTATTTTCCCTGTCCTGCAGGCAGACGCGACCTACAAGCGTGTGTTCGGTATCATTATTATGATCCTGATGCTCGCACTCTCCGCTCTTGCATTTTTCTATCTTTGGCTGGGCAGAGATACCGAGCCCAACTTCTTCCTCTTCGATCGTCAGAAGAAGCGCAATATTTCGGTGGACGAGCTTTCCTTTACCGTTGCGAACGAGCGTCTCGCCT
Organism: Oscillospiraceae bacterium; assembly: GCA_015064025.1. Classification (GTDB taxonomy): domain Bacteria; phylum Bacillota; class Clostridia; order Oscillospirales; family CAG-272; genus UMGS1865. The sequence continues at coordinate 9,092 of SVSZ01000040.1, read as the reverse complement.
TCCTTCTGACTGCGGTCAGCGAATCCGTTGAGGAGCTTTGGACGGAAAACGTTCTTGAAAACGAGCTCAAGCTCGGTTACCGCAGAGTCTACCGCCCGCTCATTGCTTACAAGATGCTTTACGATCTGGCGGATAAGAACATCGAATCCTACTGGAGCTACCTTGAAAACGCAACGCCCGAGACCGTGGCTTCCATTGCAAGTGCACTGGAGCAGGCAGGGGAGAAGGAGATGCCGCGTGCGTTTACCTTCATCATGGAGAATTACCGCTCGGATTCCGAGAAGATCCGCTCCTTCGTCTGCGGAAACGCAAAGTACATCCGCGGCCGCATCATGGCGTACATCAAGCGGAATATTGAACTGTTTTACTGAGATAAAAAGCAGTTCCGCCCGCTCTTCCTTTCGGGAGGCAGGCGGAACTGCTTTTTTGTGCTTTCAGACCATTGCGCGGTATTCACTCGGGGGAAGCCCTGTGGAGTCGCGAAAGGTCTTTCTTAAATATGCGGCGGAATGGAAGCCGCATTTTTCCGCGATCGCGTCGATGGAGAGATTGGTGGAGCGAAGAAGCATGGCGGCGTTTTCCACGCGCAATTCGTTTCTGAAACGTACGGGGGTCGTGCCAAGCTGGCTTTTGAAAATATGGTAAAGCCTTGATTCGCTCACACAGCAGTGCGCGGCAAGCTCCTCGGTGCCGTAATCACGGTGCGCGTTTTTTTCGATATATTCAAGTGCCAAGAGCAAAGCGGGATTGTATTTTCGCGGCGGCTCGGGGGAAAGGTAGGGAAGGACGTCGGCATAAAAATCGTAATATTTTCCAAGTGCGCGGATCTTGTTTCTTCGCTCCTCGGTCGCAAACAGTCGGTAGATCTCGATAAACAGCTCTCCCGTCCGCTCGGTAGAGAGCTCCGGCAGATACCGCATGGCATAGCTCTGTGCCTCTCCCGCGCCCGATGGCTTTGAAATGATTTCAAACGTGTAAAATTCAACGTCGGGAGTGCCGCGCCAGACCGAGTGGTAGCGGATTCCCTCGGGGATGTAGAAAAGACTTCCCGCGCCCATGCGGATCTCTCTGCCCACGGTGGAGAGTGTGACCTCGCCGCGCAGAAGGTAGACAAAGCTGGAATTAACGCGCCCCGCGCCCGCATCGTAATAGTGCGCGCTCGTATAATGCGTGTGAAGCACGCGCAATTCGCTCATGCAGAGTTTTTTTGAGTATCCGAGACTGTTTTCCATGCTTTTTTCCTCCAAAAACAGCAGAATTGTTGCGGTAATTGACAGTATAGCATATTTACAAAGCTTTGTCAATATGGTACAATAAGAGTAAGATCAAACAGACGCATCCCGCGCGGTATGCGGAAAATAAAAACGAAAGAGGTACAAGCTATGAAAGCAATTTTGGTTCAGCCCGATAAGGCTCTTACGTGGAGCGACGTTCCGGATCCCATTGTAGGCGATGAGGACGTACTGGTGGAGATCCACTGTGCCGCGCTCAACCGTGCGGATCTGATGCAGCGTGACGGCGATTATCCGCCTCCTGCGGGATGCCCCGAATGGATGGGACTTGAAATCTCCGGTGTGGTTGCCAAGATGGGCAAGATCGCAGAGGAAAAGTCGAATTATAAGATCGGTGACGAGGTCTGTGCGCTTCTGGGCGGCGGCGGTTATGCCGAGTACGTGACCGTGAAGTACGATATGCTCATGCCCGTGCCGAAGGGCAGAAGCCTTGTTGAGGCATCTGCGATGCCCGAGGCGTATGCTACCGCATATCTCAACCTTTTCATTGAGGGTAAGGCAAAGGCAGGGGACACGCTTCTGATGCATGCGGGAGCGAGCGGTCTTGCCTCCGTGGTCATTCCCATGGCAAAGGCATTCGGCCTTCGCGTGATCACCACCGTGCTCTCCGACGAGATCGCGGAGAAGATCAAGCCCTTGGGCGCGGATCTCGTGGTCAACACCAAAAAGGAAAACATCGCCGAGGTGCTCAAGGCACAGCTAGAGGCGGGGACTCCCGTGGACATCGCCATCGACTGTCTTGGCGGTAGCTTTATGGGCGGCTGTCTTCCTTATCTTTCCCACGGCGCGCGCTGGATCATGATCGCGGCTTTGGCAGGACAGATCACCGAGATCGATCTCAAGAACATCTACGTGCGTAACGTGCGTATCATCGGAAGCACGCTTCGCTCCCGTACGCCTGCCTTCAAGGCAGAGCTCCTTGCCATGCTCGTCCGTGACGTATGGCCCAAGGTAGAGGCGGGCATGATGAAGCCCTCTATCTACAAGGTGCTTCCCATCACGGACGCCGAGGAGGCACACGCCATCCTTCAACGTGGCGAGAACGTCGGAAAGGTCGTTTTGCAGGTAAAATAAAAAAACACTTGACTTTTTGCCCTTTGTGTGATACAATACGCAAGGAACAAAAACTCGCCACCGGGTGAGAGCGAAAGCATTCGCTTGTACGTCGTTAGGTCTTTGAAGACGTGCATACGGGTGCTTTCTTTTTTGGGAGGTCTTATGAATCTTATCAAGCGTTTTATTTCGTATTTTACTTTGTGGGAGCGCATGTTGTGGCTTTCCTCGATTGCCCTGATCACATGCTCCTTCCTGATCTTTCGAGGAAGTGATCCCGTGTCCTTTATTGCCTCACTGATCGGTGTAACGGCGCTGATCTTTTGCGCCAAGGGGAACCCCTTCGGGCAGTGCTTGATGGTGGTCTTCAGTCTGATCTACGGTGCGATCTCCTACGGCTTTGCTTATTATGGGGAGATGATCACGTATCTCGGCATGTCGGGACCTATGGCGGTGCTGGCATTGATCTCGTGGTTGCGAAATCCTTATGCGGGAAATCGCAGTGAGGTAAAGATCAACCGACTCTCCCGACGGGAGACTGTGTTCATGGCGCTCCTTGTCACGGCGGTCACGGTTGCTTTCTATTTTATCCTTGACTATTTCAACACCGCAAATCTCTATCCGAGCACGGTTTCTATCGCGACCTCCTTTGCGGCGGTTTACCTGACCTTTCGCCGCAGTCCCTATTTTGCGCTTTGGTATGCGATCAACGACGTCGTTCTGATCCTTTTGTGGACGCTTGCCGCCATGGAGGATATCTCCTACGTTTCGGTCACCGTTTGCTTTGCCGTTTTTCTTCTCAACGATCTGTACGGCTTTTTCAACTGGCTGCGGATGGAGAAGCTTCAAAGGCAGGCAGAGCACACCGACGGTCTCGCAACGTAAATCCGTATATTTTGACCGCCTTCCTCATACAATGAACCAACGAATGATGGAAGGCGGTTTTTCTATGAAACGGTTATCGGTTTTTCTTCGGTCACTTTCTCTTTTTCTCTGCTTTGCGCTATGCCTTGGCTTTGCCGCGGTGTCGGTGTTTGCTGAGGAGGAGCGGGCGGTGATCTCCTACGGTGTCAGCGTGCTCTCACATCGGATGGATATGGCAGTTTCGGCGCCGCGCGGGAACGAGGTCGTTTTCTCTGCGGACACCTTTGAGCGCGCGTTGAATCTTTCAAAGGTGGAGTATATCACGCTCCTGGATCTTCCGAGTACAGCGGCGGGGGAGCTTCTTTTGGGCTCCACGCGGATCTCACGCGGGCAGACGGTCTCTGCGGAGAATCTGTCGCATATGGTCTTTTTGGCTGCCGACGATGACGTGACAAGCGCCTCTTTTACCTTTGAAGCCAACGGAAATGCCGTGGAGCACGTCTGCCGCGTGCATCTTTTGTCTTCAGAAAACTATACACCGACCCTTTCCATGGTTCCAAAGCTCTCTCTCAACGTCTCCACCTACCGTGATATGAACGCATACGGAAGCCTTGGCGCTTACGATCCCGATGGGGATGCGATGGTGTTTGAGATCGTTTCCTATCCCCAAAACGGAGCCGTCATTTGCGATGCGAGCGACGGAAGCTACGTCTATACGCCCGAGAGCGGTTACGTAGGAAACGACAGCTTTTCCTACGTGGCAAGAGACGTTTACGGCAATTACAGTGCGTGCAGGACCGTCCATCTGCGTGTGAACGTTTCGGGGACCTCGGTCACGTATACGGATATGAAGGATTCTCCCTATGCAAACGCGGCGATCGCTTTGACGGAGGCAGGGGTCATGAGCGGTACGCGGGTGGGAGGCGGTCATTATTTCTATCCCGAAAGAACTGTAACGCGTGCGGAATTTTTAGTGATGGCGATGCATGCCGCGGGGATCACCGACGTGCCCGAGTGCTCGGTGACTGCCTTTGCGGATGATGACGATATTCCGCCCTCTATGAAGGGATACGTGGCGGCGGCTTACACGCTGGGCTACGTCAGCGGAACAAACGTCTCGGGTGAGCTTTGCTTCCTGCCGAACGAGGAGATCACGAGGGCGCAGGCGGCGGTCATGGTGGGGAACATCGTCGGGCTTTGCGACGTCAGTGTTCTTCCCGTGTTTGCCGACCAATCCTCCATTCCCGTGTGGGCAAGCGACGCGATCTACTCGCTCCATTCGATCGGGATCCTTTCCGCGGACGGGGGATACATCGATCCCGTATCCAAGATCACACGCGCCGAAAGTGCTTCGATGCTTGCGGCGACGATGGAATACGTGAAATAGGAAGCAAAACGAAAAAAATAACGGCTTCGCCGCTGCTTTGAACTCTTTTTCCGCGCTTAGGCATTTTCGAAAGAAAATGACGGAGAGGGCTTTCTTGGAAAGAGTGTGGCACGGCGAAGCCGTGACATGGAGGGCGCTTCGTGCCACCGAAATTAAAAAATATGTGAATTTTTGAATTTCTATTGCAAAACGGAAAATAATATGGTATAATAGCGGATGCAGTGTCAGACTGCAAAACGAGACCATACCAGCCGGGGAAGCAGCGGAGCCCTGTACCTGAAATCCGCTACAGCAGGGGTGGATCCCTCTTTTGAGGAAGAATCTCTTACGAATGGAGTCGCAGCTGTTGTGTTGACGAATGGGTCTTGCGCAATGAAGACTCGTGAACCATGTCAGGTGGGGGACCAAGCAGCATTAAGCGATCATCTTTATGTGCCGCGAGGGTGCCTGTTCTGAGCAGGAGATGCGAAGATCGCGTGGGGGTGAATTTCGATTTTGGGGTGTATGGTCTTGTTTTGCAGTCCGGCGCTTTTTCTTTTTCGGAAAAAGCGCTTTATTTTTTTGCAAAAAGGCGTAGACTTTTTCAAAATAGTATGTTACAATATAAAGGAATAGATATCATGTGAAAGGAATGTCACCGCTATGAAAATAGGAATCAGCTCATACAGCTTTTCCAAGCATATGAGGGACACGGGCTGTGATCTGTTCGAGGTGTGCCGTCTGGCGCGCGAGATCGGATATGATGCGATCGAATTTATCGAGCTCGGCGCGGAGGATCCCATGGCGACCGCTAAGGAGCTTCGCGCGTATTGCGCCTCCATCGGTCTTGAGATCGCGTCTCACACAATCGGTGCGGATTTTCTCAATACGCCACGCGAGGAGCTGCTTGAAAAAATGTTCCGCTACGTCGATATTGCCGAGGCGCTGGGTGCGCCCCTGTTGCGTCACGACGTTTGCTACAAGCTTCCCGAGGGAATGACGTGGGAGGGGGCAATTCCCGTGATGGTGCCGCTGATCCGCGAGGTTACCGAGTATGCAAGGACCAAGGGCATTCGCACCTGTTCCGAAAATCACGGCTATATTTTCCAGGATTCCGAGCGCATGGAGGCTTTGATCCGTGCGGTGGACAACGATAACTACGGTTGGCTTGTGGACGTCGGCAACTTCCTTTGTGCGGACGAATATCCGCTTGAGGGGGTCCGTCGCGCGCTTCCTTACGCGATCCATGCGCACGTAAAGGATTTTCTTTACCGCAAGTCTGACGAGCTGTACGCGCTTCCGGAAGGATTCTTCAACACGCGCAACGGCAATCTTTTGCGCGGCACGGTCCTCGGTCACGGCGACGTTCCCGTTGCCGCGTGTGTGAAGCTTTTGCGCGAGGTAGGATATGACGGTGTGCTTTCTCTGGAGTTTGAAGGGGCTGAGGAAAATCTGCCCGCACTCAAGATGGGGTATGCGTATCTTTGCAAGCTCGCAGAGCTTCCCGTTGAGAAGGCGTAAGTATGCATCAGGCACTTTACAGAAAATGGCGTCCGCAGACCTTTGACGACGTTTGCGGGCAGGAGCACATTACCTCGGTGCTCCGTTATGAGGCACAACAGGGAGCGTTCAGCCACGCTTATCTTTTCTGCGGCTCGCGCGGAACGGGAAAAACCACCTGTGCCAAGATCCTTGCAAAGGTCGTCAACTGCGAGCATCCCGTAAACGGCAGTCCCTGCTGTCAGTGCGATGCCTGCCTTTCGATCGACAGCGGTGCGGCGACCGACGTTCTGGAAATGGATGCTGCCTCCAACAACGGCGTCGACAACATCAGAGATATCCGCGACGAGGTCGTATATCTTCCCTCGGCGCTTCGCTACCGCGTTTATATCATCGACGAGGTGCACATGCTGTCGGTGAGCGCCTTCAATGCGTTGCTCAAAACGCTGGAGGAGCCGCCCGAGCACGTCATCTTCATCCTCGCGACGACGGAGCTGCAAAAGCTTCCCGCGACCATCATTTCGCGCTGTCAGCGCTTTGACTTCCGTCGCATCTCGACCGATGCGCTGGTGGACAGGCTTTCTTATATTGCCGCAGAGGAGGGGATTGCTCTTGACGCGGATGCCGCGCGGATGCTTGCCAAGCTTGCCCAGGGCGGTATGCGTGACGCGATCAGCCTTCTTGAGCTTTGTGCGGGCGTGGAGAGAAGCGTGAGCGTGGAGCGTGTGGAGGCATCTGTTGGACTGACGGGACGCGGCGCTCTTCTTGAGACCGTGAACGCGGTTGCCGATAAAAACTACGACGCGCTTTTCTCACGCGTTGCGGAGGTCGTCAGATCCTCCAAGGATCTTCTGGTGTTCTGGCAGGATCTTATCTCGCTTTGGCGGGATATGCTCATTTTGAAAACGTCCGCACGCGCGGCGAATTATCTTGACTTGACCGATCATGAGGCAGAGGAGATGCGCCGCGTCGCGGACAGATTCCGCAAGGAGACACTCCTGTATCACTGTAAGCTTTTGGAGGAGGCTCTCTTTGCGATGCAAAAGGCGAACGCCGTCAAGCGGATCGTTGCCGAAATGACACTGGTCCGTTTGTGCGATGCCTCACTGGATTCCTCTCCCGAGGCAATGCTCTCACGCATTGCGTCCATAGAGGAGCAATTGGTCACGGGGCGTCCTGCGACGGTGCCCGTCAAGGAGGCGGATCGGGCTCCCTTGGAGGTGCCCGACATCAAGCAAGCGGCACAAAGCGCGCCCAAGACGAAGGCGGAGGCTTTGCCGAAACGTTCGGGAGACAAGCGTGTCCTGCATCCGATACGGAGTTGGATGGAGGTCGTGGAGCGCGTCAGCAGGAGTGCGCCGATGGTGGCGAGCTTTGTCAAGGCTTCGCGTGCCTTTACAACGGAGGATTCTCGCGTCATCGTCCGCTTTGACAACGATTTTGCCATGCGCATGATGGAGCAGGATGCGTCGCGTGACCGCTTGCGTGCTGCTGTATCGGCGGTGCTCAGACGCGAGGTTGGTGACCGCGAGCTCATTTTTGAGGTCGTGGGAAAAGCCGCGGACCGCAGCGTGATCGACGAGATCATCGAGGCGTCCGAGGACGTTTGAAGAAAAACAAAATATACTGTTATAAAATAACCGTAATACAAAAGGAGAATTTGAATCATGAGAGCGAATATTCCGAAGGGAATGGGCGGTGGCCCCCAAAACATGCAGGCGATGATCCGCCAGGCACAGAAGATGCAGGAGGACATGGCGGCAAAGCAGGCAGAGCTTGACGCGCGCGAGTATGATATTTCTGCGGGCGGCGGTGTTGTCAACGTTAAGATCAACGGTAAGCGTGAGATCCTTGCGATCGATCTGGAGCCGGAGATCGTGGATCCCGACGATATCGAGACCCTGTCCGATATTCTGGTGGCGGCTGTCAACGAGGCGATCAAGCGCGTTGAGGAGACCAACAACGAGGAGCTGAACAAAATCACCGGTGCCATGAATATGCCCGGCTTGTTCTGATCCTATGGCAGAATACATTGAGTCCCTGCGCATTCTTGCCGAGCAGTTTGCACGGCTTGAGGGGGTAGGAAAGAAAAGTGCCATGCGCATGGCGTTTTCCGTTCTTTCGATGGAGGAGGAGGATGCCCGTGCGTTTGCGGACGCGATCCTGGATGCGAAGGAAAAGATCCATCTCTGTCCCATCTGCCAGAATCTGACCGATCAAGAGCTTTGTCCCATCTGTGCGGATGAGGAACGTGATCACTCTGTTATATGCGTGGTGACGGACGCCAGAGCCGTCTTGGCAATGGAAAAGGTGCGCGAGTTTCGCGGTGTTTACCACGTGCTCCACGGCTTGATCTCTCCCATGAGTGGCATCACTCCCGAACAGCTTAAGATCAAGGAGCTGCTCACACGTGTTGCCGAGGGCGAGGTGGGGGAGATCATTGTTGCCACCAACCCCACGGTTGAGGGGGAAGCGACCGCGATGTATCTTTCCAAGCTCCTGCGTCCGTTCGGCGTGCGTGTAACGCGGCTTGCCTACGGCGTGCCCGTGGGGGCGGATCTTGAGTATGCGGACGAGATCACGCTCTTCCGTGCCCTTGAGGGAAGACGGGACGTTTGATGCACTGTCTACATCATTATATATGTGCTGTTGCGGCGGCTTCGTAAGCGGGAGCCGCCGCAATGCTTTTCTCGAACGTTTGTGCAGTTTGTACGTTTTTACAGAAAGGTCATAGGTTATGTCGCACATATACGCACGAATGTGACAAAAAGCTCGATTTTTTTTAAAAAATGAAAAAAACCTATTGACAAAAGGCTTTTCGGATGATATAATAGTCAAGCTGTCGCCCCGAAAGACAGCGACCGCGGGGAAGTGACCTTAAAAAAGCGGAAGAAAAAAGTGAAATTTTTTCGAAAAAACTTTCAAAAAGGTATTGACAAAGGCTTCCGAAAGTGGTATAATAATCGGGCTGCCGTAAAAAAGGCGGCAGAAATGATCCTTGAAAATTGAACAACAAG